>NZ_QETI01000003.1:0-445175 GCF_003105075.1 Comamonas sp. JNW
CTCGGGCGCGATCCAGCATCTGGCCGGCATGAAGGACTCCAAGGTGATCGTGGCGATCAACAAGGACGAAGAAGCGCCGATCTTCAGCGTGGCCGACTATGGCCTGGTGGCCGATCTGTTTGAGGCTGTGCCCGAGATGGCCAGCAAGCTGTAAAAACGTGCCTGCAACCACCCCACGCCGCCACAGCATCCCGCTGACGCTGGATGTGAGGGGCAGCGTGGTGGTAGGCAAAAGCACATCAAGGCATCCCCTGGGGGATGCCTTTTTTTGTGTGTGCGGCGCACCCGAACCACGAGCAATGACAAGACGATAAGACGAGGAGACAACGATGAGCTACAAGGCACCTGTCAAGGACATGCTGTTTGCGATGGAGCACCTGGCCCGCATCGACCAGGTGGCACAGATCCCCGGTTTTGAAGAAGCGGGGCTGGAGACGGCGCAGGCCGTGCTGGAGGAATGCGCACGCTTTAACGAAGAGGTGGTGGCGCCGCTGAATGTGGTGGGAGACCTGCAGCCCTCGACCTGGAAGGATGGCCAGGTCAGCACCACGGCGGGGTTCAAGGAGGCCTTTGCGCAGTATGTGCAAGGCGGCTGGCAGGGCCTGCAGCACCCTGTGGATGCCGGCGGCCAGGGCTTGCCCAAGACGATTGGCGCGGCCTGCGTGGAGATGCTCAACAGCGCCAACATGAGCTTTGCGCTCTGCCCCTTGCTCACCGATGGCGCGATTGAGGCCTTGCTCACCGCCGGCAGCGATGCGCTGAAAACGACCTACCTGGACAAGCTGGTCTCCGGCCAGTGGACCGGCACGATGAACCTGACCGAGCCCCAGGCCGGCTCGGACCTGGCGCTGGTGCGCACACGTGCCGAGCGGCAGGGCGATGGCAGCTACCAGGTCTTTGGCACCAAGATTTTCATCACCTACGGTGAGCACGACATGGCCGAGAACATCGTGCACCTGGTGCTGGCCCGGGTGGTGGGGGCGCCCGAGGGCGTCAAGGGCATCAGCCTGTTTGTGGTGCCCAAGTTCCTCGTCAATGCCGATGGCACGCTGGGCGCGCGCAACGATGTGCACTGCGTGAGCATCGAGCACAAGCTGGGCATCAAGGCCTCCCCCACCTGTGTGCTGCAGTATGGCGACCACGGTGGTGCCACCGGCTTCTTGGTGGGCGAAGAGAACCGGGGCCTGGAGTACATGTTCATCATGATGAACGCGGCCCGCTATGCCGTGGGCCTGCAGGGCGTGGCCATTGCCGAGCGGGCCTACCAGCAGGCAGCGGCCTTTGCCAAGGAGCGTGTGCAAAGCCGCCCGGTCGATGGCAGTGTGGCCGGCAGCGCCACCATCATCCACCACCCCGATGTGCGCCGCATGCTGATGACCATGCGCGCCTACACCGAAGGCTGCCGCGCGATGGCCTTGACGGCAGCTGCCGCCTTTGATGCCGCCCATGCCCATCCCGACCAGCAGGTGCGCCAGGACAACCAGGCGTTCTACGAATTCATGGTGCCGCTCATCAAGGGCTACAGCACCGAGATGAGCCAGGAGGTGACCAGCCTGGGCGTGCAGGTGCACGGCGGCATGGGCTTTATCGAGGAGACGGGCGCCGCCCAGCACTACCGCGATGCCAAGATTTTGACCATCTATGAAGGCACGACCGCCATCCAGGCCAATGACCTGGTGGGCCGCAAGACCGCGCGCGACGGCGGCCAGGCTGCGCGTGGCATCGCCAGCCAGATTGCGCAGACCGAGCAGGCGCTGAAGGCCAGCAGCTCGGGCGCTGCCCAGGCTTTTGTGCGTGCGCTGGCGCAGGCGCGGCAGGACTTTTTGGCCGTGGTCGACTACGTGGTGGCCGGCAGCAAGACGGCGCCCAACGATGTGTTTGCGGCCAGCGTGTCGTATCTGATGCTGGCGGGCAATCTGGTGGCCGGTTGGCAGATGGGCCGGGCCTTGCTGGCAGCCGAGCAGCAACTGAGCCAAGGCGCGGGCGACAAGGCGTTTCTCGAAGCCAAGGTGACAACCGCGCATTTCTATGCCACGCATATTTTGGTAAAAACCTCGGCATTGCGTGAAGAAATCCTGCATGGTGCGGCCCCGGTGATGGCGCTGCCGCAGGACAGCTTCTGAGCGCCATGCCCCCACACAAAGCCCCCCGTGCGCCTGGGCCAAGGTGCACGGGGTCTGCGCCGCCCAAGCGACGCAGCAGGCTTTTGCCCTTTGAAGGAGACCTTGTATGTCCAAACTTCCCGGCGCGTTGCAGAACGTGCCTTTCCCGGTCATCGGCTCGCCGCTGTTCATCGTCAGCAACCCGCAGTTGCTGATTGCGCAGTGCAAGGCCGGCATCGTCGGCTCCATGCCGGCGCTCAATGCCCGCCCGGCCGAGCAGCTCGATGACTGGCTGGCCGAAATCACCGAAACCCTGGCCGCGCACAACCGCGCCCACCCAGACCAGCCCGCCGCGCCATTTGCCATCAACCAGATCGTGCACCGGACCAACGAGCGTCTGGAGCATGACATGGCGCTGTGCGAAAAGTACAAGGTGCCCATTTTGATCACCTCGCTGGGTGCACGCGAGGACGTGTTCCAGGCCGCCCATTCCTGGGGCGGTGTGGTGATGCACGACATCATCAACAACAGCTTTGCACACAAGGCCATCGACAAGGGGGCCGATGGCCTGATTGCCGTGGCCGCTGGTGCCGGTGGCCATGCGGGCATCAAGAGCCCGTTTGCGCTGGTGCAGGAAATCCGTGAATGGTTTGACGGCCCGCTGGCCTTGTCGGGCAGCATTGCCCATGGCCGTGCGGTGCTGGCAGCCCAGGCCATGGGCGCCGACTTTGCCTATATCGGCTCGGCCTTTATCGCCACCGATGAGGCGCGAGCCGTCGAAGAGTACAAGCAGATGATCGTCAGCTCCAACTCGGACGACATCATCTACAGCAACCTCTTTACTGGCGTGCATGGCAACTACCTGAGCCCGTCGATCCGCGCAGCTGGCATGGACCCGGACAACCTGCCGGTCTCCGACCCCAGCTCGATGAGCTTTGGCAAGGAGCGCAAGGCCTGGAAAGACATCTGGGGCAGTGGCCAGGGCATCGGCGCCATCAAGCAGGTGGTGCCCGCTGCCGAGCTGGTGGCCCGGCTCAAGCGCGAGTACTTCGACGCCCGCGACGCGCTGCTGGCTGGCGGCCCGAGCCGCGCGTCAGCCCCTGCACAGGCGGCGTAACGCGCAGATACCTACACCGGCCGCCTGGGCTGAACTTTGGCCCTGCGGCGCTGTCCAACCGCGCTTGACGGCTACGGTGTGATGCGATGGAGAATCAGTTTTTTGCCCAGGGTGCCCCCCAGCCGCTGCAGCGCCGCCGCTGCCTGGTATGGGCTGCCGCTGCCTTGGTGGCTGGGGCTGGCCTTATGACCAGCGTGGCGCAGGCTGCCGATGCCAGCCTGCCTGCCGGTGCACGCAGCATCCGCATCAGCCAGGCGCAACTGCAGCAGGCAGTCGCTGCGAAGTTTCCGCTGGCCCGCTCCTGGCAGGGCATGGTCGTCATCCAGCTGCAAAAGCCCAGCGTGCAATTGCTGGCAGCCAGCAACAGCCTGCGAGCCGCCTTCGATATCTGGGTGACCGAGAAGCTGATGGGCAACGAATACCCTGGCCAGATGACCCTGGATTTTGGCCTGGCCTTCGATGACGCCGACGCCAGCATTCGCCTGCACAACGTGCGTGTGCAGCAGCTGCAGATGCAGGGCGTGCCTGCTGCCTACCAGGGCATGTTCCAGACCTATGCACCCCGCCTGGCCGAGCAGGTATTGCAAGGCCTGCTGGTCTATGAGCTGCCGGCCAGCCAGCGCATGCTGCTGCAAGGCCTGGGCTATACGGTCGAGCGCATGGAGGTGCAGGAGCAAGGCCTGCGCATTGTGCTGGCGCCCAAGACAGCCACTGCTGTGCCAGCGCGTTAGGCCAGCGTGTAGGGATAGTGGGCGGATAAGCCTGGTGTCAGTTGCTCCATCAGCGCCAAGGCTTGCAGTACCACATCCTGCCCCTGGTCCAGCCCCTGGTCTTGCGCAGCTTCGAGCTGCGCCATCAGATCGGCCAGCTGCAGCCATTGCCCGGCATCGATACCCAGCGGCTGGGGCAGGGCATCAGGCCCGGCACCGTGGTCCAGAAAGGCGACGGCCTGCTGCTGGTCACGGCTCAGCAGCCAGGCGTCACCGGTGCCCGAGCAGGCAAACACCCACCAGTCCTGGCCCAGCATGGCCAACGGGGCGTCGCGCCCCCAGGTCTCTTGGGCCGCGGCCAGGTGGTCCAGCAGCACAAAATCGCCGGCGATCTCGGTCGTGGGCAGGCCATGACCGGGCATCAGGCCAGGCACCACAGCGGGCCAGGTGCTGCCGGGCCAGAGCCGCTGGGCAATGGCAGCCGGCGCTTGCAGGGCCAGCATCTCAGTCGTTGCCTTCCTTGCGGGCGGGCGATTTTCCGGTCAGCCGGTCCTTGAGGGTCAGCACCCGGGTGACGGCGCTGCCCATGCCCATCAGCTGCAGGGCGGTGTCGGGGTTGAGGCGCTGCACATCGTCAAACCAGGTCATCAGCTTGTCGATCAGGTCGTACATCTCCTGCATGCGCTGCTGGGCGTACTGCTCATCGGCGGAATGGGTTTCCTGCAGCAGGGCCGAGCGCAGCATCGACTGCGTGGGTTCGATCTCGCGGCGGCGGCGCTCTTCGGCCAGGGTGCGAAAGATCTCCCAGACATCAGCCGGCGCTTCAAAGTATTCGCGCCGGTCGCCCGGCTGGTGGCGCATATGCACCAGGCGCCAGGATTGCAGCTCCTTCAAGCCCATGCTGACATTGGAGCGCGAGAACGACAGGCCCTCGGCAATCTCGTCGGCATTGATCGGCTGGGGCGAGAGAAAGATCAGCGCGTAGATCTGGCCCACGGTGCGGTTGATGCCCCAGCGGCTGCCCATCTCGCCAAAATGTGACACGAATTGGCGGGTGAGCTCGGGCAGCGGCGTTGGGGCTTGTTTCATGGCTGTGATTATCGGTTTTTTCTGGAAGCACTGAAATGCCCAGGCCGCCGCCACCCGGCCAACCACCCGGCGCCGTGTAAAGAAGGCAGATTTCGCTCGATCAGCGGGGCGGCAGCGTCAACGGGCGCGGATCCCCAGGCGTTACACATGCAGTGGCACTGCGCGCGCGGTGCCACACCTTTGTCAGAACATTGCCAGCCTGCGCTGCCATGGCTTGCCCATTGTGGTGTCGCTGGCCAGAGACTATCTTGCCTACCACAACAACCCATAACAAACGAAATCTGTGGCTGGACATGACCAAAGGGGCTTGCTGTGCTGCCATCGTCTGGCACCACCTGGCTTTCTACGGCCCGATGTCGGATGTCGCAGCGCAAGTCACCCCCGGCATCATTGACTGGCTGGCGGAATATGCGCGCATTGCCGTGCAGATTTTTCTGGTCATGGGCGGCTTTCTGTCGGCGGCCAGCCTGGCCCCGCAAGGTGTGGCCCGCTTTGGCAGCCCGCTGGCCAAGATCGGCCAGCGCGCGCTGCGCCTGCTCGCGCCTTACTCCGTCGCGCTGTTGCTGGCCGTGCTCATCGCAGCGCTGGTGCGGCCCTGGTTTGCCCACGACTCCGTCCCCGCCGAGCCTACCTGGCAGCAGCTGATCGCCAATGCGCTGATGCTGCAGGACATCAGCGGCGAAGATGCGCTGTCGGCCGGCGTTTGGTACGTGGCGATTGACTTCCAGCTGTTTGCCGCCGTCACCTTGCTGTTTGCATGGAGCCGCCGCTGGGCCCGCCAGTGGCTGGGCCTGCAGCTGGGTCAGTGGGTGGTTCTGGCGCTGACGGCCATGTCGCTCCTGGTGTTCAACCGCCACAGTGAGCTGGACATGTGGTTTGTCTACTTTATCGGTGCCTATGGCATGGGCATGCTGGCCTTCTGGGGCAGCCAAAGCGCCAAGCCCTGGTCCTGGACGGCCTGTCTGCTGGCGCTGGGTCTCGTGTCACTGGAGGTCGATTTCCGCCTGCGCATCGCGGTGGCGCTGTGCGGCGCCGTCGCGCTGCTGTGGCTGACGCGCCTGCCGCACGACAGCCGCCTGGTCGACTGGCTGGGCCGCCAGGCGACCGTGCGCTGGCTGCAGTCGCTCGGCCAAATGGGCTACTCGGTGTTTCTGGTGCACTTTTCCATCGTGGTGCTGTGCAACGCGGTGGTCTCGCATGTCTGGCCCAGCCAGCCCTGGCTCAACTGGCTGGGCATGGGCCTGGCCTTTGCGCTGTCGCTGCTGGCCGGGCGCGCGCTCTACCTGGGGGTGGAGGCGCGCACGCCCAGCCTGCGCTCGGTGGCCCGCTGGGAGCTGGGCCTGGTCGGCGGCGGTCTGCTGGTGACCCTGGTGGGCGCACGCTTGTCGATGTAAGCACGCCCTTTGCCGGCGCTGGTCTGTTGGCCGCTCAGCGGTGCAGATCGCCAGCGCGCTCGGGCTGGTAGCTGATGCCGGTCACGCGCACGGTCATGGTCTTTCCTCCCACGGAGGGCCAGGCCAACTGGTCGCCAATCGCCAGGCCCAGCAGCGCACTGCCCACCGGTGCAAATACCGAAATCTTGCTGCTGGTGTCGTCCAGGTCCTTGGGGTAGACCAGGGTCAGCTGGAACTGCTTGCCCGATTCGGCAATGTCGAAGTTGACGCTGGAGTTCATCGTCACCACATCCGGCGGAATATCGCTGGGCTCCACGATATCGGCGCGGGCAATCTCGGCCTCCAGATCCGCCTTGCCGGGGAAGGCACTGGCCGGCATGGCCTCCAGCAGCGCTTCCAGGCGGTCCACATCCAGGGATGACAGGATGAGTTGGGGTTTGCGAGACATGAAAACTTCCTCCGGAGTATGTAATCCCCGAATGTAGGCTATGCCCCATTTCGCACCAAAACGGTGCGAATAGCCCTGGTGCAGGCGGCGCTTGCAGAGGCTGCCGGGATGGCGGACAATGCATGAAATACTGTATATAAAAACAGTCATAATCCGTTAGTATGCCTGCCCGCCATCCCTCCACCCACACCGTTGACTCTGCCCCGTTTGAAGACGCGCAGACCCTGCACCGCTGCGCGGACGAGCTGGACGGGCCTGTGCCGGTGCGTGTGCCACTGCCGGTGGCCCGCAAGGGGCGCGGCGCGGTTGGCACGCCCCGCCACCGTTTTGCCAGCGATGTGCGGGAATGGGCCGACGATGGCTGGACCCCAGCAGCTGCTCAAGCGGCCGTCGGCGCTGAGCCAGAATTGGATCTGGAAGAAGGCGCCTGGTGGCAGCAGGACGCCGAGAGCCTGCCGACCCAGGTGCACGCGGAGCGGGCGCGCAGCGCGATCCAGAAAAACGACTCACCCGATATCTTCTTTGATCACTCGGTCAACCCCTACCGGGGCTGCGAGCATGGCTGCATCTACTGCTATGCCAGGCCGTACCACAGCTACCTGAACCTCTCGCCGGGGCTGGATTTTGAAACCCAGCTGTTTGCCAAGACCAATATTGCCCAGGTGCTCAAGGCCGAGATCAGCCGCCCGCGCTACCAGCCGGCCTCGCTCAATATCGGCTCGGCCACCGATTGCTACCAGCCCATCGAGCGGGAGCTGGGCCTGACGCGGCAGCTGATCGAGGTGCTCAGTGAGGCCGAGCATCCTTTTTCACTGATCACCAAGAGCAGTGCGGTGGAGCGCGATATCGACCTGATCGCCGCTGCAGCGCGCAAGAATGCGGCGGCCGTCTACATCACGATCACCAGCCTGGACCCACAGCTGACCCGCCTGCTCGAGCCCCGGGCTGCGGCGCCGCACCGGCGGCTGCGCACCATACGCCAACTGGCGGAGGCCGGCATTCCGGTCGGGGTGAGCGTCGCACCCCATATTCCGTTTTTGACCGAGGACATGGAAGAGGTGCTGGCGGCCGCGCGCGAGGCCGGCGCCACCACGGCCTTCTACACCGTGCTGCGCCTGCCTTGGGAGCTCAACGGCGTGTTCCAGCAGTGGCTGCAGGCCCATTACCCGCAGCGCGCAGCCAGGGTAATGCAGCGGGTGCGCGACCTGCACCAGATCAGCGAGGCCGACCGGCTGCGCGGCAAGAGCTATGACAGCCAGTCGTTCAGCCGCATGAAAGGCCAGGGCCTGTGGGCCGACCTGGTGCGCCAGCGCTTTGTGCGGGCCTGCGCGCAGCTGGGCTATGGGCGCGAGCGGCAAGAGATGGATTGGCGCGGTTTTGAGGCCTGGCGCGCCCAGCAGCTGCAGCAGACAGTGCGCCAGGCGGGCGCCGCGCAGGCGCCGCACCCGGGGCAGGGCACGCTGTTTTAGCCGCGCTTGCGTGCAGCAGCGACCGTGGTCGGCGGCTGCGCTGCAACGGTTGCTGGAGCAGAGGCAGACGCCAGGTGCGCCAAAGTGGCGGGCGGTGCAGAGCGGCCCTTGCAGCTGGCAAAAATATCCAGATCGGGCTGGTGCAGCGCGGTCTGCACATCGGTGAGGCCCAGCATCGAGTGGAACAGGTTGTCGTGGCTGATGCGGGCAGTGCCCACGGCCTGCTGCAGGCAGCTGGTGCTGATGCCCATGCGTTGCTGCATCGCGGGCGAGAGCCAGGTGATCCAGGGCACATGCTTTTGGACATCGGGTGCGACGGAGTAGGGCAGGCCGTGCAGGTAGATGTTGTTCTCGCCCAGCGATTCGCCATGGTCGGCCACATACATCATCGCCGTGGGCTGGCGCTGGCCCTTGCTGGCGAGCCAGTCGATCAGGCTGCCGAGCATGCGGTCGGTGGCAACGACGCTGTTGTCATAGGCATTGATCAGCGATGCGCGGTCGCAGGACTGTAGGTTGACGTTGTTGCACTCGGGGCTGAAGCGCTTGTCCTGGCCCAGCGAACGCTTGAAATAGGCCGGGCCATGGCTGCCCATCTGGTGCAGCACCACCACCACGCCTTTGGCGCGTTGCTCGGCGGGCAGCGCATTGATGCGTTCATCGAGGCCTTCGAGCAGGGCCATGTCCACGCATTCGCCGTCCTGGCACAGCGCCTTACGGGCCGCGGCGGGCAGGTCCGTCTCGGTATTGGCGTTGTGCACGCGGGCGCAAACGCCCTTGCAGCCCGATTGGTTCTCGACCCAGAGCACAGCCAGGCCGGCGCGCTGCAAGACATCGAGCAGGTTTTCATAGGATTTGTTGCTGTCCTGGCTGCTGCGCCCCAGGTGGGAGAACATGCAGGGCACCGACACGGCGGTGCTGGTGCCGCAGGACCAGGCGTTGGTGGCGATGGCGAGGTCCTGGCGGGCGGACAGCAAAGGCGTCGTGGGACGCTCATAGCCATTGGTCGCAAAATTGCCGGCGCGGCCGGTCTCGCCGACGACCAGCGCATAGATCGGGAAGCTGGTCTGGCCAGCATAGCTGGCACCCAGCTTGGCATCTTCGCCAATCGGGTACAGCGTGGTGTCGCGGTGGTGAATTTGCTGGGCCACCAGGTTGCCTGCGGCGTAGACGGTGGACAGCGGGTTCATCATGTAGCGCAGGTTGGTGTGGTTACGCATGGCTGACGAGATGGGGCGAAAACCCGCCACCACCACGACGGCCATGGCCAGGACCGCCAGCAGCACCATGCCCAGCTGCTGGAGCACTGGGCGCCAGCCCTTGCGGTGGGGCAGGGTCTGGCGCCAGATCCACCAGGTGGGGGGAATAGCGATGGCGCCCACGGTGACCACCAAGCTCCAGTGCAGCAGGTCGGCCGCTTCCTTCACATCGGTTTGCAGCACATTGACGAGCATCGAGGCATCGATGGCAATGCCGTAGTTCAGCATGAAGCAGGCAGCAAACGCGGCGATCCAGCACAGCGCGATCATCACCGGTTTGGCGGCGCGGCCCCAGCTGAGCAGGTTCAAGAGGGCCCAGCAAGCGCAGGCAATGGCCAGGCCCAGGCTCAGGCCCAGCACCCACTGCTGGGCGCTGCTCAGGCCGTCTGCCTGCGAGAGGGCCTTCCACAAGGCCAGATTGCCCACGCTGGCCAGCCACAGGCTGACGACCAGGCTCCACAGCCACACGGGACGTGCGGGCGAGCTACTGCTGGTTGTGGCCAGGTCGGCGCTGAAGGGCAACGCGGCCGAGTGGGGCGGAAACGCCGCGGTGTCGGCGGCCTTGCCTGTGGGGGTGATAAACCGGGCAAAGAAATTCATCCCGCCATGGTCGGCAGGCTAGCTTAACAAGTGATTAATAGGACCAGCGCCATAAAAAAACCCGCCGAAGCGGGTTTTTGGAGAGGGTCTGGTGCAGGGCCAGGCAGCGCCTGGCCGGTGCTATCAGCGCTTGGCGATAGGTTGCACGTCGCGGGCCACCGAGCCAGTGTAGAGCTGGCGTGGACGGCCAATCTTGTACTCGGGATCGGCCATTTGCTCGTTGAGCTGGGCGATCCAGCCGACGGTGCGGGCCAGCGCGAAGATGCCGGTGAACAGCTTCACAGGGATGCCGATGGCGCGTTGCACGATGCCCGAATAGAAGTCCACGTTCGGGTACAGCTTGCGCGAGACGAAGTAGTCGTCTTCCAGAGCGATCTTCTCGACTTGCTTGGCCAGTGCGAACAGCGGATCGTTTTCCAGGCCCAGCTCGGCCAGGATCTCGTTGCAGGTTTCCTGCATCAGCTTGGCGCGTGGGTCGTAGTTCTTGTAGACGCGGTGGCCAAAGCCCATCAGCTTGACGCCGCTGGACTTGTCCTTGACCTGCTCCATGAACTCGCCGACCTTGGCGATGCCGCCGTTGGCCTGGATGTTTTCCAGCATGTTCAGACAGGCTTCGTTGGCGCCGCCGTGGGCAGGGCCCCACAGACAGGCAACGCCGGCGGAGATGGCCGCAAACGGGTTGGTGCCCGAGGAGCCGCACAGGCGCACGGTCGAGGTCGACGCGTTTTGCTCGTGGTCTGCGTGCAGGATGAAGATGCGGTCGAGCGCGCGCTCTACCACCGGGTTCACCACATACTCTTCACAGGGGTTGCCGAACATCATGCGCATGAAGTTGCCTGCATAGGACAGGTCATTCTTCGGGTACATGTAAGGCTGGCCCGTGCCGTACTTGTAGGCCATGGCCACCAGGGTTGGCAGCTTGGCGATCAAGCGGATCGCAGCGATGTTGCGGTGCTCGGGGTTGGTGATGTCGGTGCTGTCGTGGTAGAAGGCCGACATGCCACCCACCAGACCCGTCAGAACGGCCATGGGGTGCGCATCGCGGCGGAAACCACGCAGGAAGAACTGCATCTGCTCGTTGACCATGGTGTGCTTGGTCACCGTGTCTTCGAACTCGGCCTTCTGCGTGGCATTGGGCAGCTCGCCGTACAGCAGCAGGTAGCAGGTTTCGAGGTAGTTGCAGTTCTTGGCCAGTTGCTCGATCGGGTAGCCGCGGTACAGCAGCTCGCCCTTGTCACCATCGATATAGGTGATGGCCGACTGGCAGGCAGCCGTCGAGAGGAAACCGGGGTCGTACGTGAACATGCCGGTCTGCGCGTACAGCTTGCGGATGTCGATGACATCCGGGCCGATCGAGCCCTGGTAAACCGGAAGGTCTACGCTTGCTGCGCCGTTGCTAAACGATAGCGTGGCTTTGTTGTCTGCTAGTTTCATAAAACTGGTTCCTTCTCGAGTTAGTCCGCAAGAGATGCACGTGGTTTTCGGCTGCGCAGCATCTCCAGCACTTCATGAACATCTGGCGTGTCGAGGTCGCCTGTTGGTTCCTTGCGCTTGAGCATCAAGTCCAGCAGGTCGTTGTCCGACAGGTTCATCAAAGTGGTCAGCCCTTGCGCCTGGCGGACATTCAGGCTTGCTCCGTATGTGCGGAAGAACTGCTCGACGAAGATGTCGTTCTCCACCAGGCCTCGGCGGCTACGCCAGCGCAGCAGATCGCGCGCACGTTCATCCAGCAGTTCGTTTTCCATCATTGCTCAATCTGGTTCTTACACCGCACGGCGAACCATCAATTCCTTGATCTTGCCAATCGCCTTGGTGGGGTTGAGGTGCTTGGGGCACACGTCCACGCAGTTCATGATGGTGTGGCAACGGAACAGACGGTAGGGGTCTTCCAGGTTGTCCAGGCGCTCACCGGTGTGGTCATCGCGGCTGTCGGCGATGAAGCGGTAGGCCTGCAGCAAACCGGCGGGGCCCACGAACTTGTCGGGGTTCCACCAGAACGAGGGGCAGCTGGTCGAGCAACTGGCGCACAGAATGCACTCGTACAGGCCGTTGAGCTCTTCGCGCTCTTCGGGCGACTGCAGGCGCTCCTTCTCGTTGGCGACAAAGCTGTCGGCCATCAGGTAGGGCTTGATCGAGTGGTACTGCTTGAAGAACTGGGTCATGTCCACGATCAGGTCGCGGATCACGGGCAGACCGGGCAGGGGCTTCAAGACGATGTCACCCTTGAGGGTGTTCATGTTCGTCAGGCACGCCAGACCGTTCTTGCCGTTGATGTTCATCGCGTCCGAGCCGCACACGCCTTCGCGGCAGGAGCGGCGGAACGAGATCGATGGGTCGAGCTCCTTGAGCTTGACCAGGGCGTCCAGCAGCATGCGCTCATGACCGTCGAGCTCCACCTCCACCGTCTGCATGTAGGGCTTGGCATCTTTATCGGGATCGTAGCGATAGATTTTGAAAGTACGCTTCATTTTGGGATGTTCTTTCGTGGGCTGCGTGGATTTAGAAGGTACGGACCTTGGGCGGTACCGACGGCACGGTCAGCGGCTTGAGTTGCACTGGCTTGTACTCCAGGCTGTTGGCAGCGCTGTACCACAGGGTGTGCTTGAGCCAGTCGATGTCATTGCGGCCCAGTGGGTACTTGGGATCATCGGCAGGGTGCTCGTAGTCATCCACGGTGTGGGCGCCACGGCATTCCTTGCGGGCGGCGGCCGAGACCATGGTGGCTTGCGCCACTTCGATCAGGTTGGCCACTTCCAGCGCTTCCATGCGGGCGGTGTTCCAGACCTTGGACTTGTCCTTCAAGGTGACGCCACCGACGCGGGCGCGGATGTCGGCAATCTTCTTGACGCCTTCGTCCATGCTCTTTTGCGTGCGGAACACACCGGCGTGCAGCTGCATGCAGGCGCGGATGTCGTTGGCCACATCTTGTGCGTACTCGCCGCTGGTCGACTCGTCGAGCTTGTTGAGGCGTGACAGCGAGAAGTCCGATGCGTTCTCAGGCATCGGCTTGAACTCGCCATAGCCATTGACGTAGTTGACGATGTGCTTGCCAGCCGACTTGCCAAAGACCAGCAGGTCCAGCAGCGAGTTCGTGCCCAGGCGGTTGGCGCCGTGCACCGACACGCAGGAGCATTCGCCCACCGCGTAGAGACCGTTGACCACCTTGTTCTCTTGACCATCCCAGACAACGACCTGGCCGTTGATGTTGGTGGGGATACCACCCATCTGGTAGTGGATGGTGGGCACCACAGGAATCGGCTCCTTGGTGATGTCCACGTTGGCGAAGTTGTGGCCGATCTCTTCCACCGAAGGCAGGCGCTTGCGGATGGTTTCTGCACCCAGGTGGGTCATGTCCAGCAGGATGTAGTCCTTGTTCGGACCGCAGCCACGGCCTTCCTTGATTTCCTGGTCCATCGAGCGCGAGACGAAGTCGCGTGGCGCCAGATCCTTCAGGGTTGGCGCATAGCGCTCCATGAAACGCTCGCCATCGCTGTTGCGCAGAATAGCGCCTTCACCGCGGCAGCCTTCGGTCAGCAGCACGCCCGCGCCGGCCACGCCGGTGGGGTGGAACTGCCAGAACTCCATGTCCTGCAGCGGGATGCCTGCGCGTGCAGCCATGCCCAGGCCGTCGCCGGTGTTGATGAAGGCATTGGTCGATGCCTGGAAGATACGGCCTGCGCCGCCGGTGGCCAGCAGAACCGCCTTGGCGTGCAGCTCGTACAGGTCGCCGGTTTCCAGCTCGATGGCGGTCACGCCGATCACGTCACCGGATTCGTCGCGGATCAGGTCCAGCGCCATCCACTCGACGAAGAAGTTGGTCTTGGACTTGACGTTTTGCTGGTAGAGCGTGTGCAGCATCGCGTGGCCGGTACGGTCAGCCGCTGCGCAAGCGCGTTGCACGGGCTTTTCGCCATGATTGGCGGTGTGGCCGCCGAAGGGGCGCTGGTAGATCGTGCCATCGGGGTTGCGGTCAAAAGGCATGCCGAAGTGTTCCAGCTCGTACACCACCTTGGGTGCTTCGCGGCACATGAACTCGATCGCATCCTGGTCACCGAGCCAGTCCGAGCCCTTGATGGTGTCGTAGAAGTGCCATTCCCAGTTGTCGGGCGACATGTTGCCCAGCGAGGCGGACACGCCACCTTGCGCTGCCACGGTGTGCGAGCGGGTGGGGAAAACCTTGGACAAGGCAGCCACGGACAGGCCAGCCTTGGACAGTTCCAGCGCAGCGCGCAGACCGGAGCCACCTGCGCCGATGATGACGACATCAAACTTGCGCTTGGTGATGTTCTCTTTTGTATAGCTCATTGTTCTCTTTCAATCGCGGGTATCACAGACGCCACAGAACCTGCAGGCCCCAGCCGAGGCAGCCCACCAGCCAGACCAACACAAAAATCTGCAGCACCAGGCGCAGGCCGACGGGCTGGACGTAGTCCATGAAGATTTCACGCATGCCCACCCAGGCGTGGTAGGCCAGCGCCACCAGGGTGCCCACGGTGATGAACTTCATCCATTGCTGTGCAAAGATGCCAGCCCACTGTTCGTAGCCGATGGGGCCTTTGATGAGCAGCACCTGGGCCAGCAAGGCCACGGTGAACAAGGCCATCAGCAAACCGGTCACGCGCTGGGCCAGCCAGTCGCGCAAACCGTAGTGCGCACCGGTCACGACGCGTTTGGAGCCGTAATTGACGGACATGGGGAATCCTTTCTTATTTATCAGTAAATGCAGTCGCGGGCGATCAGTACAGGCCAAACAGCTTGGCACCCAGGATGGCGGTCAGCGCCAGGCTGATGGCAAAGCATGCGATGGCCGAGTTCTTGCCGAATTCCTTGTTGACCGACTTGTGCGAGACATCCATCCAGATGTGGCGCAGGCCAGCGCAGAAGTGGTGCAGGTAAGCCCAGATGAGCGCCAGCACGGCCAGCTTGATGAACCAGCCCGCAAAAATACCGGCGCCGGTGTTGAAGGCGGCGGTGAAGCGGGCGTAGGAGAATTCGGAAGAGATCGAGGTGTCGAGCAGCCAGATCACGAAGGGCAGCAGAAAGAACATCACCAGACCGCTGGCGCGGTGCAGGATCGACAGCTTGGCTGCTACCGGCAAGCGGTAGGTGGTGAGGTCCGAAATGGGGTTGATATTGCGAAACTCAGGCCGCTTCTTCGTGGTATCTGTCATGGTGTGAAATCTTTCGTGGATGTAACTGCTATGTAATCGCTAGGCTCAAACCTGCAAAATTTTATTGCAATGCAGCGCGCAGGTCTAAGGGTTTCTCTTTAACCCCGTGGTGACTACTCAGACTTGACCGGTGCATTAGCTCAGGGTATTGCTGTAATGGTGGGTGTCCGTCCGATAAAGACCTCGTCGTAATTCCATGGGAACATCGTTATAGGTGTAAGCGACACGCTCGACGCTCAGCAGGGGGGTCTGGCCGTCGATATCGAGCAATTGGGCCTGTGCCGCATCGGGTAGCACGGCACGCAGCTTTTCCTGGGCGCGCACCATGCGCACGCCGTACTCCACCTCGAACATCGCATAGGTGGCGCCGGGGTAGTCGCGCATCTGCTCGGCCGTCAGGCCCTTGAAGCTGCTGCTGGGCAGCCAGATGTCTTCGACAATCGTGGGAATGCCGGCAAACACCAGCACGCGGCGCACATGGATCAGCGACTCACCTGTGGGTACCTGCAGCAGCTTGCAGATCTCGCTGGCGCCCTTGATGCTGCGGCAGGAGATGATGTTGCGCTGTGCCGGGCCTTCTTCGTTGAGGTCGCCGCTGTCCGGAAGCAGACGCAAGAAGCGGTACTGCACATTGCGCTCGGCATGGGTGGCCACAAAGGTGCCCTTGCCCTGGCGGCGCAGCAGCAGGTTGTCGGCAGCCAGCTCGTCGATGGCCTTGCGCACGGTGCCTTGGCTGACGCGGTAGCGGGCGGCCAGCTCCATCTCGCTGGGGATCATCTCGCCCGGTTTCCAGGCGCCGGCCTCCAGGCTTTGCAGGATCAGGCCCTTGATTTGTTGGTAGAGGGGGCTGAATGCCGGGGTCGCACCACCCACGCTGTCGCCAGCGGACGTGATTCCGGTGTCGTTTGCATTGGGGGTGGAAGATGTCATGCGCTTGTCTTGGGAGAGATTCAATCTCTCAGGTGTCACAGTGGATGTGACATCCAACGGTTCAAATTTACAGCGCGCATTGTATAGCGCATCCGGGGTCAATCATATCTTATATAAGACATAAGACAAATTGACTGAGTGATCTGTTCAAGAGTACACTTACGCGCTGTTTACAGACCTGCCATCGGGGGATCCCGATCGCTGATTCCAGTCGTTTGACACCCTCTCCGATGCTGGCCTGCTTGGACACCTCATTTCTATTTTCTGGAGTTTTCCCATGAGCAAGAAGCCCGTACGTGTCGCCGTCACCGGTGCCGCTGGTCAAATCGGTTATGCCCTGTTGTTCCGCATCGCTTCGGGCGAAATGCTGGGCAAGGACCAGCCTGTCATCCTGCAACTGCTGGAAATTCCTGACGAGAAGGCACAGAACGCGCTCAAGGGCGTGATCATGGAGCTGGAAGACTGCGCTTTCCCGCTGCTGGCCGGTATCGAAGCCCACAGCGATCCGCTGCAAGCCTTCAAGGACACCGATTACGCGCTGCTCGTGGGTGCCCGTCCTCGCGGCCCAGGCATGGAGCGTGCTGACCTGCTGGCTGCCAATGCCCAGATCTTCACCGCCCAGGGCAAGGCCCTGAACGCTGTCGCTTCGCGCAACGTCAAAGTGCTGGTGGTCGGCAACCCTGCCAACACCAATGCCTACATCGCGATGAAGTCGGCTCCCGACCTGCCAGCGAAGAACTTCACCGCCATGCTGCGTCTGGACCACAACCGCGCTGCCTCGCAACTGGCTGCCAAGGCTGGCTTCAAGGTCGGCGACATCCGCAAGCTGACCGTCTGGGGCAACCACTCGCCCACCATGTACGCTGACTACCGTTTCGCGACCGTGGACGGCAAGTCGGTCAAGGACGCGATCAACGACCAGACCTGGAATAAGGACGTGTTCCTGCCTACCGTGGGCAAGCGTGGCGCCGCCATCATTGCCGCTCGTGGCCTGTCGTCGGCTGCATCGGCAGCGAATGCCGCCATCGACCACATGCGTGACTGGGCTCTGGGCTCGGCGGGCGAATGGGTGACCATGGGCGTGCCTTCGAACGGCGAATACGGCATCCCAGCGGGCATCATCTTCGGCTTCCCCGTGACCACCGAAAACGGCGAATACAAGATCGTCGAAGGTCTGGAAATCGACGCGTTCTCGCAAGAATGCATCGACAAGACCCTGGCTGAGCTGCAAGGCGAGCAAGACGGCGTCAAGCACCTGCTGTAATCCAAGGCCGATCCGCATGCTTGCATGGAATGCCCAGCTCTACAGCCGGTTCGAGGACGAGCGCACGCGCCCGGCCGCCGAACTGCTGGCGCGCGTGGCCCTGCCCAGCGATACCGCCTATGTGGTGGATCTGGGTTGCGGGCCGGGCAATTCCACCGAGCTGCTGGCCCAGCGCTTCGTGCAGGCACGGGTGCTGGGTATCGACCAGTCGCAAGACATGCTGGCCGCTGCGCGCCAGCGTCTTGCGCAGGTGCATTTTGAGCAGGGCGACATCGCCCACTGGCAGGCTCCACTGCACAACGGGCGTTTGCCCGACCTGATTTTTGCCAATGCGGCCCTGCAATGGGTGCCGGGCCACGCGCAGCTGCTGCCCCGCTTGATGGGCATGTTGGCCCCCGGTGGTGTGCTGGCCGTGCAGATGCCCGACAACCGCGATGAGCCCACCCACCGCCTGATGCGTGAGGTGGCAGCGCTGCAGCCCTGGGCTGCAGAAATCGGCGATCCGCATGCCTTGCGCACGGATTTGCTGTCTTTGAATGATTACTACGATGTGTTGGCCCGTGGTGCGCAGGTGGATGCCTGGCGTACGGCGTACCAGCACCCAATGGACAGTGCGGAGGCGATTGTCCAATGGGTTCGTGGCACGGGTCTGAGACCCTTTCTCCAGCCTCTGCGTGCCGAGTTGCAAACCAGCTTTGTGGCCGAGTACACCCGCCGCATCGATGCCGCCTACGGCCTGCGCAGCGATGGCCAGCGCCTGCTGGCCTTTCCCCGCTTGTTTTTGGTGGCCAAGCGCCCCATCTGACGATTAGTAGCCATGAGTGTCTCCGCCATCCATCCCGCACAGGTACTGCTGGGCGCCCAGTCTGGGGCCCTGGCACTGCCGGTCTGCGACCACTACAGCGGTGTGGAAGACCGCATGCGCAAAAGCCTGGCCTTGCAGGCACAGATGATGCAAGAGTTTGGCCGCTGCGTGTTCGATGTGACCTTGGACTGCGAAGACGGCGCGGCCGTCGGCCAGGAAAAGGCCCATGCCCGGCTGGTTGCGTCGCTGGCCAAGAACGCCGCGCCCGGCGCCCGGGTTGCTGCCCGCGTGCATGCGGCCGACCACGCCGCGCTGGCCGAAGATATCGCCACCATCGCCGGTGAGGCGGGCGAGCAGCTCTGCCACATTATGGTGCCCAAGGTCGAGTCGGTCGATGACATCGACCAGGTCGACCGCTTGCTGCAAGCGGCCACCAGCACCCCGGTGCCGCTGCATGCGCTGATCGAGTCGCCCCAGGCGGTGCACCGCGCTTTCGAGATTGCGGCCCACCCCCGCGTGCAAAGCATCAGCTTTGGCCTGATGGATTTTGTCTCTGCCCATGGCGGCGCCATCCCCTCGAGCGCGATGGGCGTGCAAGGCCAGTTCACGCATCCGCTGGTGCTGCGCGCCAAGCTGGAGATCGCAGCCGCCTGCCACGCCTACGGCAAGGTGCCCTCGCACTGCGTGGTGACCGAGTTCAAGAACCCCGATGCGATGGAGCAGGCGGCCCGCCGTGCCTACGGCGAGCTGGGCTACACCCGCATGTGGAGCATCCACCCCGCGCAGATCCGCCCCATCCTGCAGGCCTTCGCGCCCACGCAGAGCCAGGTCGATGAAGCGGCCCGTATTGTGCGGGCGGCGGCGGACGCCCAATGGGCACCGATCAGCGTCGACGGCGTCTTGCATGACCGTGCAAGTTATCGTTACTTTTGGCAAATTTTGGAGCGTGCCGCGCAGACGGGTTGTCCGTTGCCGGGTACAGTGCGGGAGTGGCTGTAACCATCCGGGTCCAGCCCTTTTCCTGTTTCTTGCGTTGTATCGCGGGAGTTGTTATGAAAAATCGCGTGATTTCTTTGTTGGTCCTGGTGCCTGCGCTGACGTTGTCCATGGGCAGCGTGCAGGCGCAAGAGAAAAAGGCGGCCAAGCCAGTGGCTGCCAAAACCACCGCCGCCAAGAAGGCACCGGCCAAAAAGGCCCCTGCCAAGCGTGCGTCCACCGCCAAAAAGGGCGCAGCGGTTGCCGCTGGTGCCGGCGCAGCCGCTGCGGCCGCGTCCATTCCTGCCCAGCAGACCCTGACCCCCGCCGAGCTGGCCATTGCCGAGCAGGTCTACCAAGGCCGCATCAGCTGCGAGCTGGGTGCCTCGATCAATATCGCCAAGGACTCGGTCAACCCCGGCTACTTCTTCGTTGAAGGCAAGGGCTTCAAGTACCACATGGCTCCCGTGGCCACCTCGACGGGCACCATCCGCCTGGAAGACCAGCACGCTGGCGCCATGTGGCTGCAAGTGGCCAACAAGTCGATGCTGATCAACCGCAAGCTCGGTCAGCGCCTGGCCGACGAATGCATGAGCCCTGAGCAAAACCAGGTTGCCGAAGCCATCAAGAAAAACCCACCTGCCGCACTGTTTGAAGGCAACGGCCGCTGATAAGAACAGCGGCGCGGCTGCCCGAGGCCTTGCGAGCGCCCCACCATTGAAATAGAGAACCGGAGAACGTATGTTGAAAGCCTACCGCGACCATGTGACTGAGCGTGCCGCTCTGGGCATCCCCCCACTGCCGCTGGATGCCAAGCAGGTCGCTGACTTGATCGAGCTGATCAAGAACCCGCCTGCCGGTGAAGAAGCATTTCTGCTCGATCTGCTGACCCACCGCGTGCCGCCAGGCGTGGACGATGCCGCCAAGGTCAAGGCTTCCTTCCTGGCAGCCGTGGCACATGGCGACCTGAAAGTGGCGCTGATCTCCAAGGCCAAGGCCACCGAGCTGCTGGGCACCATGGTGGGTGGTTACAACGTGCATCCGCTCATTGAGCTGCTCGATGACGCAGAAGTGGCCGCCGTGGCTGCCGATGCGCTCAAGAAGACGCTGTTGATGTTCGACTTCTTCAATGACGTCGCAGACAAGGCCAAGGCCGGCAATGCCAAGGCCAAGGAAGTGATGCAAAGCTGGGCCGACGCCGAGTGGTTCACCTCGCGCCCCGAAGTCGACAAGAAGATCACCGTCACCGTGTTCAAGGTGCCCGGCGAGACCAACACCGACGACCTGTCGCCTGCGCCAGACGCCTGGAGCCGCCCCGACATTCCTCTGCACTACCTCGCGATGCTGAAGAACACGCGTCCTGACGCGGCCTTCAAGCCTGAAGAAGACGGCAAGCGCGGCCCGATGCAGTTCATCGACGACCTGAAGAAAAAGGGCCACCTGGTGGCCTACGTCGGCGACGTGGTCGGCACCGGTTCTTCGCGCAAGTCGGCAACCAACTCCATCGTCTGGGCCACCGGCCAGGACATTCCCTTTGTGCCCAACAAGCGCTTTGGTGGTGTGACCCTGGGCGGCAAGATCGCTCCGATCTTCTTCAACACCCAGGAAGACTCGGGCTCGCTGCCGATTGAAGTGGACGTCTCCAAGCTGGAGATGGGCGACGTGATCGACGTGCTGCCCTACGACGGCAAGATCCTCAAGAACGGTGAGACCGTTGCCGAGTTCCAGCTCAAGAGCGATGTGCTGTTTGACGAAGTGCGCGCCGGCGGCCGTATCAACCTGATCATTGGCCGCTCGCTGACCGCCAAGGCCCGCGAAGCGCTGGGCCTGCCCGCATCGACCGTGTTCCGCCTGCCCCAGGCGCCTGCCGAATCCAAGGCCGGCTTCACCTTGGCGCAGAAGATGGTCGGCCGCGCTGTCGGTCTGCCAGAAGGCCAGGGCGTGCGCCCAGGCACCTACTGCGAACCGCGCATGACCACCGTGGGCTCGCAAGACACCACGGGCCCGATGACCCGCGATGAGCTCAAGGACCTCGCTTGCCTGGGCTTCTCCGCCGACATGGTGATGCAGTCCTTCTGCCACACGGCCGCCTACCCCAAGCCCGTGGACGTCAAGACCCACCGCGAACTGCCCAACTTCATCAGCAACCGCGGCGGCGTCGCCCTGCGTCCTGGTGATGGCGTGATCCACAGCTGGCTCAACCGCCTGCTGCTGCCTGATACCGTGGGCACCGGCGGTGACTCGCACACCCGTTTCCCGATCGGCATTTCCTTCCCCGCAGGCTCGGGCCTGGTGGCCTTCGGTGCTGCCACTGGCGTGATGCCGCTGGACATGCCTGAATCGGTGCTGGTGCGCTTCAAGGGCGAAATGCAGCCGGGCGTGACCCTGCGCGATCTGGTGCACGCGATTCCGCTGTACGCGATCAAGGCCGGTCTGCTGACCGTCGCCAAGGCCGGCAAGATCAACGAGTTCTCCGGCCGTATCCTGGAGATCGAAGGCCTGCCGGACCTGAAGGTCGAGCAAGCGTTCGAGCTGTCCGACGCGTCCGCCGAGCGCTCTGCCGCTGGCTGCACGATCAAGCTCAACCCCGAGCCGATCAAGGAATACCTGACCTCGAACGTGGTTCTGATGAAGAACATGATCGCCGACGGTTATGCCGATGCCAAGACGCTGCAGCGCCGTATCGAGAAGGTCGAAGCCTGGCTGGCCAAGCCCGAGCTGCTCGAAGCCGACAAGGACGCCGAATACGCGCACATCATCGAGATCGACCTGGCCGACATCAAGGAGCCTATCGTCTGCTGCCCCAACGATCCAGACGACGCCAAGTTCCTGTCCGAAGTGGCCGGCACCAAGATCGATGAAGCCTTCATCGGCTCGTGCATGACCAACATCGGCCACTTCCGCGCTGCAGCCAAGCTGCTGGGCGGCCAGCGTGACATCCCCGTCAAGCTGTGGGTGGCACCGCCCACCAAGATGGACCAGAGCGAGCTGATCAAGGAAGGCCATTACGCTGCCTTTGGTACCGCCGGTGCCCGCACCGAAATGCCCGGCTGCTCGCTGTGCATGGGCAACCAGGCCCAGGTGCGCGAAGGCGCGACGGTCATCTCGACCTCGACCCGCAACTTCCCCAACCGCCTTGGCAAGAACACCAATGTGTTCCTGGGCTCGGCCGAGCTGGCCGCGATCGCATCGCGCATCGGCAAGCTGCCCACCAAGGAAGAGTACCTCCAGGAAATGGGCGTGATCGATGCCGACAAGGCCTCCGTATACCGCTACATGAACTTCAACGAAATCTCGGAATACGCCGAGGTTGCCGAGAAGATCTAAGCCTTTTGGCCTGCGTGCAGGGGTTTGCAGCCTCTGCCCTTGCAACCCGCTTCGGCGGGTTTTTTTACGCCATTTGCGTGGGGTATGCATGCTGCGTCGTGCAGAAAAAACTGAGGTATGCACAATGTTCGCTGGCCGCAGGCTGGCGCCTGTGCGCCCGCGGGCCTGGCTGCGCCAGGTTTGCGCGCCCAAGTTTTGAAATGCCCGACTGGAGAAATGAGTCCGATGACGATGTGGAAATATGTGGTGGCGCTGCTGGTGCCTGGTGTGATGGCCAGTGCCAGCCTGGCGCAGGTGCAGAGTGGCGCCACGGACAGCGCAGCCTCTGCCGAGGTGACAACTGCGCAGGCGACGCCTTGCGACGGCGCGGTGATGTATGCGCTGGACAACTGGTACCAGGTGCAGCGCTGCGAAAGCGCGGGCTTCTTGCTGCCCGAAGACATTGCCCAGAGCAGCGCCGATTTTCTGGCCGCGCACCAGGGCATCGAGCAGGATGTGCGCAGCCAAAGCCCGCGCGCGCAGCAAGCGCTGGCCTTTGCCGGCACCAGCCCCTGGGACTGGAATGACCCGGGCAACCGCAGCACCTTGGAAAACCTCTGCCGCGATACCTTGCAGTCGCAAAAGCGCATGGTGACGGAGCCCAGCTGGCGCGAATCGCTCAGCTGCGCGCGCTGATAGAGCGGAGCGGGCAGGGCGCTCAAACTCCAAACGTCCAGCCTTTGTGGGGCTAACCAATCTGAAGCCTTGCAGCAGCCTGTAAAGCCAGGCTGCCCAGGCCGCCAGGGCCGTGTCGCCAAAGGATCCTCTGCAGAACCCTCGCCAAGCGGGATGGGCGTGGATCGCCCGAGACCGCGTTCAGACCACGGCAGGGAGTTTTGCAGAGGGTCCCTAGCCCAGGCGCACGTCGAAGTACGCCTCTTCCACGCCAATCCCCTGAAAGCCCGCCTGCCGCGCCTTGTCAAAGGCCTTGAGCCAGGCGCGTGCCAGCACCTCTTGCTGGGCGGAGATCTCACCGCCTTCGGCGGCATCGGTAAATGCACTCAGGGCTTCGCGCATGTCTTGTTGATCGGGGAAAAACTTGCCGATCTCTCTGGCAAAGCGCGCTTCTGCGCGGTGCTTGAGGGCGGGATCAATGCCGTGGCAATCCTGCAGGCTGATGGCGATCGGGGTAGAGACTTCCATAGATTAGGGTGACTGTTTAAATAAACAGTGTCTAGTATCCCTGCTAACTGTTTATTTGTACAGTTTTTTTATCGCGATAGTCACTGAATGTGTGTGTCGGCTGCGCTGCGCTGGCAAAGCGGGTGGGGCGGCCTTGGGCCCAGTGGCCACCCGGGTTTGCGCAGCGCGTATACAATACGGGCCCCTTGTGCCTGGGAACGCCGCATTGTTCCTGGGCCACTTTTCGTAGCCATGGGTTCCCTCGCCCCCATTGACCAAAAAGGAATGTCATGAACTCCGCTCATGCCGTGCAGACCCCTGTCTCGCGCGTGCCCTTCTATCTCTCCTTGCTGGTGGCCTTCCATATCGCCATCGTCATTGCCAGCAACTACCTGGTGCAGCTGCCCATCTCGCTGTTGGGTTTTCACAGCACCTGGGGGGCTTTCAGCTTTCCCTTTATCTTTCTGGCCACCGACCTGACCGTGCGTCTCATTGGCAAGGCTGAGGCGCGCCGCGTCATCACCCGCGCCATGCTGCCAGCGCTGCTGGTGTCCTATATCGTTGGCGTCATCTTTCATGAAGGGCGCTTCAATGGCTGGGAGGCGCTGCAGACCTTCAACAGTTTTGTCTTCCGCATTGCGCTGGCCAGCTTTGCCGCCTATGTGCTGGGGCAGTTGCTCGACATCCAGGTGTTTGACCGCATTCGCCAAAAGAGCCACGCCTGGTGGATGGCACCCGCTGCCGCCTCGGTGTTTGGCCAGGCGCTCGATACTGCTGCCTTTTTCTCCATCGCCTTCTGGCGCAGTGCCGACCCCTTCATGGCCGCCAACTGGGTGGAGATCGCACTGGTGGACTATGTGATCAAGCTGGCGGTGAGCCTGCTGCTGTTTGTGCCCGCCTATGGCGTGGTGCTGGCCGCGCTGGTGCGCTCGATGCGCATGCCGGCGGCGCCTGCTGCGGCATCCTGAGAGCCTTTGGCAGGTGCCAGCGCGCAGAAATCGCCCGATTTCACTCCAACCCGCAGGGACAGTGGCTTTGCGCTGCCCGGGAAGGGAGCGGTCTGCGTCGTTGCAAATCCTCGCAATAGCCGGGCTATTGCTGCGGTATTGCGCGGCTGGGCGCCCCCCTCGCATCCCATCTCGCAAAGACACTGTCGCGGCGCGAGGAGACTTTGAACAGGTTCTAAGCTACATGCCGCAATAACAAAGGCCGCCAGAATCAAATCTGGCGGCCTTATGCATGGGGCGGTGCGCTTTGGTGGCGCACGGCGCCGTACCAATCAGGTCTGGCTTTGCAGGTAGTTGGGCAGGCCCATCATATGGATCAGGCCGAGTTGCTTTTCCAGCCAGTAGGCATGGTCTTCTTCGGTGTCGCGCAGCTGGGCCAGCAGAATGTCGCGGCTCACATAGTCGCTGTGCTTCTCGCACAGTTCCATGCCCTGGCGCAGGCCGGCACGCACTTCGTATTCGGTGTCCAGGTCCTTTTGCAGCATCTCGGGCACGGTCGCGCCGGGCGTGAATTCCTTGGGGCGCATA
The DNA here is from genome assembly GCF_003105075.1 of Comamonas sp. JNW. Lineage (NCBI taxonomy): Bacteria > Pseudomonadati > Pseudomonadota > Betaproteobacteria > Burkholderiales > Comamonadaceae > Comamonas > Comamonas sp. JNW. The sequence goes on from NZ_QETI01000003.1 coordinate 25,354, forward strand.
TCGGGGCGGCCGCCCAGCATCAGGATGCGGCGCAGCAGTGCGTCGGCATGCTGGGTCTCTTCCTGCATCTCATGGTCCAGGCGGGTGAACAGCTTGGTAAAGCCCTGGTCTTCGTAAATGCGCGAGTGGGCAAAGTACTGGTCGCGTGCGGCCAATTCGCCACGCAGCAGGTCCTTGAGGTAGTCGACGACGTCGGGATGGCCTTGCATGTTCTTGTTCTCGGGTGAGTTTGCGAAGCCTGCAGTATCGCGTGTCTGCGTGCGCTTGGTTGCGAAAGCAGCCAAATGCCCATGTAGCACCGCTCTGGATGCGGGCTGTAAGCAGATGCATTCGCATTGCCTATGCAGCCAGTGCGGCTCGGGTCAGGGCTGGGTCGCACCGGTTCTGGCAAGATCAACGGTTTTGAAGGGAGCGAGCGTGAACCCATCCGAAGCCTGGCAAGAGCAAGTGCACCCCATCGACCCGGCAGTGCGCGCCGACATCGAAGCCAAGCTGGCGCAGATCGAGATCGAGCACCAGGTGCGCATTCTGTTTGCCTGCGAGTCCGGCAGCCGGGGCTGGGGCTTTGCATCGCCCGACAGTGACTACGATGTGCGCTTTATCTATGCACCGCGCCTGCCCTGGTACCTGAGCGTGAGCGAGCAGCGCGATGTGATCGAGCTGCCTATCTCCGATGTCTTCGATGTCAATGGCTGGGAGCTGCGCAAGGCGCTGGGCCTGCTCAAAAAGGGCAATGCCACCTTGATCGAATGGTTTGATTCTCCCGTGGTCTACCAGGCCGATCCGCTGTTTGTGGCCGACATGCGCGCCGCCATCGAGCGCGTGCACCTACCCGAGCGCACGCACTACCACTACCTGCACATGGCGCGCAAAAACTACCGCGAGTACCTGCAGGGCGAGACGGTGCGGCTCAAGAAATACCTCTATGTGCTGCGCCCGCTGCTGGCCTGCCTGTGGCTGGCCGAGGGCCGGGGCGTGGCACCGATGCGCTTTCAGGATCTGGTCGATGGCACGGTCGCTGACCCGGCCGTGCTTGACGCGATTGCGGCGCTGCTGGTGGTCAAGCGCGCGGCCAAGGAGTCCGAGCATGGTGCCGCGATGCCGGTGCTCAATGACTTTATCGAGACGACCTTGGCGCAGCTGGAAGCCGCCCCCGCGCCGCAGACACCGAGCGTGGACTTTGCGCCGCTCGATGATTTGCTGCTGCGCACCGTGCTGAGCGGCCACACGGGTTGATCAGGCGCCTGGGTCAGGGGCTTGCACGGCCTGCACGGCGGATTGCAGGCTGAGCAGCAGCTTGTGCACCAGCGGGTTGTCTGGCTGGCTGCGCCAGACCGCCAGCAGCTCGGACTGCGGCTGCTCGCCCAAGAGCGGGATGAACACCACATCGGGCATGCCCACGCGCTGCAGCGCGGCGGGCACAATGGCCGCGCCCTGGCCCAGCGACACGAGCGACAGCACCGACAGCCAGTGCCGCACCTCATGCCGCACCTCGGGCGCAAAGCCATGGGCCATGCACATCTGGTAGATGCGCTGGTGGTAGAGCGGCGAGACAGCGCTGGAGAACAGCACCAGGCGCTCGTGCTTGAGCTGCGCCAGATCGAGCGCGGCATGGCCCGCCAGCGCATGCGGGCGCGGCAGGCAGGCCACAAAGGGCTCTTGCATCAGCAGCTGGCTGCGCAGGCCTTCGGGCAGCATCACCGAATGCACCAGGCCCATGTCCAGCTCGGCCTGCTGCAGGCCCAGCAGCTGCTCGGCGCTGTTGAGCTCGCGCATGTCGATGCGCACCTGCGGATGCGCGTTCTGAAAATGGGCCAAAGCCTGGGGCACGCCCCGGTAGAGCGCCGAGCCGACAAAGCCCAGGCGCAGATGGCCGCGCACGCCCTGGCCGACATCGCGCGTCTCCTGCGCCGCCTGCCCGGCCAGCGCCAACAGTTGGCGCGCGCGTGGCAGCAGGTGGGCGCCGGCAGCGGTCAGGCGCACGCCCTTGCTGCTGCGCTCAAACAGCGCAGCGCCAATTTCTTCTTCCAGCTGGCGGATGGCGACCGACAGCGGCGGCTGCGAGATGGACAGGCGCTGGGCCGCCCGGCTGAAGTGCAGCTCTTCGGCCAGCGTTGCAAAGTAGTTCAGCAGCCGCAGCTCCATGGGGGCTCCTATCTATATTTAATACGTATCGATAAAGATTTTAATAATATTTGACGCGAATAGCGCTGGCTGCTGAAATGGCGCAAAACCTCGCGACCCGAGCGCGAACCCGCGCACAAAACACGCCTAACCATGCGAGCCGGCAGAGCATCGCCGCCAGCCCGCCATCAGGAGACCCGCATGTCCGCACCGGACCCATCCCAGCGCAGCGCCATGGCGCAGGTGGCGCAAGCCCATGCCCACCCCGTGCCCGATCGCCACGGCAGCAATTTCTACAGCACCGACCCGGCTTTGCAGCAGCTCTTGCAGCTCTACCTGCCCGCCGATCTGCTGGCCCATCTGCAGCCCTATCTGCAGCGCATGGGCGAGCTCGCAGGCGGCCGCATCGATGAGCTGGCCAGCATTGCCGACAAGAACCCGCCCACGCTGGAGCACCGCAGCCGCGCCGGGGAAGACCGCCAGCGCATCATCAAGCACCCGGCCTATGAAGAGCTCGAACGCATTGCCTATGGCGAGTTCGGCCTGCAGGCGATCTCGCACCGCGACGACATGCTGGGCTGGCAGGGCAAGATGCCGCCCATCGTCAAATATGCGCTGACCTATCTCTTTGTGCAGTCCGAGTTTGGCCTGTGCTGCCCCTTGTCGATGACCGATTCGCTCACGCGCACCTTGAAGAAGTTCGGCGCGCCGGAGCTGGTCGCCAAGTACCTGCCGCAGCTGCTGTCGCTGGACTGGGACAGCCAGGCCCAGGGCGCCATGTTCATGACCGAGCAGGCCGCCGGCTCCGACATCTCCAACACCCAGACCCTGGCCCAACCGCAGGCCGATGGCAGCTGGCGCGTGACGGGTGACAAATGGTTCTGCTCCAACCCTGATGCCGAGTTTGCGATGGTGCTGGCCCGTGTCGAAGGCGCGCCCGCTGGCATGAAGGGCATCTCGCTCTTTTTGCTGCCGCGCAAGCTCGATGACGGCAGCCAGAACCACTACCGCATCATTCGCCTCAAGGACAAGCTGGGCACCAAGTCGATGGCCAGCGGCGAGATCCGCATGGAAGGCGCCACGGCCTACCTGATCGGCGAGCAGGGCCGGGGCTTTGTGCAGATGGCCGACATGGTCAACAACTCGCGCCTGTCCAATGGTGTGCGCTCGGCCGGCATGATGCGCCGCGCGGTCGCCGAGGCCGAGTTTGTCGCCAGCGAGCGCGTGGCCTTTGGCAAGCGCCTGCAGGACATGCCGCTGATGCAGCGCCAGCTCGACAAGCTGCGCGTGCCCGCCGAGCAGGCGCGCTCCATGGTGTTCCAGACCGCGCAGACCCTGATGCGCTCGGACGCGGGCGACAAGGAGGCCTATGCGCTGCTGCGCATCCTGACGCCGATGATCAAGTTCCGCGCCTGCCGCGATGCGCGCAAGGTGACCGGTGACGCGATGGAAGTGCGCGGCGGCTGCGGCTATATCGAGGAATGGACGGACCCGCGCCTGGTGCGCGATGCCCACCTGGGCTCCATCTGGGAAGGCACCAGCAATATCGTCGCGCTCGATGTCGTGCGCGCCATCCAGCGGGAAGGCTCGCTGCCGGTGCTGCAGGCCTATCTGCACGGCCTGCTGGCGCATTGCAGCATCAGCGCAGGCTACCGCCAGACGCTGGATGCCGCTCTGGCCCGCGCCAGCGCGCTGGCCGAGCGTGCCGCGCAAGACGGCGGCGCGGTGCTGGCCCGCCAGGCTGCCACCGGTCTGTACAACTGCACCACCGCCATTGCGATGGCCTGGGAAGCCGGCCAGATCGACTCGGCCGAGCGCCTGCGTCTGTCGCAACTGGTGCTGCTGCACCGCGTGTTGCCGCGCGACCCGTTGGCGAGCGACGCCATTCCCGCCGATTGGCTGGACTGAATAACAGATACGCAGACCGGCAGAGACACCCCCATCAATACGCAGGCAGCAGACCTGCATCCCTCAATACATGGAGACAAACATGCAAAAATTTTCCTTGAACACGGCGGCGCTCGCCCTCGCATGCCTGGCCGGGCTGGGTGGCGTGGGCATCGCCTCGGCGCAAGCCGCTGACAAATTCCCCGACCGTCCGATCATGTTCACCGTACCCTTCCCACCGGGCGGCCCCACCGATGCGATGGCCCGCATTCTGGCGACCGAGCTGACGCGCGAGCTGGGCCAGAGCGTAGTGGTGGAGAACCGCGCGGGCGCAGGCGGCAATATCGGCGCCGAGTATGTGGCGCGCGCCAAGCCCGATGGCTACACCATCATGTTCGGCACCTCGGGGCCGCTGGCGATCAACAAGAGCTTGTACAAGTCGATCAGCTACGACCCGCGCACCAGCTACGCGCCCATCATCTATGTGGGCTACCTGCCCAATATCCTGGTGGTGAAGGCCAGCCTGCCAGCCGACAACGTGCAGGGCCTGATCGCGCTGGACAAGGCCCAGCCCGGCAAGCTCAATTTCGCGTCATCGGGCAATGGCGCTTCGTCGCACCTGGCCGGGGTCATGTTCAACAACCTGGCGGGCACCAAGCTGCAGCACATTCCCTACAAGGGCACGGGCCCGGCGCTCAATGATTTGCTGGCGGGACAGGTCGACATGAGCTTTACCGATATCCTCACGGCCATGCCCTATATCAAGGCAGGCAAGGTCAAACCGCTGGGCGTAGCCACCGCGCGCCGCTCCAGCGCCTTGCCCGACATTCCCACCGTGGCCGAGCAGGGCATGGCCGGGTATGACGTGGGTGTTTTCTTCGGTGTCGTCGCCCCCAAGGGCACGCCGCCCGAGCGTGTGCAGGTGCTCAACCAGGCCTTCTCCAAGGCGCTGGATTCGGACAGTGTGAAAAAGGCCTTTGCCGCGCAGGGCCTGGAGGCATCACCGGACCGGTCGCCCGCCTATCTGGGGCGCTTTATCGGTACTGAAGTAGACAAATGGCAGGCAGTGGTGCAGCAGTCGGGTGTGACGCTGGACTGATCCAACGGAAAACGGAAAAACGGACCATGACAACAACACAGGCGGCCCAAGCAGGCGCTTTGCAGGGCATCAAGGTGCTCGATCTCTCGCGCATTCTGGGCGGGCCGCTGTGCGGCCAGATCCTGGGCGACCATGGCGCCGATGTGCTCAAGGTCGAGCCGCCGCAAGGCGACGATACGCGCAGCTGGGGCCCGCCGTTCCGCGAAGGCGTGGCCTCGTACTACCTGGGTCTGAACCGCAACAAGCGCGTGCAGTTCATGGACTTGGCGAGTGCCGAAGGCCAGGCCCAGGTGCGCGCTTTGATGGCGCAGGCCGATGTGGTGGTCGAGAACTTCAAGACCGGCACGATGGAGAAATGGGGCATTGGCTACGAGCAGATGCAGCAGCAGTTTCCGCACCTGGTCTGGTGCCGCGTCACCGGCTTTGGCGCCGATGGCCCGCTGGGCAGCCTGCCCGGTTATGACGCGGCCATCCAGGCCATGGCCGGGCTGATGAGCATCAACGGCGAGGCCGACCGCGACCCGCTGCGTGTGGGCCTGCCGGTGGTCGACATGGTCACCGGCCTCAATGCGGTGATCGGTGTACTGCTGGCGCTGCATGAGCGCGGCCGCAGCGGCCTGGGCCAGCTGGTCGATGCCTCGCTGTACGACGCGGGCATCTCGCTCTTGCACCCGCATGCCGCCAATTGGTTCATGAACGGCAAGATCCCCGGCCGCTCCGGCAATGCCCACCCCAATATCTACCCCTACGATGTGGTGAACACCGGCAAGGCGCCTATTTTCCTGGCCGTGGGCAATGACCGCCAGTTCCGCCTGATGTGCCAGCACCTGGGGCAGGAGGCCCTGGCCGATGACACGCGCTTTGCCACCGCCGGCCAACGCTCAATAAACCGTGATGTGCTCAAGCCGCTGCTTGAAAAAGCCTTTGCCGCGCACGACGGCGTGCAACTGGCCCAAGACCTGATGGCCATTGGCGTGCCCGCCGCGCCGGTGCTGAATGTGGAGCAGGCCTTGCAAGCGCCGCACACCGCGCACCGCGAGATGGTTGTGAAGATGGGCGACTACACCGGCCTGGGCGCCCCGGTCAAACTCAGCCGCACGCCCGCGTCCTACCGCTTTGCGCCGCTGAGCGAAGGCACGGCGTTTTTGGATGCGGCCAACGACCACTGAGCCGCACCATTCACCCGCGAAGGCCCATGTCTGCGCATTGCAGCATGGGCCTTTTTTCTGAGCCAGGGACTGTGCTCAGTCCAGCAGGCGAATGCCCGTGCGCTGCACAAACTCCGCGTAGCTGAGGGGCTTGCCCGCCTTGGTCGATGGCTGGTTGTCCTGCAGATGCACCCAGCGCTGGCCGGTCGCTGGGTCGTAGACCATCTTGAACACGGCATCGGGCACCCAGACCTGGCCGTCTCCGATGGTGCGGTGCTGCTTGCCAAAAACCGGGCCGGTGATGACAAAGACATCGCCCTTGGCGCGGCGGATATAGCGGCGCGTGTCCTGCTCGATCTGCGACCAGGGCTTGCCGTTCTGGGTCGGGTCCTGTGGCACCATATTCGCCAGCGAATAGCTTTGGGCCTTGCCGTACTTGGTGCTCATGTCACCGGCCGCAGCCATATGGCCACGGCTGAGGCCCGAGCGCCGGTAGTCCGACAGCTGGGCGCGTTCGCGCGCGGGCAGACGGGCTTCTTCGTAGAACTTGTCGCTGCGCTTCAAGTCCTTGGCCTGGTCCAGCATGCGGGCGTTCAGGCGCTGGGCCACAAAGATCGGCGTCTTGGTCTGGCCCGAATGCAGCACGGCAAACTCTTCAAAACACAAAGGACGCAATTGGCCGTAGGCACTGGTGCTGGGCGGCTTGCCCGAGAAGAACTGCGGGCAGTCATCAAAGCCTGCAGCCAGGGCAGGGGCGGCGGCGCACAGCAGCGCTGGCGCCAAGTAAACAGAGAGGCGGGAAAACATAAGCGCGCAAGTGTTGCACAAGATGGGCCCGCCGGGGACAAAGGCCGGGCAGGCCGTCGGCTATGCGGGCCGTGGATGGCGCTCGCTGCAATGCCTAGTGGGCCGCTTCCTGCAGAAAGGTCCATAGCTGCAGCGCCTGGGGCGGCAGCTGGGCGGGGTCGCGGCAGGCCAGCACCAGCTGGCGTGCGGCCCAGTCGGCGCTCAGCGGCCGCAGGCGCAGCCGGGCCTGGGGCCAGCGCAGAGTGGCGCATTCGGCAGCGGTGCGCGGCACCAGCGCAGCGCCCAGGCCCATCGCGACCCAGTCGCACAGGGCTTCGAGGTGCGGGGCCAGCGCGCGGTAGCGCAGCGCCACGCCCGCCTGCAGTGCCTGCGCGGCCATCAGCTGGTGCAGCGCATGCTGGGGCAGCAGGCCCAGGAGCGCAATGTCCTTGAGGTGGTGCAGTTGCACATCCTGGGGCAGGGCGGCCAAGAGGCGCGTCGTGCCCAGCAGCACCAGCGGGTCATCGCGCCAGACCTGGGTGTGCAGGCTGCCCGCAGGTACGGCGTTGGAGAGCACGCCCATATCCGCCTCACCGGCCATCAGCGCGCGCGCAATCGCATCGCTGGTGCATTCGCGCAGCTCCAGGCGCAGCTGCGGGTTGGCTTGCATAAACGCGCCCAGCGGCGCAATCAGGTGCTCGCTGATCGCTGAGGTGTTGGCCAGCAGCTCAATGCGCGTGCCCAGGCCCTGGCCAAAGGCCTGCATGTCGCCGGCGAGCTGCTCCATCTGCAGCAGCATGCGGCGGGCATGGGGCAGCAGCACGGCCCCCGCCTCGGTCGCTGTGACCCCGCGCTTGCTGCGGTGGAGCAAGGGCGCGCCCAGCACCGTCTCCATGCCGCGAATGCGCTCGCTGGCCGATGCCAGGGTGATATGGCAGCGCTCTGCCCCCTGGGTGATGGTGCCGGACTCCAGCGTATGGACAAAAAGGCGCAGGTCTTGCAGGTCAAAGCGCATGGCGGGCGGGAAGCGGTGTCGTGGGGGATGCGCCATGGTAGCGGTCTGCCGCGATGCTGGCTATGGATTTTCCATAGTGATCATTCGGAAGGCATCACCGTTGAAGGGATGGAACCGCATTCCTATGGAAAAGAAGAATGCTTTGGCCTCTGTATGCGTCGAATGGCAGGAGAGCGCGCAGTGCATGCAGCTGGCGACCCTGAACCCTCTTGCGCTGGGGTATGCTACGGCGCATGGCTACTTCGTCTTCTGAAAGCAGTGTTGCCGGCACGGCAGCGTTTTCCAAGTTCATGCGCGTGCTGCAGCTGGTGGCAGATGGCAGCGAGCCGCTGGGCATTGCCGAGATGGCCAAGGCAACGGGTTTTCCGCGCCCGACGGTGCACCGCATTGTGGCGGCGCTGCAGGCCGAGCGCATGCTGGTGGAAGTGGGGAGCACGCGCTGCTGGACCCTGGGCCCGCGCCTGGTGCAACTGGCCAGCCGCAGCTGGAGCCGCTCGGGCCTGCGCATGGCAGCGACCCAGGCGTTGCGTGATCTGCGCGATGCCACGCAGGAGACCATCCATTTTGCCGTGCCCTCGGGCCACAGCATGGTCTATATCGAAAAGCTCGAGAGCGACAGCGCCGTGCAGATGTCATCGCGCATTGGCACCAGCGTGAACCTGTACTCCACCGCCGTGGGCAAGGCCTACCTGGCCGCGCTGCCTCCCGGCGATGCCAGTGCGCTGATGGCAGAGCTGAGCTATGCGCCGCTGACGGCGCAGACGGTGGGCGATGCGCAGGCGCTGCAGCAGCAGGTGGACGCAGTGCGCCAACGCGGCTGGTCCACCGATGCGCAAGAAAATGAAGAGGGCATTTACTGCTTTGGCGCTGCGGTGCTGGGGCCGGACGGCAGCCCCGTGGCCGCCATCAGCGTCAGCACCTTGCTGTTCCGCCAGCGCGAAGATGTGCAGGCCGCCTATATCCAGCCGCTGCTGCGCACCTGCCGTGCGATTGCCCAGCAGCTGGCGCAAAACCCCAATCTGGTGCATGGCTGATAGTTTGTGCGCAGGCTGGCGCACTCCGCACCAACTACCGCTTTAGAGCATCACATTTGAATTGGTGATTTTTTTGACCGGCCGGATGGCGCTGTTGTCCGGCTGGATCGATGCGGCCGTATCACCGCTGTCCCAGTGCGGGTCGTCGATGCTGTCAAAGGCCTGGCGCAGCTTGTCACCCCAGGTGTTGCGCACCATGCGGAAGTACTGGTTGAACTCGTCGATGCAGGCGATGTTGTCGCAGGCGAGCTGGTCGGTTTCGTAGACTACCAGGTCCAGCGGCAGGCCCACCGACAGGTTGGATTTGAGCGTGCTGTCCATGGAGACGAGCGCGCATTTGGCCGCTTCATTGAGGGGGGTCTTGGGCGTCAGCACGCGGTCGAGAACGGGCTTGCCATACTTGGCCTCGCCAATCTGGAAGTAGGGGGTCTCGGCCGTGGCCTCGATGAAGTTGCCGGCCGAGTAGACCTGAAAGAGGCGCGGGCTCTCGCCAGCGATCTGGCCGCCAAACACCAGGCTGCAGTTGAAGTCGACGCCAGCGCGCTCGAGCGCCTTGCCATCGCGCTCCTGGATATGGCGCACGGCAGCGCCCAGCACGCGGGTGGCATCGAACATGCTCTTGGCGTTCCAGATGGTGATGGGCGGGCCGCCGTTCTCGTCTTCGAGCTGCTGGGTCTGCAATATCTCGCGCACCGATTGCGAGATCGACAGATTGCCGGCAGACAGCAGCACCATGAAGCGCTCGCCGCGCTTCTCATACACCATCATCTTGCGGAAGGTGCTGATATGGTCCAGGCCCGCATTGGTGCGGGAGTCGGAGAGGAACACCAGGCCGGCGTTCAGCTTGATGGCTACACAATAGGTCATGACTTGTCAGCGAGTCGCTTGAGTGAATACAGTAGATCGAGGGCGTCGCGCGGTGTCAACGTATCGGGTTGCAGCTCGCGCAATTGCGCCTCGACGGCGCTGGGAGTGGGGGTCTCGGCCGAGGCCGGCTGGGCAAACAGGTCCACCTGGGAGTCGCCCGCCTGCTGGCGCGCTTCCAGCGCGGCCAGTGCATGGCGGGCATGGCTGAGCACGGGCGCGGGCATGCCCGCGAGCTTGGCCACCTGCACGCCATAGCTGCGGCTGGCCGGGCCCGGTTGCAGTTCATGCAAAAACACGATGTCGCTGCCCGCTTCGGTCGCGGCCACATGCATGTTGATCGCATGTTTGGCCTTGGCCGGCAGCTCGGTCAGCTCAAAGTAATGGGTGGCGAACAAGGCCAGGGCCTTGGTCTTGTCATGCAGATGCGTGGCAATGCCGCTGGCCAGCGCCAGGCCATCAAAGGTGCTGGTGCCCCGGCCGATCTCGTCCATCAACACCAGGCTGTTGGGGGTGGCGCTGTGCAGGATCTGCGCGGCCTCGGTCATCTCCAGCATGAAGGTGGACTGGGCATTGGCCAGGTCATCGGCCGCGCCGATGCGGGTGTGGATCGCGTCGATGGGCCCGAGCAGGCAGCGCGTGGCGGGCACATAGCTGCCCATGCTGGCGAGCAGCGCAATCAGCGCCACCTGGCGCATATAGGTCGATTTACCGCCCATATTGGGGCCGGTGATGATCTGCAGGCGCTGCAGGCTCGACAGCCGCGTGTTGTTGGCGATGAAGGAAGCGTTGGAGGTTTCGGCCAGGCGCGCTTCCACGACCGGGTGGCGGCCGGCATCGATGTCGATGCAGGGCTCGGGCACAAACTGCGGCGCGCACCAGTTCAGGGTCAATGAGCGCTCGGCGAGCGCACACAGCGCATCGAGCGAGGCAATCGCCTGGCCCACACGCGTGAGGGCGCTGACATGCGGCTGCAACTGGTCGAGCACCTGCTCGTACAACCATTTCTCGCGCTGCAAGGCGCGTTCCTGGGCCGACAGCGCCTTGTCTTCGAAGGTCTTGAGCTCGGGCGTGATAAAGCGCTCGGCGTTCTTCAAGGTCTGGCGGCGGCGGTAGTCGTCGGGCACCTTGTCCTTGTGGCTGCTGGTGACCTCGATATAGAAGCCATGCACCTTGTTGAACTGCACGCGCAGGTTGCTGATGCCGGTGCGCGCTTTTTCGCGCGTCTCCAGGTCCAGCAAAAAGGCATCGCAATTCGTCTGGATCGCGCGCAGCTCATCCAGCTCGGTATCAAAACCGTTTGCAATCACGCCGCCGTCGCGCACCAGCGCTGCGGGCTCGGGATCGATCGCACGGATCAGCAACTCCATCGCCTCCAAGGGCGGCTGCAGCGCTTCAAAAATCTCGCCCAGCAGTGGCGCGGGCGCAGCGGCATTGCGCGCCAGCTGCTGGGCCTTTTGCAAGGTCAAACCCAGCGCTACCAACTCGCGCGGGCGCACCTGGCGCAGGGCGATGCGGGCGGTGATGCGCTCCACATCGGAGACACCCTTGAGCTCGGTGCGCAGAATCTGCCACGGCGCTGCCGACAGCGTGTCGCTGTCGCCGCGCAGCACGGCGATGGCGCCCAGGCGCGCACGCGCATCGCTGCGGTCGCGGCTGGGTTCGAGCAACCAGCTCTTGAGCAAGCGGCTGCCCATGCCGGTCTGGCAGGTATCGATCAGCGAGAACAAGGTCGGGCCGTCCTCGCCGCGCAAGGTCTTGACCAGCTCCAGATTGCGGCGGGTGGTCGCAGGCAGGTCGATCAGTGCATCGTCGCGCACCACATGGATGGTCTGCACATGAGGCAGGTTGCGGCCCTGGGTGTGCTCGGCATAGGTCAGCAGCGCGCCAGCGGCCGCATGGGCAGCATACAAGGTCTGCGCATTCCAGGCCTGCAGGCTGGCCGCGCCCAGTTGCTCGAGCAGCTTGCGCTCGCCCAGCTTCTCGTCAAACTGCCAGTCGGGGCGCAGCGCCAGCGGGCAGGTCAGCACGCCGCTGCTGCGCAGCTGGTAGAGCGATTGCTCAAAGCGCTGCGAGGCACCGGCGCTGTAGGCCACTTCGCTGGGCGCAATGCGCGCAATCCAGGCGGGCAGCTCTTCATGCGTGCACTCGGCCAGAAAAATCTTGCCCTGGGTGACGCTGAGCCACGCCAGGCCACAGCGGGCGCGCTGGGCCTGGTGCACCACCAGCAGCATGGCCTCGGCCTTGTCGCTCATCAGCTCGCTGTCGGTCACCGTGCCGGGCGTGACCACGCGCACCACCTTGCGCTCGACGGGGCCCTTGCTGGCCCCCACTTCGCCCACCTGCTCGCAAATCGCCACCGATTCGCCGAGCTTGAGCAAGCGCCCCAGGTAGTTCTCCAGCGCATGGAAGGGCACGCCCGCCATCGGAATCGGCTGGCCGGCCGACTGGCCGCGCTGGGTCAAGGTGATATTGAGCAGCTGCGCGGCCTTCTCGGCATCGCCATAAAACAACTCGTAAAAATCCCCCATGCGGTAGAACAGCAAGGTGTTGGGGTGGTCAACTTTGGCAGCATGGTATTGCTGCATCATGGGCGTATGCGATGAAAAATCGGCTTTTGTCAGCGTTGGATTTTCCATTGGGTTTGAACTCATCTATTGGTATGGGTTGGTATGCATCCAACTTGGCATGGCATGGGTGATGGGGTTGGCACCGGGCCCATAAAGGCGGGCACCACCGGCGGTGCATCAGGGGGCAGGGTGGCTGCGCCTGTGTGCGTCTGGCCGCTATGCGCATCATACAAGGCTGGCTGGGGGGCGATTGGCCTGGGCGGGGTGAGCATATTAACGCAATTGGCGAATAAAGTTGGCGGTCACTCGCATGCAGCGCATGGAAATATCTGGCAGATCTGCCATGCAAGGAGTTCTCGGCGCGGGTGGGCGCCGCAGCGGCAAGCGCCGCTATCTTTGAAGAGATTTAACACCCCGATGCGAATGTAAAGCCCATCGCACCGCCTCGAAAATCTCGGTAAAGCTGCCCGATTCCTACCACCTTGCCCTCAGGCTTGCGCCATCATGGGTTGCAAGCAAGGCGGTTCTGCCTTGTGCTCTACAAGGATAGGAGGTCCTCAATGACAAACGCAACGACAACATGGATGAGCCGTATCGCCGCCGCTGCACTGGTGGCTACGATGGGGGCTGGAGCAGTCGGCGTGCAAGCGCAACCGCGCCCGCCGCAGGAGGTGCACCGCCATGATGACCGGGGTCGTGCGCAGCCCGATCGCCGCCATGATGCGCACCGGCCCGATGCGCGCAACCACCGCGGTGCGGGGCCGGACCACCGCTGGGTCAAGGGCTCGCGCGTGCCGCCCCAGTACCGGGCGCATGGCTATGTGGTCAATGACTGGCGCGGACACCGCCTGAGCTCGCCTCCGCGCGGCTACCACTGGATCCAGAATGGCGGTGACTACCTGCTGGTGGCCATTGCGTCTGGTGTGGTTGCGCAGATCGTGTTTGGCAACTGACAGACAGAGGCGGTTTTCTGATCGCCCTACGACAAAGCCCACAGGCCTGGCCTGTGGGCTTTGTCGTAGGAGAGTGCGGAAATTTACTCGGCTTGCTCGGCGTCGGGCTCGGCCGGGGTGTCCGCAGCGGGCTCGGCGCCGTCGTCGTTCAGCGCCTGGCGCACGGCAGCCTTGTCGCCTGCGCTGGCAAACTTGCTGTACTTGGCGAGGATGGGCACCAACTGGCCGTAGATGCGGGGCGTGCCGGCCAGCACTTCGCGCTGCTCCAGGAAGTCGGCTTCACCGGTGAAGTTGCCGACCAGGCCACCGGCCTCGGTCACCAGCAGCGAGCCCGCTGCCACGTCCCAGATGCTCAGGCCCGTTTCAAAGAAACCATCGCTGAAGCCGGCGGCCACATAGGCCAGGTCCAGCGCCGCTGCGCCGGGGCGGCGCACGCCGCTGGTGCGCTGCATCACATCGCCGAGCATGGCCATGTACTGCTTGAAGTTGTCGCCCGGACGGAAGGGGAAGCCGGTGGTGATCAGTGTGTCGCGCAGCTGGGTGCGCTTGGACACGCGGATGCGGCGCTCGTTCAGGAAGGCGCCACGGCCACGGGTTGCGGTGAACAGGTCGTTGCGGGTGGGGTCGTACACCACGGCTTGCTCGACGCGGCCGTTCACGGCCAGCGCGATGCTGACGCAGTAGACGGGGAAGCCGTGGATGAAGTTGGTGGTGCCGTCCAGCGGATCGATGATCCAGATGTGGTTGGAGCGGGGGTTGCCGTATTCGTTGCCCGATTCTTCGGCGAGGATGCCGTGGTCCGGGTAGGCGGTCAGCAAGGTCTCGATGATCGCTTGCTCGGAGGCCTGGTCCACTTCAGTCACAAAGTCGTTCACCTGTTTGGTCGATACCCGCACCGATTCCACGTCAAGCGCGGCACGGTTGATGATGGCGCCAGCAGCGCGAGCGGCCTTGATGGCCATGTTGAGCATGGGGTGCAGGGAGGAGGACGACATAAATTGTGTGGGCGTAAGTGGGGCAGCAAAAACGCTGCGAAACGCTGGGGCAAGAGCGGCAAGTAGACCGCGGCCGGCGATGCGGCAGCGACAATAGGGGCTAGATTGTACCTGCGGTCGATTTTTTTCGCTGGTGCATGTCCATTTTTGCTCGACCTGTCTATGAAAACCCGTTTTGTTCTGATCGAAACCAGCCACGCCGGCAATGTGGGCGCCGCCGCCCGCGCCATCAAGACCATGGGTTTCGATGACCTGGTACTGGTGCGCCCGCGCTGGAGCAATGTGCTGCGCAAGGAAGAAACCATCCAGCGCGCCAGCGGCGCACTGGATGTGCTGGCCAACTGCCGCATTGTGGCCACCGTGGAGGAAGCGCTCGATGGCATGAGCCACCTGTGCGCCACCGCGATGACCCCGCGTGACTTTGGCCCGCCCGCGCGCACTCCGCGCGAGCACTTTGCGCTGCTGCTGCAAGGCGCGCTGGCCGCCCAGGCCGGGCCGGGTCCGCTGGATGAAGAGACCACCCCCGCAGCCAGCGACGCCGCAGCCGCCAACCCCAGCGGCGAGAGTGGCGTGGCCTTTTTGTTTGGCTGCGAGCGCTATGGCATGGCCAATGAGGATGTGTACCGCTGCCATGTGGCGCTGTCGATTCCGACCAATCCGGATTTTGGCTCGCTCAACTTGGCCTCGGCCGTGCAGGTGGTGGCCTATGACTGGCGCCAGGCACTGGGCGGCTATGGCGTGAGCGATGTGGCGGCGCGGGGCGAGCGGGCCGATGCGCAGCAGGTGGCGGGCATGCTGGCGCACTGGCAGCAGGCGCTGGCCGAGATCGGCTTTCTGGACCTGGATGCGCCCAAGAAGCTGATGCCCCGGCTCAACCAGATGTTCAACCGCGCGCAACTGACCCAGGAGGAAATCCATATCCTCAGAGGTGTTGCCAAGGCCATGCTGCGCACGGCCGAGGCCACAAAACGCTAGACTGGCGGGCCCTCGAATACTTATATAACCATTGTTTCCATGCTTGACCGCCTGCGCTCCGATATTCAGTGCATCCTCGACCGCGATCCTGCTGCCCGCAGCCGTTGGGAGGTCATCACCTGTTATCCCGGTCTGCATGCGATCTGGATGCAGCGTCCTGCGCACTGGTGCTGGAGCCATGGATTCAAATGGACGGGCCGTTTCATCTCGCACATGGCCCGCTGGCTGACCGGCATCGAGATCCACCCCGGCGCGCAGATTGGCCGCAATGTCTTTATTGATCACGGCATGGGTGTCGTGATTGGCGAGACCGCGGTTGTCGGCGACGGCTGCACCATCTACCACGGCGTCACCCTGGGCGGCACCACGCTCTACAAGGGCGCCAAACGCCATCCCACCTTGGGCAAGAACGTGGTGGTGGCTGCGGGTGCCAAGGTGCTGGGCGGCTTTGAGGTGGGCGACGGCGCCAAGATCGGCAGCAATGCCGTGGTCATCAAGCCGGTGCCTGCGGGTGCCACCGCCGTGGGCATCCCCGCGCGCATCATTGCCTCGCGCCAAGGCGCCAGCGCCGATGTGACCGAGGCCCAGCCTGAGCAGAAGTTTGCCGCCTACGGCGTGACGCAGGAAGACGATCCTCTGTCCAAGGCCATGCGCGGCATCATCGACAGCGCGGCCGGCCATGAGCAGCAGATCACCATGCTCTGGGCTGCCATCGAGAAGCTGTCGCTGCAAAGCAAGCTGGGCGATTGCGTGCCTTGCGATGCGCAGCGAGAGACAGAATTTGAAGCCCAGAAGCTGAGCGACCTGGTCGGCAAGTAAGGCCCTGGCCTGTCTTGCTAATAAGCGGCTAGCCCAGCTTGCGCACCATGGCGGCGCTGGGCGCCAGCACCTGGCCATCGGCGGTTTGCGGCTGCATGCGCGCCACGGGTTTGCCGCTGGCTTTTTCCACCAAACTCGAATGCGCCTCGCCCGGCGCGAACAGCTGGTCCTCGCCCCATTGCCTGAGCGCCACCACCACCGGGAACAGGCCCAGGCCCTTGGCCGTCAGCGCATATTCCTGGTAGGCACTGCCGTCGGATGCGGGCTGCGTCTGCAGCACGCCCGCGTCCACCAACTTGCGCAAGCGGTCGCTCAGGATATTGCGCGCCATGCCCAGGTTGCGCTGCAAATCGCCGAAGCGCTGCACGCCGTCAAAGGCATCCCGCACGATCAAGAGCGACCAGCGGTCGCCAATGGTATCGAGCGCTCGCGCAACGGGGCAGGGCTCAGGCTGGGTCATGCGGTATCCTCCAAGTTTTCATTTGAGTTGCATTTTAAAACTGGAATGCCTAGAATTCATCTGGTTTTAAATTAAAACTAGATTGTGATGACTCGATGACTTCCTATTCCTGTGTTGATACCCCGGGCCGGCACGTCCAGCATCCTGTCGTGCCATCAGGCCTGGTGGGGCTGTTCGCCGTGGCCGCTGGCGCCAGCGTGGCCAATGTGTACTACGCCCAGCCCTTGTTGGATGCGGTGGCGCTGGACCTGGGCATACCGCTGGCTGCGGTCGGTGGCGTGATCACCGCCACGCAGCTGGGATCGGCCCTCGCCTTGCTGCTGCTGGTGCCCTTGGGCGACCGGGTCAACCGGCGCCCCTTGATGGCCTGGCAATTGCTGGCCCTGGTGATGGCGTTGCTGGCCGTGGCCATCGCGCCTTCTGCGCCGCTGTTGATGGGGGCGATGCTGGCGGTGGGCTTGCTGGGCACCGCGATGACCCAGGGCCTGATCGCCTACGCCGCCAGTGCAGCGCCGCCCGATGCCCAGGGCCGGGTGGTGGGGGGCGCGCAAAGCGGAGTTTTTATCGGCCTGCTGCTGGCGCGGGTACTGGCCGGGGCCGTGGGCGATGCCTGGGGCTGGCGCAGCGTCTATATGGCATCGGCGGCGCTGATGCTGGCGATGGCGCTGCCACTGTGGTGGTGGTTGCCAGTGCTGGCGCATCGGCCATCCACCCTGGGCTATAGACAACTGGTGGCGTCGATGGGCAGCCTGCTGCGGCGCGACCGGGTCCTGCAGGTGCGCGGGGTGCTGGCCTTGCTGATGTTTGCCGCGTTCAGCATTTTCTGGAGCAGCCTGGTGCTGCCGCTGCGCGCAGCGCCTTTTGGTTTTTCGCACACTGCCATTGGCCTGTTTGGCCTGGTAGGTGCCGCCGGCGCGTTGGCAGCGACGCTAGCAGGGCGCTGGGTGGACAGGGGCCAGGCGCAGCGCGCATCAATGTGGGCCTTGCTGGCCTTGCTGCTGGCCTGGCTGCCCTTGGCCGGTTTGGGCGGGCTGCCCGATCCGCGCTGGGCGATCACAGCCTTGGTGTTGGGCATTGTGCTACTGGATCTGGGGGGCCAGGCCTTGCATGTCAGCAACCAGGGCCTGATCTTTGCGCGCAGCAGCGATGCGCACAGCCGCGTGGTCGCCGTCTACATGCTGTTCTATGCAGTAGGCAGCGGCCTGGGCGCCATCAGCGCCACCAGCGTCTATGCCTATGCGGGGTGGCTCGGCGTGTGTGCGCTGGGTGCGGTGGTCAGCGGCAGCGCGCTGCTGTTTTGGCGGGCGACCTGCGACTGGATGCGTGCGGATCCTGCGAACGCCGCTGCGAACGCTTAGGCCGCTGCAGGTTGTGCCTGGCCCAAGGCGGCTAGCACCGCAGGTGCAATGCGCCGGTGCATCGGCGCCACCGGCAGCATATACAAGTGGCCGAGCAGGTTGTGGACATGCACCACCGTCGTGATGGTGATGGCGACCTGGTCCTGGCGGCCCGCCACAGGCGCGCGGTGGACGCTGAGCACCACGTTCAAATGCTTGTCGCTGTCGCCGATCAGTGCTTCACCTGCGCTGTTCTCTAACACCGTAAAAACGCCCACGCGCTCGCCAGGCTGGTAGGCGCTGGCGGGCCGCTGCGGGTCGATCTGGGAGAGGGTGCCCAGGTTCTTGAGCCCTACCAGCTGTCCAACCCGGTTGCGGGCCTGCATGCACCACTCAATCCAGCGCGGCGTGCGCGCGACTGCGGCCAGAAAATAGGCCAGCGCCGGCTCGCCGGTCTGCGCGGTGTGGATGCACCAGGCATCCTGAAAATGCGCGCCGGCTAGGCGCTCGGCGATGCGGCTGCCCGCAGGCGGCCGTGTTTCTTGCGGTTGGGTGGGCATGGTGTGGGCCCGCGTTTAGGCGCCAGCAGCGGCGAGCCGGGCGCTGGCGGCGCGCAGCCATTGGTCCAGCGCACCCGGCGCATCGCAGGCAATCGCTTGGCGGGCGGGCATGCTGCGCAGCCAGGTGATCTGGCGCTTGGCCAGCTGGCGCGTGGCGGCAATGCCTTGCTCGCGCATCTCGGCCCACAATGCGGGCGGCACGTCGCGCTCGGTGTGCACGGCAATGCCTCGCTCTGCGCAGCGGTCGAGCATCTCCCACATCTGGCGGTAGCCCACGCAGCGCATCGATGGCAGATTCAGCTGCAGATCGCCGCGCGCGCGCAGCTGCTGCACCTCGGCCAAGAATCCCTGGGCCAGCATCTGGTCGTAGCGCAGCGCAATGCGCGCATGCAGCCAGGCGCGGTCGCTGGGCTCCAAACTGAAGAGCTGAAAACTGGGCGCCAGCTGCAGCAGTGGCGACGGCCGCTTTTGCTGCGCATGGAAGTGCGACAGCGGCTGGCCGCTGATGCGCCAGACCTCCAGCGCGCGCTGCACCCGCTGGCTGTCGCCCGGCGCGAGGCGCTGCGCGGTCACCGGGTCAACCTGCGCCAGCAGCCCATGCATATGGGGCCAGCCATGGAGGGCGGCTTCGGCATCAAGCTGGGCGCGAACTGCCGGGTCGGCGGCGGGCATATCGTCCATGCCATCCATCAGCGCCTTGAAGTACAGCATGGTGCCGCCCACCAGCAAGCTGATGCCGCCCCTCGCATGGATTTGCGCGACCAGCGCCAGCGCATCGCGCACAAACTCGGCCGCGCTGTAGGCGTCCAGCGGGTCGCGGATATCGAGCAGGTGGTGGGCAATGCCGGCCTGCTCCTGCACGCTGGGCTTGGCCGAGCCAATGTCCATGCCCCGGTAGATGAGGGCCGAGTCCACGCTGATGATCTCGACGGGCCGCGCCGCGCCCAGTTGCTGCGCCAGCGCAATGGCAGCGCCGGTCTTGCCGGAGGCGGTGGGGCCTGCCAGGCCCAGGCAGAGAGGAGAGCTTGCAGCGGATGGCACGGTAAAGAAGCGGTGAGCTGGCCACGCAGGGACCCTATGCAGGCATGGGGGCTGGCGCAGACAGCTATCAATACAGGAGTGATGTCTGGCCGCCAGTGTAGGGCCAAAGCGAAGCCAACTGGCTGGGCGGGAGTTTTCGATGCAGGCCTGACGCTGGTTCTACAGAGTGGCGAGGTAAATGGGTTGGCGCGCGTGGCGCCTTGCCTCTTCTTCGCTGGCCGGCTCGCCCGGGCCCACGCACATCACCAGCAGCATGCCGGGCAGGTCGATATCAGCGTACAGCGCGCGGCGCAGCTCGCTGCGTTGCTCTTCATGGAGGCGAGGGGCCTGCACCAGCAGCAGATGGATGCGCAGCTCGGGCATGCTTGATTCTGGTTTGCTGAGCAGCCAGGCTTGGCTGATCGGCTTGAACAGGGCCAGCTCGCCGCGCAGATCGGCCAGCTCGAAGGCGCTCAGATCGTTCACGCGCGTGCCCTGGAACACAGGGGCCTGCTGCAAGCGGTCAAAAAATTCCTGCTGTTGCTGTTCGGCCTCGCGGGCGCGGTCACGCCACAGGCGCATGGCGGCAGCGTCGTAGCTGCTTTGCTTGGCCTGGGCCTCCAGCATGCCCACCATCGCCCGCGTGGCATAGGGACGGTAGCTCGGGGCGGTCTGCCACAGCGCCTCCAGGCATTTTTGCTGCAAGGCGGTATCGCTGGTGGGCAGGCAGGCGGACAGTCCGGCCAGCGCGCCGGGGTGCTGCGCATCACGGGCCAGCACCTGCTCGTAGAGCTGGCGCACGGGGGCCTGGCAGTCGATCTTGCGCTCAATGCGCGCGCGCTCGATCAGCTCTGCATTGCTGGAGTGGGCCGCATTGGCACGCAGCTGCTGGGCATGCTGCTGCCAGCGCGCCATGCGTGCATGGTGCTGCTTCCAGGTGCTGGCGTTGTCCTTGCACCAGCGGGCGTCGAACTGCTGCATCCATTCCGCAGCCTTGGGGCCCAGCAGGCTGACGGCGCCTTTGGTGGACCAGCTGGGCAGGCCAGGGCGCTCGCCACTGATGGCCTCCACCCGGTCGCGCAAGGCGGGATGGGTGTCGTCCACATCGCTGATCCGCGCGAGCGCCTGGCGCAGGGCCTGTTGCGCAAATGCCGGCTCGGGCTTGAGGCGCAGCAGGGCCTGCATGGCACTGAACGGCCCCTGGGGCAGCGGGTGCTGGGCTGCGCTGCGCCAGTGCTGGCCCCAGAAGGCATCGCTCAGCCAGGCGGCCTTGATCTCCAGCTCGGTCAGTGTGGCAGCCGCCACGTCGGCCCCCAGCAGCTGGGCGGCGATGCGGTCGGCCTCGTACTCGTCCTGCCGGGCCATCGCAAAGGTCTTGGCGGCAAAGCGCGGAAAGTACCAGTTCAGGAACGAGCGGGTGGCTGCGGCCATCGGGCCGTCATCTTCGCGCATGCTGTAGTAAAGCTTGAGCCAGGCGCGCCGCGAGCGGTACACCCAGGCGCTGAGGCGATTATGGTTCTCGCGCAGATGGCCGTATTCATGGGCCAGCACGGCCATCACCCTGGCCTTGTCGAGCGCCATCAGCAGCGGCAGGCCAATCATCAGGTAGTTGACCGAGCCGCCCAGCATGCCAAAGCGGGGCCGCTGCCAGATGGCGGCATTGAAGTCATCTTGCAGGTAGACGGCATCGATGGCCGGGCCCTTGACCTTGCGGCGTATGCGATCGAGCGCCTTGAACAGCTCCGGAGCCTCGGCCTCGGTAATGGCAATGCCTTCGGGCTCGTCGGCCGGGCCCGTCCACAGTGCTTTGAAGCTGGTCCACAGCAGGCCCAGCGCAAACACCAGCGCCAGCACATAGCCGCCGCGAAACTGGCCGCGCACTGCCTGGGCCACGACAAAGCCGAGGACGCCCAGACTGAGCACCAGGCAGCCCACCACCCAGAGGTAGCCCAGCAGCGCAAACCGGATGACGCTGCGCCGGTAGGCGGCGCTGTCGTTGGCGCTTTCTATTTCGCTCTCGCGCACCAGATGGATAAAGTCCGCTTGCTCCATGGCCCGCCCCTCATACCTTGTCGTTGTGGTTGTCGTTGTGATGTTCTGGCGCGCAGCAAAAAGCCCCCAGCGCGCTGAACGATGGGGGCATTGTGCAGTGGGTGCTGACCGGGCGCTATGCCCGGGCGTTTTTACAACACGCCTTGGGCCAGCATGGCGTCGGCCACCTTCACAAAGCCGGCGATATTGGCGCCGTCGATATAGCTCATGGTGCCGTCGTCGCGCTGGCCGTACTTGACGCAAGCCGAGTGGATGCCTTCCATGATTTCAAAGAGGCGCTGGTCGACTTCGGCAGCGGGCCAGCTCAGGCGCAGCGCGTTCTGGCTCATCTCCAGGCCGGAGGTGGCGACGCCGCCGGCGTTCGATGCCTTGCCGGGCGCGTAGAGCACGCCGGCCTTTTCAAAGGCCTTGACCGCTTCGATGGTACAAGGCATGTTGGCGCCTTCGGCCACGCACAGCACGCCGTTCTTGATCAGGGTCTGGGCGTCGGCCAGTTCCAGCTCGTTCTGGGTGGCGCAGGGCAGGGCCACGTCGGCCTTGATGAACCAGGGGGTTTTGCCTTCGTAGTACTCCACGCCCGGCACTTGCTTGGCGTAGTCGCTCACGCGGCCGTACTGCTTGTTCTTGATGTCCATCAGCTTGACCAGCTTGTCACCGTCAAAACCGGCCGCGTCGTAGATGGTGCCCGAGGAGTCAGAAGCCGAGACCACCTTGGCGCCCAGTGCCATGGCCTTGTCGATGGCGAACTGCGCCACATTGCCCGAGCCCGAAACCGAGACCGTCAGGCCTTCGAAGCTCTTGCCACGGGTCTTGAGCATTTCCTGCGCAAAGTAGACGGTGCCAAAGCCGGTGGCTTCGGGGCGGATCAGCGAGCCGCCAAAGGCCAGGCCCTTGCCGGTGAACACGCAGTCGGCGCGGTTGGCCAGCTTTTTATACATGCCGGCCATGAAGGCCACTTCCCGGCCGCCCACGCCGATATCGCCGGCGGGCACGTCAGTGTCCGAGCCCACATGGCGGAACAGTTCGCTGATGAAGGCCTGGCAGAAGCGCATCACTTCGGCATCGCTCTTGCCCTTGGGGTCGAAGTCCGAGCCGCCCTTGCCGCCGCCCATGGGCAGCGTGGTCAGCGCGTTCTTGAATGTCTGCTCAAACGCCAGGAACTTGAGCACCGACAGGTTGACCGAGGGGTGAAAGCGCAGGCCGCCCTTGTAGGGGCCGATGGCCATGCTGTGCTGGATGCGGTAGCCACGGTTGACCTGCACCACGCCCTGGTCGTCCACCCAGCTGACGCGAAAACTCACCACGCGCTCGGGCTCGACCAGGCGTTCGAGCAGGCTGTGCTGGGCGTAGCGGGGGTTCTTCTCGATGAAGGGCCACAGGCTTTCCATGACTTCGGTCACGGCCTGCAAGAACTCGGGCTGGCCGGGGTTGCGCTGTTCGACGTAAGCGAGAAACTGGGCCAGGGATTGGTGTTGCATGGACAAACTTTCAAGGTCTAAAGCCGGCTTGCACTGATTTTGTGCGAGGGCCGAGGTGTGCACAGCGATGGTGCGCCATCGCGCCGAAAACCGACATTATGCCGAATCCGCATGCATTAATGCATAAAACCCACATGGAATGACCCTGAACAATCAGCGGTTCGCACTGGTTTGGTGCTTTTTGAGGGCGCGAGCGGCTTTGCGGGCCTGCTGCCATGCCCTGAAATGGGGCTGTGCTGGGGGCTGGCTGTCACCCCGGGCGCTGCAGTGCCACAAATCTGTGTGCCGATTGTGGTCTTTGCCTCTTCAACAATTGCCTAGGCAATGAATGATTGGATAATCATTGCCTTGTAAACCATTTCAGAAAGGGCCTGCGGCATGACCGATTCGCACCAGGAAAATCCCGCGTCTGCTGGCGAGGACCAAGAAGCGCTGGCGGGCGGCTTTCCCGAGATTGAAGCCATCCGGCCGGTGGATTTCCCCTGCTGGCTGATGCGCATCATCTCCACTGTGGTGCGTGCCGAGGTGGACCGCCGCATGGAGCCGCTGGGCCTGACGCAGGCGCAGTGGATTCCTGTGCTGCACCTGGCCAGCGGCAAGGCCCATACGGCGGCCGACTTGGCGCGCCGCACCTTGCAGACCCCGGGCGCGATGACGCGGCTCATCGACCGCCTGGTCGACAAGGGCATCATCGAGCGCGAACGCTCCACCGACGACCGCCGCGTGGTCAGCCTGTGCCTGACCGAGGAGGGGCTGGCTGCTGCAAGGCAGGTGCCCGATATCGTCAAAGGCGTCAACAGCGCCGCGCTCAGCCCGTTGTCACCCGATGAATTGACCCAGTTCCACGGTTACCTGCGCCGCATCTATGAGGCCATGCCCAACACCTTGTCGGTGGACATGTGCCTACCCCCCGATGGCTGCGCCGGTGACGCCACCGACAACTCCGACAACACAGCACAGCAGCCCGGCAAGGAGAGGGCAGTATGACCAGCAGTTTTTCATTTGTGGGCGCCGACCGCCGGCTGGCCCTGTCAGCCATTGCGCTGGCGGCCAGCACGTTCATCGCCGGATGCGCCGATATGCGCGGCATCGATACCCATGCCCAGATGCGCTCGCCGCAGTCCGTCGGCTTGCTCACTGAGCCTTCAGCGGCAGACCAGGCCGCGACCGTGGCCCCGGTCGATGCGCAGTGGTGGAAGGCGCTGGGCGATGCGCAGCTCAATGCGCTGATCGATACCGCCTTGGCCGACAGCCCCAACCTGCAATCGGCGCAGGCGCGCATCCGCAAGGCCTGGTCGCTGGCGCAGGTCAGTGAGTCAGCAATGGGCCCGCAGGTCAATGGTCAGGCCAGTGCCGCGCGCAACCATGCGCCGGCCAATGGCATGATTCCGCCGCCCCTGGCGGGCAACAACTACAGCACGGCAGAGGCGCGTATCAATGGCAGCTGGTCGCTGGACCTGTTTGGCAAGCACCGCGCTGCGCTCGATGCCGCCGTGGGCTCGGCCCGCGCGGCCCAGGCCGACATGGACGCCGCCCGCGTGCTGCTGACCAGTTCCATGGTGCAGGCCTATGTGCAGCTGTCCCGTCTGCAGGCGCAGGAAGAGGTGGCCATGCGCGCCATCGACCAGCGTGCCCACACCTTGCAACTGGTGCGTGACCGCTATGACGCAGGCCTGGACACCACGTTGGAAGTGCGCCAAAGCGAGAGCGGCGTGCCGCAAGCCAAGGTGCAGCTGCTGCAAGTGCGTGAGCAAAAGCAGCTGGCACAAAACGCGTTGGCCGCGCTGATGGGCCAGCCCGCACGCGCCCAGGAATTGGTCGCATCGCCTATCACACAACTGAGCCTGCCGCGTTTTCCGTCGCAGCTGTCATCCAACCTGCTGGGGCGCCGTGCCGATATTGTGGCCGCGCGCTGGCGCGTGGAAGCGGCCGAGCAGGGCATTCGCCAGGCCAAGGCCGAGTTCTATCCCGATATCAATCTGACCGCGTTCCTGGGTCTGTCGAGCATAGGCTTTAACAACTTTGCCAAGGGCAGCGCGCGTGAATGGGGCGTGGGCCCGGCGCTGAGCCTGCCGATCTTTGATTCGGGCCGGCTGCGTGCCAACCTGAGCGGCACATCGGCCGACTACGAGCTGGCCGTGCAGGCCTACAACCAGGCGGTGATCACGGCGGTACACGATGTGGCCGACCAGGTCGCCAGCGTGCGCGCCGCGCAGGCCCAACTGCCCGAGCAGCGCCGCGCTGCCGATGCCGCGCAAAGCGCGCTCGATATTGCCAACCAGCGCTATGCCGCAGGGCTTGGCACCTATTTGAATGTGCTGTCGGCCGAGACCAATGTGCTCACCCAGCGCCAGCAGATGGTGGATGTCGAGGCCCGCATTCTGTCGACCAATGCTGCGCTGGCCCAAGCTTTGGGTGGGGGCTACCAGCAGCAGACCCAGAGCAGCAGCAACAGCGACAGCAATGCCGAATTGGACGGCAACTTCCCCACCCAGACCAACGCCCCGATGGACAGCGCCAAGAGCTGACCTGCCCACCTCGCGTGCAACACACATAAGCAAGACCTTGAAGGCCAAGCCTCTCGTCACATAACTCGCTACGCAATACCATGTCGAACAACAACACCTCCGCTTCTCCCTCCGCCGCGCCCGCTGCCCCTGAGGCACCGGCAGCCCAGCCGCGCAAAAAATGGCTGCTGCGCCTGACGGGCATCGTCATCGTGCTGGGCGCCGCCTACGGCATCTATGACTGGATGGTCAACAGCCACTTCGAAGAAACCGACAACGCCTATGTGCAGGGCAATCTGGTGCAGATCGCGCCGCAGACCGCCGGCACGGTGCAGTCCATCCTGGCCGATGACACCGACTATGTGAAGGAAGGCCAGCCGCTGGTGCGCCTGGACCCGGCTGATGCCAAGGTGGCCTTCGAGCAGGCCAAGGCCAACCTGGCCCAGGCGGTGCGCCAGGTGCGCACCCTGTATGTGAACAATGGCTCCTACACTGCGCAGATCGCGCAGCGCCAGGCCGAGGTGGCCAAGGCCAAGAACGACCTGGTGCGCGCGCAAAGCGACCTCAAGCGCCGCCAGGCTCTGACGGGCAATGGCGCCGTATCGAAGGAAGAGCTGAGCCATGCGCAAAGCCAGGTCGATGCCGCCCAGGCAGCGGTCAATGCGTCGCAGGCCGCCGTCAACACGGCGCGCGAGCAACTGGCCAGCAACCAGTCGCTGACCGAAGGCATCAGCGTGAACGACCACCCCAATGTGCTGACCGCTGCGGCCAAGGTGCGTGAGGCCTATCTGGCGATGCAGCGCAATGAGCTGGTCTCGCCCGTCTCGGGCGTTGTGGGTAAGCGCTCGGTGCAGGTGGGCCAGCGCGTGGCTCCCGGCACGCCGCTGATGACCGTGGTGCCGATGAACCAGCTCTGGGTGGAGGCCAACTTCAAGGAAAACCAGCTGCGCAACCTGCGCCTGGGCCAGCCCGTCAAGATGACGGCCGATCTCTACGGCAAGAAGGTCGAGTACAGCGGCACGGTTGAAGGCCTGGGGGTGGGCACCGGCTCGGCCTTCTCGCTGCTGCCCGCGCAAAACGCGACGGGCAACTGGATCAAGGTCGTGCAGCGCGTGCCGGTGCGCATTGCGCTCGATGCCAAGCAGGTGCAGGAGCACCCGCTGCGCGTGGGCCTGTCGATGCTGGTCGATGTGGACATCCAGAACCAGGACGGCAAGCTGCTGGCCGATGTGCCGCGCAAGGAGCCCCTGGTGCAGACCAATGTCTATGAGGTGCAGGACGAAGGCGCCGATGCGGTGATTGCGCAGGTCATCGCCAGCAACGCCGGCAAGAAGCTGTAATTTTTGACCAGGGGCCGCCCAGAGGGTGGCCCAAGGATGCGTTATGGCAACTTCCAATCCCTCGCTACCCCACCCGCCGCTCGAAGGCTCGGCGCGCCTCATCGGCACCCTGGCGCTCTCAGCTGCGGTGTTCATGAATGTGCTGGACACG
Organism: Comamonas sp. JNW; assembly: GCF_003105075.1. Taxonomy (NCBI): domain Bacteria; kingdom Pseudomonadati; phylum Pseudomonadota; class Betaproteobacteria; order Burkholderiales; family Comamonadaceae; genus Comamonas; species Comamonas sp. JNW. The sequence continues at coordinate 52,528 of NZ_QETI01000003.1, forward strand.
TCGATCGCGAACGTGTCGCTGCCGGCCATTGCCGGTGACCTGGGCGTCAGCGCCAACCAGGGCACCTGGGTGATCACCAGCTTTGCCGTGGCCAATGCGATCTCGGTGCCGCTGACCGGCTGGCTGTCGATGCGCTTTGGCCAGGTGCGCTTGTTCATGCTCAGCGTGACCTTGTTCGTGATCTCGTCCTGGCTCTGCGGCCTGGCCCCAAACATGACGACCTTGATCGCGTTCCGCATCTTGCAGGGCTTTGTCGCCGGGCCGATGATTCCGCTGTCGCAGTCGCTGCTGCTGGCCAGTTACCCGCGCGCGATGGCGGGCACGGCCATGGCCTTCTGGTCGATGACGACCCTGATCGCGCCGGTGATGGGGCCGCTGCTGGGCGGCTGGATCACCGACAACATGTCCTGGCCCTGGATCTTCTACATCAATGTGCCGGTCGGCATGCTGTCCGTGGGCGCCACCTGGGCGATCTTCCGCAACCGGGATTCGGTCCGCAAGGCCTTGCCGATCGATGCGATCGGTCTGGGGCTGCTGGTGGTCTGGGTCTCGGCGATGCAGATCATGCTCGATATCGGCAAGGAGCACGACTGGTTCCAGTCGCCGATGGTGGTCGCCTGTGCGGTGATTGCGGTCGTTGGCCTCTTGTACTTCCTGATCTGGGAGCTGGGCGACAAGCACCCGGTGGTGGACCTGCGCCTGTTCAAGAACCGCAATTTCTGGGCGGGCACCCTGGCCATCTCGGTGGGCTATGGCCTGTTCTTCGGCAATGTGGTGCTGCTGCCTTTGTGGCTGCAGCAGTTCATGGGCTACACGGCAACGGACGCGGGCCTGGTGCTGGCGCCGGTGGGCTTGCTGGCGCTGGTGCTCTCACCGGTGGTGGGCAAGACCATCCACAAGGTCGATCCCCGGCGCTATGCGACGGCCTCGTTCATCGTCTTCGGTCTGGTGATGTGGATGCGTTCGCGCTTCAACACCCAGGTGGACCTGACGACCATCATGATCCCGACCATCGTGCAGGGTGCGGCCATGGCAGGCTTTTTCATCCCGCTGATGACCATCACCTTGAGCGATATCCCGCCCGAGAAAATGCCCAGTGCATCGGGCCTGTCGAACTTTGTGCGGATCACTGCCGGTGCCGTCGGTACCTCGGTCGCCACCACCCTTTGGGAGCGCCGCGCCACCTTGCACCATGCGCAACTGGTCGAGCACATCAGCCTGGGCGATGGCCCCACCGCGCAAGTGGTGCAAGGCCTGCAGGCCAGCGGGCTTACGCTGCAGCAGGCGCTCGCCCGGGTCGACCAGCTGGTCAACCAGCAGGCCTTTATGCTGGCGGCCAATGATATTTTCTGGGCCTCGTCGATGCTGTTCCTGCTGCTGATCCCGCTGGTCTGGCTGGCCAAGGGCCCCAAGAAGGGCCAGGGCGGCGGCGGATCGGAGGCAGCATCGGCTGCGCACTGATCCAGCACTGCACACGGCTGCATACATGGAAAAAGGAAGCCTCGGCTTCCTTTTTTCGGTCTGGGCGCTGGGGCGCGGTTTAGCGGCCGCGCAAGAACAGCGCGTCCAGCTCCTTCATGCTCAGCTGGCGCCAGGTGGGCCGGCCATGGTTGCACTGGTCCGAGCGCTCGGTGTGCTCCATATCGCGCAGCAGCGCATTCATCTCGTCGATGGTGAGTTGCCGGTTGGCGCGCACGGCGCCGTGGCAGGCCATCGTCCCCAGGATCTCGTTGCGGGCGCGCTGCACGACGGTGCTGGCATCGTGCTGGGCCAGCTCAGCGAGCACGCTGCGCGCCAGCTCTACCGGGTTGCCCTGGGCCAAGGTGGTGGGTGTGGCGCGCACGGCCAGGGTCTTGGGCGAGAAGGGCACGACCTCTAGCCCCAGCTGGGCCAGGGTCTCGCTGTGGTCTTCGGCGGTGGCCACTTCTTCGGGTGTGGCCGAGAAGGTCGCGGGAATCAGCAGCGGCTGGCTGGCAATGGCGCTGTTGGCATCGCCGTCATCGAGCTGGCTTTTGAGGCGCTCGTAGACGATGCGCTCATGGGCGGCATGCATATCGACAATGACCATGCCCTGGGCGTTTTCTGCGAGGATATAGACGCCATGGATTTGCGCCACGGCGCGGCCCAGCGGCCAGGGGTTGTCGGCAGATTCCGGAGGCAGGGTGGGCACCAGCGGCGCGCCGGCGGCCATCGCGCCGGCAGCGGGTTGCGGGTTCCAGCGCGGGCTCGCTTCCTGCACCTGCCAGGGCGTGGCATCGATGCTGGTCGCTGTGTTGCTGGACATGCCTGCCAGCGCTGCATCCGGCGTTGCAGCGCCCCCGCCCTGGCCCCAGAGCGCAGCCGTTTGCTGCAGCGCCTGCAGGCCGTTGACGCGGGGCGGGGCCTCAAAGCGCATCGCAGTCTGTGCCTGGGGGGCTGGCGCATAGGCCTGGCCGGGCAAGGCGGTGGGCTGGCCCGCAGCGGCGGCTGTGGGTGCGGCGGCCGCTGCATCCAGCAACTGCTGGGCACGCGGGGCGGCCAGCGCGTTCTCCACGCCATGCAGCACCGCCTGGTGCACCTCGCGGCTATCGCGAAAGCGCACCTCGATCTTGGTCGGGTGCACATTCACATCGACGCGCATCGGATCGAGGCTGATATAGAGCGCATAGACCGGCTGGCGGTGGCCGTGCAGCACATCTTCATAAGCGGCGCGGGCCGCATGGGTGAGCACCTTGTCGCGCACAAAGCGGCCGTTGACATAGCAGAACTGCTGGTCGGCACGCGAGCGAGCGGCATCGGGCAGACCCGCGCGGCCGCGCACCTGCACATGGCCAGCCTGGTAGTTCACAACAATCGATTGCTCGAGAAAATCGGGGCCCAGCACATCGGCCAGGCGCTTGTCCATCGCGCGCTGCTCCAGCTGCTGCCAGGCAGCGTCGTCGGGCTGGTCTTGATCGTTGCGGGGCGGCAGCGTGGCGCGCCATTGTTCCACCAGCTTGCCCTCATGCCAGATCGCAAAGCCCACGCCCGGGCGGGTGAGCGCATGGCGGCGCACGGCCTCGACGCAATGGGCGAGCTCGGTGGCATCGGTTTTCAGGAACTTGCGCCGCGCAGGCGTGCTGAAAAACAGCTCCTTGACCTCCATCGTCGTGCCGGGGTTGCGGGCGGCCGGGCGCAGCTCGCCACTGCGGGCATCGAGCAGGTAGGCGGACTCTTGCTGGGCGGGGCGCGAGAGCACGCTCATCTCCGACACCGAGGCAATGGCTGCCAGCGCCTCGCCTCGGAACCCCATGGTCGCCACCGACTCCAGGTCATGCAGGTTGCGGATCTTGCTGGTCGCGTGGCGGCGCAGCGCAATCGGCAGCTCTTCGCGCGGAATGCCGCAGCCGTCGTCTTCGACGGTGATCAGCCGCACGCCACCGGCGAGCAGGCGCACGGTGATGCTGGTGGCGCCCGCATCGAGCGCATTGTCGACCAGCTCGCGTACGACGGAAGCGGGGCGCTCGACCACCTCGCCGGCCGCAATCTGGCTGACCAGCTCATCGGGCAGATCCTGGATGGGTCGGCGCGCGGGCGCCGCGCTGCTGCCACTGTCGGCTGCAGGCGTCAGGGCGTCGTTGGGGGCGTCTGCCGGGTCAAGGGTGGCGGGTGCGGTATCAGCGGTCATGCAGGGATTTTAGGCAAAGCCGCCTGGCATTCGGGGTAAAGTGTGCAATCGCCACTTTGGGCTCTGGGGCTGTGCCTCTGAGGGCTGGGAGGGTGGCATCCAGATGGTTTGCCGCAGGGTCTCATGACCGCTGCGGTTTTTGTGTAGAGAGGTTGTGTTTTGGAATTCTTCAGCTGGTTCATCGATGCAGGCATGCATTTGATTGACTTCATCTTGCATGTCGACAAGTACCTGGAAGCTTTTGTAACGACCTACGGCATGTGGGTCTATGCGCTGCTGTTTCTGATCGTCTTTGTCGAGACCGGTGTCGTGGTGATGCCCTTCTTGCCCGGCGATTCGCTGCTGTTCATCGTCGGCGCCATGTGCGGCGCGGGGCTGATGAGTTTTCCGCTGGCTACCGGCTTGCTGTTTGCGGCGGCCTTCCTCGGCGACCAATGCAATTACCAGATCGGCCACCATTTGGGGCCCAAGGTGTTCAAGTGGGAGAACTCGCGCTGGTTCAACCGCAAGGCCTTTGACAAGGCCCATGCGTTCTACGAGCGCTATGGCGGCATCACCATCATCCTGGCGCGCTTCATGCCATTTGTGCGTACCTTTGCGCCCTTTGTCGCGGGCGTTGCCAACATGAACCGTGCCAAGTTCATTGCCTACAACCTGATTGGCGCGGCCATCTGGGTATTTGGCATCTGCGCGGCGGGCTACTTCTTTGGCAACCTGCCCTGGGTCAAGGCCAACCTGGAGAAGATCATCTGGGGCCTGATCCTCGTGCCTGGCCTGCTGGCCATCTTTGGCGCCTGGCGCGCCGGCAGGAACGAGAAGGCCGCTGGCGCCGTCTGAGCAGCGACTGCACGATGAGCAAGGGACCGCCGAGGCGGTCCCTTTTTTGTGGCTGCAAAGGTGGATCGAAGCTTATACCGTGCGGTTGCGCGCCAGCGGCGGGTTCTTCGCAAAGTAAGCCTGGATGCCGCGCATGATGGCATCGGCCAGCTGGTTTTGGTAGGCGGTGGTGCGCAGCTTGGCCTCTTCTTCGGGGTTGCTGATGAAGGCGGTCTCGACCAGCACGCTGGGGATGTCGGGCGCCTTCAACACGGCAAAACCGGCCTGCTCCACGCGGGGCTTGTGCAGGCGGGCGAACTGGCCCAACTGGCCCAGCACATGGGTGCCGAGCTTGAGGCTGTCATTGATCTGCGCGGTGGTGCTCATGTCCAGGAGCGCGCGCTGCACATGGGCATCGCTGCTGCCGACGCCGGCCACGTTCAGGCCACCCACCATGTCGGCCTGGTTCTCCTTGTTGGCCAGCCAGCGCGCGGCCGAGCTGGTCGCGCCGCGCTCGCTCAGCGCAAACACGCTGGCGCCGTTGGCCGATGGCTTGGTGAACGCATCGGCATGGATGCTGATGAACAGGTCGGCCTGCACACGGCGGGCTTTTTCGACCCGGGTGTTGAGCGGCACAAAGAAGTCGGCATCGCGTGTCATGAACGCGCGCATCGGGTTGCCGCCCACGCTGCTGTTGTTGATGCGCTCGCGCAGCATATGGCCGATCTTGAGCACAATGTCTTTTTCGCGGATACCGCTGGGGCCGGTGGCGCCAGGGTCTTCACCGCCATGGCCGGGGTCGAGCGCGACGATGATGAGGCGGTCGGTGCGCGATGCCGGGCGGCCGCGTGCGGGCGGTGGAGGAGGTGGCGGCGGCGGGGGCGGAGGAGGGGCTGCAGCCACGACGGTGGGCGGCGGCGCGACCGGTGCAACCGGGGGTGCCACCGGGCGGTTGCCACTCTTGGCAATCAGCTCGGCCAGCGGGTCGGCAGCCTGGGCAGCGGCTGCTGGCGATGGAGGGGTGGCGGCCACCACGGTGCCCAGTGCAGCGGGCGCGGGCGGGTCGCCGGCAATCGCAGCAGCTACCGACGGCGGCAGGCTGCTGCCGGCAGCCGGCGGGGGCACAGGGGCCTGCGCTGCTGCCACGGCGCTGTGGCTGTTTTCCATCATGCGCTCGGTGATCAGGCTCTCGAGCGGATCGCTGGGCTTGGCCGGGTACAGGTCCAGCACCAGGCGGTGCTGGTAGGGGGCGACCGGCTTCAACGTAAACACCTGGGGCTTGGCTTCCTGCTTGAGGTCGATCACCAGGCGCACGACATTGGGCGAGTTCTGGCCCACGCGGATGCCGGCGATATTGGGGTCGTCCGAGCGGACCTTGGCCACCAGCTCGCGCAGCGCGGGGTTGAGATCGATCCCTTCGATATCGACCGCCAGGCGCGGCGGCTCGGGCACAAAGCGCTGCTCGGTCTTGAGAGGGGTGTCGGACTCGATCGTGACGCGGGTGTAGTCCTTGGAGGGCCAGAGGCGAACTGCAACGATGCTGGCGCCAAAGGCCAGGTGGCTGCTGCCCAGCAGCAGCACCAAGCTGCCGCCGCGCAGCAGATCGCGGCGCGAGAGACCGTGGTGGCTGGCGGGCGCGCCGTCAGCGGTGGTGAAAGGGGCAGAGGCTGGGAGATATTGCGGGGTGTCGCTCACGCTGAAAACCCTTGGACGATGGCGGCACCTGCCGGGGTGAAGGCCTGCAGATGCACCTGGCGTTCTGATTCGTTGATTGCTTCAATACTGATAGCTACATCGGCAATGGGTGTTACCGCTGCAGCCTTCTGCGGCCATTCTGCCACTTTCAGGCCTGGGCTGGCAAAAATATCCCGGAAGCCGGCGTCTTCCCATTCGCGCGGATCGTCGAAACGGTAGAAGTCAAAGTGCCAGATGGGGAAGTCGCGCCCTTCATGGGGCTCGACCACCGCATAGGTGGGGCTTTTGATGCGGCCCTGCACGCCCAGCGCACGCAGCAGGTGGCGCACCAAGGTGGTTTTGCCCGCGCCCAGATCGCCATGCAAAGTTAGGTAAACATTCGACAGCGCTGCCTGCGCGGCCAGGCGCGCGGCAAAGGCTTCCGTATCGCGCTCGTCTTTCCAGACCAGGTGGAGCGCGGGGTAGGAGGGGCTGGCAGTAGCGTTCAAAATGTCGTTCCCGGGCCGCGCGGGCCCTCAGGTTTTTTACAATGGCAGCACATGGACGCCGCTGATCCCACTTTCATTCAACAGATCAACGACTGGGCGCTGGAGCTGGGATTTTCCCAAATCGGCGTGGCAGGCGTGGATTTGTCGACGGCGGAAACTGGATTGATGCAGTGGCTGGAAAAAGGTTTCCATGGCGAGATGCATTACATGCAGGCCCATGGCCTCAAGCGCGCCCGGCCGGCCGAGCTGGTGCCCGGCACGCTCAGTGTGATTACAGCACGCATGGATTATCTGCCGCAAAACACCCCTGCCGACTGGCAGCGGCTGGAGTGGGAGCGCCATGCCAGGCCTGGCGAGGGGCTGGTGAGCGTCTACGCCCGGGGCCGTGACTACCACAAGGTGCTGCGCAACCGGCTGCAAAAGCTGGCCGAGCGCATCGATGCAGCGCTTGGCGAACACAACCTGGCGCACCGCGCGTTCACCGATTCGGCCCCCGTGCTGGAGGCCGAACTGGCCAGCCGCAGCGGCCAGGGCTGGCGCGGCAAGCACACGCTGGTGCTGAGCCGCGATGCCGGCTCGATGTTTTTTCTCGGTGAGATCTTTGTCAATATCGCCTTGCCGGCGACTGCGCCGGTGACTGCGCATTGCGGCCAGTGCACGGCCTGCATCGATGTCTGCCCGACGGCGGCGATCGTGGCGCCGCAATCGGTCGATGCGCGGCGCTGTATCTCCTACCTGACGATTGAGCTTGATGGCGCCATTCCGGAAGAATTTCGCGCCCCCATGGGCAACCGCATCTACGGCTGCGATGACTGCCAGCTCGCCTGCCCCTGGAACAAGTTTGCCCAGCGTGCGGCGCTGCCCGATTTTGATGCGCGCGGCGCGCTGATGGACCAGCAGCTGCCCCATCTGTTTGCATGGGACGAGGCGACGTTTTTGCGCATCACCGAGGGCAGCCCCATACGCCGCATCGGCCATGCGCGCTGGCTGCGCAATATTGCCGTGGCGCTGGGCAATGCCTGGCGCCAGACGGGCGAGGCGCGCTATGCGCAGGCGCTGCACAGCCGCGCGGGCCACGACAGCGCCATGGTGCGCGAGCATGTGGCCTGGGGGCTGGGCCAGCGTAACGCCTGAGCGCTGGCCGGCCCCCTGATCAGCCGCTGAGAAAGCCCGAGGCCTTGAGCTGCGCGACCAGCAATTCGGTAAAGCGCGCATAGCCTGCCGCATTGGCATGCACCTGGTCGGCGCGCATCGCGTCGTTTGCCAGCACCTCGCTCCAGGCGTTGGCGAGCAAGGGTACTTGCTCGTCCTTGGCCAGCGCCTCGTAGATCGGGTGGTCCTGGATGCGGCCGGTCAGCGCGGCGCTCATGCTGAACTCGGGCACCGCCACCAGCAACACCGGAATGTGCTGCGCCTTGCACTGCTGCAGCATGCTGGCGATCTGCGCCTGGGCCGCTTGCGCGCTTTGGCGGCGCAGCCAGTCATTGCCGCCGGCGCAAACAATCACCAGGGCCGGTTGGTGGGTCTCCAACAGCTGCGGCAGGCGCTGCGCAATCTGGCTGCTGGTTTCGCCGGAGATGCCGGCGTTGATGACGTTCCAGCCGGTGCGCTCGGCCAGCAACTGCGGGTAGGACTGCGCGGCGTTGGCGCCGACGCCCTGGGTCAGCGAATCGCCCAATGCGAGCACCGTGGCGCCAGCGGGCAGCGCAGCGGCGAGTGGCACCTTTTTGCTGCAGGCGGCCAGCCCGGCTGCGGCCAGGCCCAGAAAGGGGATGAGCGCCAGGCGCTGGAGGCTATGGCGGCGTGCGGAATCAATGGTTTTCTCCATAGCCGCCGAGCTTAACCGATGGCCTTGGCAGGCCGCGTTGTTAAACCGGCCACCAGCCCAGCAGGCTGAGTGCAAACGGCAGACTGGCCACGCCGCAGATGGTGGACAAGGTCACCAGCCCCGCGACATAGGCGCCGTTGTAGCCCATGCGGGCGGCCAGCACATAGCAGGTCGATGCGGTCGGCAAGGCCGAGAAGATCAGCAAAATGGCGGCCTGCTGGGCCGACAGCGCCAGCCAGTGGGCCATGCACAGCGCAATCAGCGGCGTGACAAAGTGGCGGATGGCCAGCACTGCGCCGCTGAGCAATTTGCCGCGCGCCAGCAGTCCCAGCTGCATGCCGGCGCCCGCCGACATCAGGCCCAGCACGATGGAGGCCTGGCCGATGCGGGCGACGGTGGGCTCGACGATGGCGGGCAGGCGCAGCCCCAGCAGGTTGCAGATGAGGGCCGTGAGCGTGGCGACGATCAGCGGGTTGCGCAGCAGCTCGCGCATAAAGCCATTTTGCGAGCCCTTGGCCATCGGGTAGACGGCGGCAATATTGAACATGGGCACGCAGACGCCAATCAGCACCGAGATCAGCTGCAGGCCTTGGGGGCCGGCGAGCCGGTCGGCCAGCGCCAGGCCGATAAAGGAGTTGAAGCGAAACGCGATCTGCGCGCTGGCAGCGGCGTCGCGGCTGTCCACCCGCCGGCCCAGCCAGGGCCAGCGCGGCAGGGTGTAGGTCAGGGCCACCGCGACGAGGCCCGTGGCCACGCCGGCCAGCATCAGGTTGGAGGTGCCGTGCCAGTCGATCGGGCTTCTGATGATCGAATAGAACAGCAAGGTGGGAAAGAGGAAGTAGTACACCAGGCTTTCCACCGGCTGCCAGATGGCCCGGTTCAGCGCCGTGTAGCGGCAGACCAGGTAGCCGATCAGGATCAGCGAGAAATCAGGGAAAAGCAGTTGGGCGTAGTTCACCGGCGCAAGCATAGCGGAAGGGCGCTGGCCCCTGCCCGTGCCCTGTCGCCACCGTGTGGGTGCAAGCCCTGCCAAAGCAGTTGCCAATTGCGCTATCCGCCTCCCCGATGCGGGAAAACACGGGCCATCCGCGGCGCGCTTTGGGGCAGAACCGCCAGGCAACACCGCTAGCATGGGAGCTACGTCCAAGCTGGCCCCAGCCAGCGCCCCAGATCCCGAGGAGACCTCCACCATGATGAAACGCCGACTGTGCCTGGCCATGGCACTGGCGCTGGGCAGCAGCGCTGCCCTGGCCGCTGATCCCTATCCCAACAAGCCCATCCGCCTGATCGTGCCGTTTGCCGCAGGCGGCACCACCGACATCGTGGCGCGCGTGATCTCGGAGCCGCTGTCCAAGGCCCTCGGCCAGCCGGTGGTGGTGGACAACAAGAGCGGTGGCGGCGGCACCGTGGGCGCGGCCGAAGCCGCGCGTGCCCAGCCCGATGGCTACACCCTGAGCATCGCGACGGTGTCGACCACGGCCACCAACCCGGCCGTCAACCCCAAGATGCCCTACAACGTGCAGCGCGATTTCACACCCATCATCAATGTGGCGGCGACGCCCAATGTGATTGCGGTGCACCCGAGCTTTCCGGCCACCAACTACCAGGAGTTCATTGCCGAGCTCAAGAAGAACCCCGGCAAGTACTCGTATGCAACGCCCGGCACCGGCAGCATTGCCCATTTGCTGATGGAAATGCTCAAGTCCGAAACCGGCGTGAACGTGGTGCACATTCCCTACCGGGGCGGCGGCCCGGCGCTGAACGACACGGTCGCCGGCCAGGTCAACATGATTTTTGACAACCTGCCCTCGGCCTACCCCTTTATCCGCGACAAGCGCCTGCGCGCCATCGTGGTCGCCGCGCCCAAGCGCGTGGCCGGGCTGGAGTCCATCCCCACGTTCACCGAAGTGGGCGTTCCCGTGGTCAACCGCAGTGCCTATTACGGCATCGTCGGCCCCAAGAACCTGCCCAAGGAGATAGTTGACAAAATCAACGCGGCCACCAAAAAGGCGCTGGAAGACCCGAACGTGCAAAAGCGCATCGCAGAGACCGGCTCGGACATTCTGGGCACGACGCCTGAGGTGTTTGCCCAGCAGATGAAGGACGAATACGCGGCCTACAAGGCGGTGGTGGACAAGCAGGGCATCCAGCTGGACTGATCCCCGTCCCTCGTCTGTTCTGCCTCAAAGCGCGTGCGCTTTTCTAGGGAAATCCTAGGGAAATCACGCGCTTTTTGTGCGGTTGCAGCACGGTTGCGGACGTATTAATCCGGTATAAACGCGCTGTGCTGAAAAAGCATTACGTGGCCGTGCGCCATGCGGGTCATCCACCGGCACGCGAACGACGGCCACACCATTTCAAATGAGGAGATTCATCATGCAACGTCGCTCTCTCGTGGGCCTGACCTTGATCGCTGCTGCCGCAGCCACCTTGAGCACTGGCGCTCTGGCCGATACAAAATACCCTAACAAGCCCATTCGCCTGATCGTTCCTTTTGCAGCTGGCGGCACCACCGATATCATTGCGCGCGTGATCGCTGACCCCCTGGGCAAGGAGCTGGGCCAGCCCGTGGTGGTGGACAACAAGGGTGGTGCGGGCGGCACCATCGGTGCGGTGGAAACGGTGCGCGCAGCGGCCGACGGTTACACCCTGGGTATTGCGACCGTCTCTACGGTGGCCACCAACCCGGCGATCAACCCCAAGATCTCCTACGACCCGATCAAGGACTTCACGCCCATCATCAATGTGGCGGCTACGCCCAACATCATTGCGGTGAACCCGAAGTTCCCAGCCAAGGACTACAAGGAGTTCGAGGCCGAGCTCAAGAAGAATCCCAACAAGTACGCCTACTCGTCGTCCGGCACCGGCGGCATCCAGCACATGCTGATGGAGCTATACAAGAGCCTGACCGGCATCCAGATGACCCACATCGCCTACCGCGGTGCGGGCCCGGCACTCAACGACACAGTGGCCGGCCAGGTCAACATGATCCTGGACAACCTGCCCTCAACCCTGCCTTTTGTGAAGGACAACCGTCTGGTGCCTATCGTCGTGGCCGCGCCCGAGCGCCTGGCGGTGCTGCCCAATGTGCCGACCTTCAAGGAAGTGGGCCTGGAGCCGGTGAACCGCATGGCTTTCTACGGCATCCTCGCGCCCAAGGGCGTGTCCAAGGATGTGGTGGACCGCATCAATGCCGCCACCAAGAAGGTGCTGGCCGACCCTGCGGTGAAGAAGCGCATCGAAGACACCGGCTCGCTGGTGGTGGGCAACACGCCCGAGCAGTTCGCCGAGCAGATCAAGGCCGAGTTCGACGTCTACAAGGACGTGGTCAAGAAGCAGGACCTGAAGCTGGACTGATCCCGACTCATAAAGTCCCAAGCCGCCCGCGCAAGCCGGCGGCTTTTTTCATGCCATGATGCCGGGCATGGCAAGCGCTCCACGATCTGCAAAACCCCCGATAGCCCCTTCAGCCCCTGCCGCCGACCCGGCCCGCACTGCAGCGGCGCACCCGGTGATTGACCGCTTTATCGATGCGGTGTGGCTCGAAGACGGCCTGGCGCGCAACACCTTGGCGGCCTACCGGCGCGACCTGGCGCTCTACGGCCAGTGGCTGGCCGAGGAGCACCGCGGCCAGGCGCTCGAGCGCAGCGATGAGGCCCAGCTGCAGGCCTTTTTTGCCACGCGCATGGGCGACAAGGCCAGCACGGCCAACAGGCGCCTCACAGTGCTGCGGCGCTTTTTCCACTGGGCGCTGCGCGAGTCGCTGATCAGCGCCGATCCCACGTTGCGCATGCTGGCAGCGCGCCAGCCGCTGCGCGTGCCCAAGACGATGACCTCGGCCATGGTGGAGGCCCTGCTCGAAGCCCCCGACGCCGGCAACCCGCTGGGCCTGCGTGACCGCGCGATGCTGGAGCTGATGTATGCCAGCGGCCTGCGCGTGTCGGAGCTGGTCGAGCTGCAAAGCGTGCAGCTCAGCCTGGCCGACGGCATCGTGCGCGTGGTGGGCAAAGGCAGCAAGGAGCGGCTGGTGCCCTTTGGCCAGGTGGCCCAGCAGTGGCTGGAGCAGTACCTGGCCGAGAGCCGGCCCGCCATTCTGGCCGGGCGGCAAAGCGCGGACCTGTTTGTCACCCAGCGCGGCAGCGGCATGACGCGGGTTGCGTTCTGGATGATCGTCAAAAAATATGCGCAGCGCGCTGGCATCACTGCGCCGCTCTCGCCCCACACCCTGCGTCACGCCTTTGCCACGCACCTGCTCAACCATGGCGCCGATCTGCGCGTCGTGCAGCTGCTGCTGGGCCACGCCGACATCTCCACCACCACCATCTACACCCATGTGGCGCGCGAGCGCCTCAAGGTGCTGCACAGCCAGCACCATCCGCGTGGGTGATCGATCTGCGATCTTGGGCTTGCGGCAGTTGACGGAACCGCCGACGCTATTCCACGGAGGTCCACAAAGCAGGTGTTGGCTCCCAATCGGCAGAGGGCTCCCGATCGAGCAGCGCACACACCCAGGCGCCCAAGGCAATATCCAGGCAGTCGCTTGCCGCTTGGGCGCCACCATCTTGCTGGTGGGCCTGCAATGCAAAGGGACGGAAGGCTGTCCAATCCGCCGCCAGGTGGGAGACCAGCAAGCGCGCCAGATCGTAGGACAGCTCGTTCGACGCACCGGTTTGCGAGAACGATTGGCCATTCCAGAAGGACTGGATGCGCCCGGCATTCCAGAACGATTGGTGGCGTGCATGCATCTTGGGGAGGTCTGGGCGCATGCCGGCCGCCGGACTCAGGCGCTGCTCGGTATTGACGGCCAAGCCTTCGTTCAGCCAGGTGGGCAGCGGCAAGTGGTGGACGTAGGCGTGGCTGAGTTCATGCACGATGACAGGCTCCAGCGCTTGGAGGCTGTCGGCCATGGTCACAAAATGCCCGCATCCGGCCTGGATGTACATACCGCTGCTTTCTGCATACTCACCCGCGTCCGGGTAATAGTGCGCGACATAGCGGTAGTAGCTCTCCTTGTCCTGGAACACGATGACCAGGTCATGGCCCCAGAGCGGTACTTCGGCCACGCCCTCCAGCACCTGCAGGATCCGCTGGGCGCTTTTATCGATGTAGCTCAGCATGGCCTTGGAGACCACCGGATCGAGGTTGGACAGCAGGAGCGCCGTGCCGTGTTCGCGCACCCGAAAGTCTGGCCCCAGCGCTATGGACAGATGGTCAAACCAAGCGCGCTCTGCCATGCTCCAGGCCTGGGCCTGTTCCTCAGGGTCTGGCAGATGCGAAACCCATTCGGACACCGCCGACCAGTCGAACAGGGGCAGCCCGTTGGCATCCTGCATGACGGAGGCCAAGACGAGTGGCTCGCCCTGAGACATGGCAATCTGGGCCGCAGCGACAGGCGGCCGGGCTGCTGTATCTGCAGCGGAGTTGGGTACAAGAAAAGAGGTCAGCCAACGAAACATGGAGAGCAGGGTGTCATGAAAACTCTGCCAACTATAGGTTGCGCGGCTTGGCTTGAAGCTCTTGGCGGACTACAGCGTTGTGAATGCGCCTGGCCATGCATCAAATCCCCAGCGGGTTCTTGCGGCCCTTCTCGACCGGGTTGGCCAGCAGCTTTTGCGCGGGGTAGGCGCGCAGAAATTCCTTGGCCTTGTAGGCCGATGAACGCAGCCAGGCGTCATAGGCGCCTTCGTTGAGGATGGCGGGCATGGTCTTGTCGTTGCCGGGCTGCTGGTAGCGGTTCATCAGCGCATGGGCATTGGCGTTGACGGTAATGATCGCGTAGCTGAGCAGCTCGGTGCCGTTGTCGTCGGTCCAGCGGGACCAGATGCCGGCGACACCCATCGGCAGGCCGTCAACGCGGGCAATGCGCGTGGGCTTGGCCTTGCCGGTGCGGTAGTCGTCGGTGACAAAGGCCATCATCGGCACGATGCAGCGCTGGTTGTTCAGCCATGCATCGCGAAAGGCGGTGCTGGTGGAGGCGTTGTCGGATTTGACATTCACCAGCTTGGTGGCGCGCAGCTGGCCATCGGAGGCCGATTTGACCCAGTGCGGCACCAGGCCCCATTGCGCGGGCACCAGCAGGCGGGGTGTGACCAGCGGCGCAGCAGCGGGCGCGGGCTCGGCATCGGCGGGGGCGCCGCTCGCTGCCGCTTCTGCAGCAGCCTGCTCGGCCAGGGCCGCCTTGCGCGCGGCGTTCTCGGCATCGGTGGCGCCTGTCAGGCTGGTGGTGATAAAGAAGCCGGGCCGGCGCGGCGTCATCTTGCGCTCGCCCATCTCTGCAGGGGGCTCTACCTGGAAGGCGCTGAGGTACAGCTCGGGGGCTTTGAGGGCTTCGTATTGGGTGCTCATGGGCGCAATGGTACGTGAAGGCTGCAGCAGCATTCGCTGGCGCCGGTTTCTGGCAGAAGATAAAAAGCCCACCCTGGGGCAGGGTGGGCTCGGTGGCAAGCCTTGCAGCCGCAGTGCGTATTTTAAATCAGAGCGACTGGCCCAGCTTGCGCAGGAAGCGCTCGCAGGCCTCGAGCTGGCTGATCTCGACAAACTCGTTGGGCTTGTGCGCCTGCTCGATATTGCCGGGGCCGCAGACGACGGTGGGGATGCCCAGGTTCTGGAACAGGCCTGCCTCGGTGCCATAGGCCACCTTGCGCGTGGCCTGGTCGGCGGTCAGCGCACGCACCAGCGCGGTGATGGCCGCTTGCTCGCTCGCTTCCAGCGCGGGGGCGGCGGGGCCGGTTTCGATGTCGATGCGGGCATCGGCAAACTCGCGGCGCATGCGCGGCAGCAGCTCGCCGGTCACATAGCTTTGCACCTTGGCCTGGATGCTCTCGGCCGTCATGCCCGGCAGGTTGCGGAACTCGTAGTTGAACTCGCACAGCTCGGGGATGGTGTTTACGGCGATGCCGCCCGAGATCTGGTTGGTGGTCATGGTCGTGAACGGCACGTCATAGAACTCGTCATAGGGGCCGTTGGCCTTGAACTGGTCGGCCACATCGCGGATATGGCAGATCAGGCGTGCGGCGTACTCGATGGCATTGCAGCCCTTGGGGGTCAGCGACGAATGCGCTGCCTTGCCATGCACCTTGCAGCGGTACAGGTTGATGCCCTTGTGCGCGACCACCACCTGCATGCTGGTGGGCTCGCCCACCACGCAGCCATCGGCCTGCTGACCGCGTGCCTTCAAGGCGCGCAGCATCACCGGGGCGCCTGCACAGCCCACTTCCTCGTCATACGACAGCGCCAGGTGGATGGGCTTTTTGCGCGGCATGGCGAGGAACTCGGGCACCAGCGCGACCGATGCGGCGATAAAGCCCTTCATGTCGGCGCTGCCACGGCCGTAGAGCCGGCCTTCCTTTTCGGTCAGGCTGAAGGGATCGCTGTCCCAGTTCTGGCCGTCGACCGGCACCACATCGGTGTGGCCCGACAGCACGATGCCGCCCTGGGTGCTGCCGTCATCGGCAGGCAGGGTGGCAAACAGGTTGGCCTTGTCGCCTTCGGGTGAGTGGATCAGCTCAGCCTTCAGACCCTGGAGGGCCAGTGCGTCACGCACGGTTTCGATCAGGGCGAGGTTGGAGTTGCGGCTGGTGGTGTCGAATGCGACCAGCTTTTCCAGCCAGGAGCGGGTGTTCATAGCGCTTCACTTGGTGTTACATGCAAGTGACTGAGTGTAGGGTGCTTGGGCCCTGGCGGCAGGGCGCGCTGCCTAAGCTGGGGTTGGGTGTTGGGGTTTTAGATGAGATGGCCCAGCGGCTGGGACAGAACGGAAAACGGGAGCACATGGCTCCCGTTGTTGTGCGGCCGGATCGGACGGGGCTATCAGCCCAGCACTTCCAGCAGGCGATCGAGCCCGCCGGTGTTGATCGCCACCTTGGCTTCGGCGCGCACGCGCGGCTTGGCGTGGAAGGCGACCGACAGGCCCACGGCCCGCATCATCGGCAGGTCGTTGCTGCCATCGCCCACGGCAATCACCTGCTCGGGCGTGATGCCCATCAGCGACGCCAGGCCCAGCACGGTGCTGCGCTTTTCTTCACCGTCGCAGATATCGCCCCAGCTCTGGTCGATGAGGCCGCCGGTCAGCTGGCCGTCCTTGACCTCGAACTGGTTGGCGCGCACAAAGTCGATGCCCAGCAGGCTTTTGACATGGTCGGCAAAAAAGGTGAAGCCGCCCGAGACCAGCAGCACCTTGAGGCCGGCCGCATGCGCCGCATCGACCAGGGTCTTGGCGCCGGGGGTCAGGGTCAGGCGCTCTTGCAGCACGCGCTCGATGGCGGCCATCGGCACACCCTGGAGCAGGGCCATGCGCTGGCGCAGGCTGTCCTTGTAGTCGGTGATCTCGCCGCGCATCGCCGCCTCGGTGATCGCGGCCACCTCGGCCTTCTTGCCGGTGATGTCGGCGATCTCGTCGATGCACTCGATGGTGATCAGGGTCGAGTCCATGTCGAACGCGATCAGCTTGTAGTTGGACAGCTTTTGCGGCGTGGCCAGGTTCTGGATCGTCAGGCCAGGGGCGAATTCGGTAGAGGCACTCATGGGAGCTTTTGAGGGGTGAGGGTAGGGGAATGATAAACGGGCTGCGGGATGGGCAAAGGCCGCTCAGGCCGTGGCCACAGCGGTCTGAGCGGCCGAAACGGGCTTGCCCAGGCTGCGCACCACATCGCGCACCATCTGCACGCGGTCCTTGACCTCGGGCAGCGCGCGCTCGATGCGCAGTTTGTCGTTGCCCGCCAGCTTGATGGCCTTGTTCTTCTGGATCAGGCCGATGATGGTCATCGGCTCGATCGGCGGGTTGGGGTGGAAGGTAATGTTGATCACACCGGGCGCGGCATCGACCTTTTGCACGCCAAAGGGCTCGCAGAGCACGCGCAGGCGGTGTACATCCACCAAGGTCTGGGCCTGCGATGGCAGCTTGCCAAAGCGGTCCACGATCTCTTCGAGCAGGTGGTCGATCTGCTCGCTGGTCTTGGCAGTCGCCAGCTTTTTGTAGAACGACAGGCGCAGGTGTACATCGCCGCAGTAGTCGTTGGGCAGCAGCGCCGGGGCATGCAGGTTGATGTCGGTGGCAGCAGACAGGGGGCTGAGCAGGTCGGGCTCCTTGCCTTCCTTCAAGCTGCGCACGGCCTCGGACAGCATCTCGTTGTAGAGCTGGTAGCCGATCTCCATCATGTTGCCGCTCTGGTTGTCGCCCAGCACCTCGCCCGCGCCCCGGATCTCCAGGTCATGCATGGCCAGGTAAAAACCGCTGCCCAGCTCTTCCATCTGCTGGATGGCTTCGAGGCGCTGCGCAGCCTGCTTGGTCAGGCCGTCCAAGTCCGGCACCATCAGATAGGCATAGGCCTGGTGGTAGCTGCGGCCCACCCGGCCGCGCAGCTGGTGCAGCTGCGCCAGGCCAAACTTGTCGGCGCGGCTGATGATGATGGTGTTGGCGCTGGGCACGTCGATGCCGGTCTCGATGATGGTCGAGCACAGCAGGATGTTGTAGCGCTGGGCCACAAAGTCGCGCATCACGCGCTCGAGCTCACGCTCGGGCATCTGGCCGTGGGCCACGGCGATGCGGGCCTCGGGCAGGATCTCTTCGAGCTTCTGGCGGCGGTTCTCGATGGTCTCGACCTCGTTGTGCAGAAAGTAGCACTGGCCGCCGCGCTTCAACTCACGCAGCACGGCTTCGCGAATCACACCGGTGCCTTCGCTGCGCACAAAGGTCTTGATCGCCAGGCGGCGCTGCGGCGCGGTGGCAATCACCGACAGATCGCGCAGGCCATCGAGCGCCATGCCCATGGTGCGCGGAATCGGGGTGGCCGTCAGCGTGAGCACATCGACCTCGGCCCGCATGGCCTTCATCGCCTCTTTGTGGCGCACGCCAAAGCGGTGCTCTTCATCGATGATCAGCAGGCCCAGGTTCTTGAACTGGGTTTTTTCGGACAGCAGCTTGTGCGTGCCGACAACGATGTCGACGGTGCCGTCATCGAGCCCCTTGATCGTGGTGTTCACTTCCTTGCCCGAGCGAAAGCGCGACACCAGCGCCACCTTGATCGGCCACTTGGAGAAGCGGTCGGCCAGGGTCTGGTAGTGCTGCTCTGCCAGCAAGGTGGTGGGCGCGAGCAGGGCCACCTGCTTGCCACCGGTGACGGCCACAAAGGCCGCGCGCAAGGCGACCTCGGTCTTGCCAAAGCCCACATCGCCGCAAACCAGACGGTCCATCGGCTGGGGCGAGATCATGTCCTGGATCACCGCATGGATGGCGGCGCGCTGGTCGGCGGTTTCCTCAAAGCCGAAGTCGTTGGCGAACTGCTCGTAGTCCTGCGGGCTGTAGCGGAAGGCATGGCCTTCGCGGGCGGCGCGGCGGGCATAGATGTTGAGCAGCTCGGCGGCGGTGTCGCGCACCTGCTCGGCGGCCTTGCGGCGGGCCTTTTCCCACTGGCCGCTGCCCAGCTTGTGCAAGGGGGCCTCTTCGGCCGACACGCCGGTGTAGCGGCTGATCTGCGCGAGCTGGCTGACTGGCACATAGAGCACGGCCTTGTCGGCATATTCCAGGTGCAGGAACTCCTGCAGCGCCGGTGTGCCATCGGGGTTCTTCTGGCCCACATCCATGTTGATGAGGCCATGGTAGCGGCCGATGCCGTGCTGGGCATGGACGACCGGGTCGCCCACCTTGAGCTCGGACAGGTCCTTGATCAGCGCCTCGACATCGCTGGCCTGCTCCTGGCGGCGCTTGCGGCGGGCGCCGCCGGTGGCAGCAAACAGCTCGGTCTCGGTGACAAAGTCAATGCCTTGCTCGGCCCAGCGAAAGCCCTTGGCGAGCGCCGCTGTGGCAATGCCGACGGGCTCATCCGTGGTCTGCTGGAACTCGGCCAGCGAATCAAAGGCTGGCGGGTTGAGGCCGCTGGCGCGGAAGAAGTCGAGCAGGCTCTCGCGCCGGCCATCGCTCTCGGCCAGCAGCAAGGTGCGGGCCTGGCGCTGGGCAATGTGCTGCTGCAGCTTGGCGAGCGGGTCCTCGGCGCCGCGCACCACAGCCAGGTCGCCCAGCTTTTGGAAGATGGCGCTGTGCTCCACGTCTTCCAACTGCGGACGCAGCGACAGCTGGGCCATCTGCTTGGCGGTGGCGTAGAACTGGTCGGGGCTCAGGAACAGGCTGTCGGGCGGTAGCACCGGGCGCTCGGGGTCACCCTGCACCAGGCGGTAGCGGTCGCGTGTGTCCTGCCAAAAGCGCTGGAAGGCCGGCTCGATATCGCCATGCAGCACCAAGGTGGCCTGGCTGCCCAGGTAATCAAACACGGTCGCGGTCTCGTCAAAGAACAGCGGCAGGTAGTACTCGATACCGGCCGTGGCCACGCCGTTGCCCATGTCCTTGTAGATGCGGCTCTTGGTCGGGTCGCCTTCGAGCATCTCGCGCCACTTGTTGCGAAAGCGCGTGCGGGCCTCGTCATCCATCGGGAATTCGCGCCCGGGCAGCAGGCGCACATCCTTGACCGGGTAGAGGCTGCGCTGGGTGTCGGGGTCAAAGGTGCGGATGGAGTCGATCTCGTCATCGAACAGGTCGACCCGGTAGGGCACGAGCGAGCCCATCGGGTACAGATCGATCAGGCCGCCGCGCACCGAGTACTCGCCGTGGCTCACCACCTGGGAGACATGGTTGTAGCCGGCCAGCGTCAGCTGGGCCTTGAGGCGCGCCTCATCGAGCTTTTGCCCAGCCTGGAACGCAAAGGTGTAGCCCGCCAAAAAGGAGGGCGGTGCCAGGCGGTACAGCGCCGTGGTGGCCGGGATCAGCACCACATCGGCTTCGGCCTGGCTGATGCGCCACAGCGCAGCGAGCCGCTCGCTGATCAGGTCCTGGTGCGGCGAGAAAGTGTCATAGGGCAGGGTTTCCCAGTCCGGGAACAGGGCTATGCGCAGCTCGGGGGCAAAAAACGCCAGCTCGTCCTGCAGGCGGTGGGCATCGCCCGCGTCAGCGGTGATGATGGCCGTGACGCGCTGTGCTGCGGCCTCGCGGGTGGCCAAGGTCGCGAGCAGCAAGGCATCGGCGCTGCCCGGGGGCATGGGCAGTTGAAAACGTTTTCCGGCGTTGAGTTTGGGGAGTTCCATAGGGGTCCGAACCAGTCCATACACGGACGACAGCCCGGGGCGGCATGCCGCGCCTGGGCCTGTGCAGCCAAGGCCACCCCCTACAAGGGCGCCCCTGGCCGCTTAATAAACAGCAAAAGCACGGGTCTGGCTGACAGCACCGTGCAACCGCTCCATTCTAAAATACCCCCATGAACCAGACCACCCGCAACGAATTGATCCCTGCTGTACCCAGGGCTGCACCCGAGGTGGCTGCGCCGGTGACGGTGCCAGCAGCCGTCTTGCCGGCTGACCCGGGCGCCCAGACCCAGGCGCTGGGCGAGATGCGCCAGGAGGTGGTGGCCAAATTCTGGGCCTTTTTGCCATGTGCCGGCGTGGGCGCCCGTGCGGTGGATGCCGCGCGCCCCGCCCATCTGCCCAAGCAGTACCAACAGGTGGCGGGCTGGCCGCTGGTGCTGCATACCTTGGCCGCCTTCATGGCGGCCAAGCCGCTCTCGGGTGTGCTGGTCGGTGTCAGCGCGGGCGATGATTTTTTGCAGCGCTACCAGCGCCCGGGCTTTGCCATCAGCGCCTGCGGAGGCCCCACCCGGGCCGATACCGTGGCTGGCGGTCTGCGCAGCCTGCTGGGTGATTCGGGCCTGGGGGCCCAGCCCCATGACTGGGTGCTGGTGCATGATGCGGCGCGCTGCCTGATCAAGCCCGGCCAGATCGAGCAGCTGATGCAGGAATGTGCGGCCGATACGGTGGGGGGCCTGTTGGCACTGCCATTGCCCGATACACTCAAGGCCGCTGCCACCGATGCCCATGGCCAAAGCCGCGTCAGCAGCACCTTGCCCCGGGTGGACAAGTGGCTGGCGCAGACGCCGCAGATGTTCCGCATCGGTACGCTGCTCGAAGCGCTGGAGCGCTGCAACGATGTGACCGACGAAGCCAGTGCCATCGAGGCGCTGGGCTTGCAGCCCCGGCTGGTGCCGGGCAGCAGCTTTAACTTCAAGGTCACCTTCCCCGATGACTTTGCGCTGGCCGAGGCCTTGCTGCTGCAGCGCATGGCCAGCGGCGACAGCCAGGTGGCGGCACTTTTTGATTGAATCCCCGGCGACGCGCTGCACAGCCTCGGCTCCTTAGGCGGGCCTGTGGTGGCTCGCGTTGGGGTACGGATGTAAACGGACGAGATAAGGGATACACATGCTGCAAATGCGCATTGGTGAGGGTTGGGATATTCATGCGCTGGTGCCCGGCCGGGACCTGATTTTGGGCGGCATCCAGGTGCCGCACACCACCGGCCTGCTGGGCCATTCGGATGCCGATGTGCTGCTGCATGCGATCACCGATGCCTTGGTGGGCGCCGCTGGCATGGGCGATATCGGATCGCACTTTCCCGATACCGATGCCGCTTTCCGGGGTGCCGATTCGGCCGTGTTGCTGGCCGAGGCCATGCGCCGTGTGGCGGCCCAAGGCTGGCAGGTCAACAACGTGGATAGCACCGTCATTGCCCAGGCGCCCAAGCTGGCGCCGCATATTCCTGCGATGCGGGCCACTATTGCCAAGACCTTGGGCATTGATGAAACCCAGGTCAATGTGAAGGCCAAAACGGCCGAGAAGATGGGCCCGGTAGGCCAGGGTGCGGCGATGGAAGCCCGTGCGGTGGTGCTGCTGGTGCGGGCTGGCGAGCAGGCCTAAGTCAAGCGCTGGCAAGAAAGGATGACGGCCCGCGAGAGGCGGTCATCCTTTCTTGCCGTGAGGCACCAGCTCAGGTCTCTTCGTACTGCGCCAACACCTGCGCCCCAGTGAGCTTGGGGGTGTCATTGGCCAGGTCGTAATAGGCAGGCTTTTCGTCAATGAAGATCTGCGAGGCCAGCCGCATTCCGTCCTCGTCCTGGAACAGGCCAGCCGACAGAAAATGCTCGTTGGTGGCCAGCAGGCGGTAGAACAAATGCGTGCCGCAATGGCTGCAAAAGGCGCGCTCGGCCCAGGGGGAGGAGGCATAGCGGGTGACGGGGCCCGTCAACTCCACCTCGGTGCCGCCATGCAAGGTGAAGGCGGGGCCCTCGCCCCAGCGCCTGCACATGCTGCAATGGCATACATGGACATCTTGGACAGTCGGGGCAGTCACATGGACCGCACCGCAAAGGCACTGGGCTTGCATGTCAACTCCTAGGCGGGCAACGGGGTGCCTGCATTCTATGCACAGACGTGGCTTTGTGCCAGCGGCGCGTGCCGCTGGCAGGCGAGGGGGCTTATTGCAGATCGGCCAGGTTGGTAGGGGCTCCCGGCAGGTGCCGCTTGATCTGTGGGCGCAGCAGGCGGCGCTTGGGCTCCTTGCCGATGGCCTGGTCGGGCGCGCGGCGCAGGTAGATGCTGGTGACCAGGCCCGTGCTGCCATCCGAGGCATTGACCATGCTCAAGCGCCCGCCCATGCGCTGCACGGTTTTCTCGACGATCGACAGACCCAGGCCCGCACCAGCGGCTGCCGTGCGGGCTGTGTCACCCCGGTAAAACGGCTTGGTCAGGCTGCTCAGCTGGTCCTTGGAGACGCCCGGGCCATGGTCGCGCATGCGGATGGTGACGGTGCTTTCGCTGAACTTGACGGTGATGTCCACGCGGGTGTGCGAGGCGCCTGGCGTCTTGCCATAGCGGCGGGCGTTTTCCAGCACGTTGGACAGCACGCGCGAGAGCTCGATCTCATCGGCATTGACCATCAGCTCTTCGGGCACCTTCATGTGCACCTGCAGCTCCTGGTGGTCCTGCACGGCGTAGACGCAGGAGGACACGACGCCGTAAACATTGACCGGCGCGAGCTTGGCGGCATGGTCGGGGCGGGCGTAATCGAGGAACTTGTCGATGGTGGCATCGAGCTGCACGATGTCGGCCACCATGTGCTCGCGCGCGACCTGGTCGAACACGCTCATCTCGGTCTCCAGCCGCAGGCGGGCCAGCGGCGTGCGCAAGTCGTGCGAGATGCCGGCCAGCATGACCGCGCGGTCTTGCTCGAGCTTGGACAGGCGCTCGCTCATGCGGTTGAAGCCGATGTTCACTTCACGGATTTCGCTGGTGACGGCATCTTCGTCGAGTTGCGCGGCAAAGTCGCCTTCGCGCAGCCGGTTGGTGGCGCTGGACAGCTGCTTGAGTGGCCGGTTGATAAGGCCTGCGATCACCGCTGCACCAGCGAGCGACAGCGCTGCGGCCGTCAGCACCCACACCAGCCAGGTCTTGCCGCCAGCCGGGTTGAAGCGCGAGGGCTCGATCAGGAACCAGTTCTGGTCACCATCGATAGTGAAGCCCACCCACAGGCCTTCTTCGCCATTGACGCTGCTGGCCACGATGGTGCTGGGGCCCAGGCGTTTGGTCACTTCCTGCGTCAGGCGCGCGCCCAGCGGGGTGGAGTTGTCGATGGACTCGTACACATCCTTGGGCTCACGCGGCACAATGCGCACGCCTTCCTGGTCGGCCATGGTCTTGACGAGGGAGACGCGGGCGATGGCATCGGAGTGCATCAGCGCCGCACGGCTGAGGTTTACCAGCGAGGCGATCTGCTGGGCCGTCTGGATGGCGCGGGGTTCGGTCTCGAGCGAGCGCAGGGTCTGCACCCAGGCCAGGATGCTGCCGGTCAGCAAGATGGCGAGCAAAAAGAAAGTGCGCCAAAAAAGATTGAGGCCGACGCGGGTGCGCTTGTTGCTGTGCGCGGCCGCTGCGGCGCTGCCATCCAGAGGGGCCAGACCGGATTGGTCGGCGTCGTTAACAGGGGTGGGAGCCATGGCCGTGTGCGTGTAGAAAAGTCGGGTCAATAAAGGCCGGAAGTGCCTGTACATTCTCGCTGTAAAGCGGGCGGGACACCATGCTGTGCCCGGCAGTGGGGGTATAAAAAAACCGCCCCGCAGCCAAGCTGGGGCGGTTTTTGGGGCGCCAGGCTCAACAATCAGTTGGCGCCATCGGGTACGAACACATAGCCCACGCCCCAGACGGTCTGGATATAGCGAGGAGCTGCCGGGTCGACCTCGACGAGCTTGCGCAGGCGTGAAACCTGCACGTCCAGACTGCGGTCGAAGGGCTCGAACTCGCGGCCGCGCGCGAGCAGGGCCAGCTTTTCACGCGACAGCGGCTGGCGTGGGTGGCGCACCAGGGTCTTGAGCATCGCGAATTCGCCAGTGGTCAGGGGAAGCTCTTCGCCGTCCTTGGTCAGCACGCGGGTGCTCATGTCAAAGGTGAAGGGGCCGAAGTTGACCACCTCGTTCTCGCCCGATGGCGCGCCCGGCGCTTCTTGCGGTGGGCGGCGGCGCAGCACGGCGTGGATACGGGCCAGCAGTTCGCGCGGGTTAAAGGGCTTGCCGATGTAGTCATCGGCGCCGACTTCCAGACCCACGATGCGGTCCACGTCCTCACCCTTCGCGGTCAGCATGATGATGGGGGTGCGGTCGTTGCTGGCGCGCAGGCGGCGGCAGATGGACAGTCCGTCTTCACCGGGCATCATCAAATCGAGCACGATCAGATCCACGGTCTCACGCAGCAAGATGCGCTGCAGGCCCTTGCCATCCTCGGCAATCATGACTTCAAAGCCTTCATGCGACAGATAGCGGCGCAGCAGATCGCGAATTCGTGCGTCATCATCAACGACCAAGATTTTGTCGACGCGATTGGTTGCTGTAACCATGGGTGGAATCCTCCGGTTGATATGTAACTTTTACATTTTGACCGGTTTTTGCGAAAAATGCGCAACTGGCATCGCTTTTTTGACCCATGGTTACAAAGTTTGCGTTACATATGCAGTTTGGGAGGACGGTTCTTACGCCAAAAATCGACTTTTTCCTGCATTTTTTGCTGAGATTGCCTCTTTTATGGAAGGAGGAATGCTGTTTTTCAAAAATGTTTCATATCTATGCGTTTAATGCATTGGTGGCTTAGGGCCTGAAAAAAGGCGCTTTCGCGCCTTGTTGTGGCTGGGCTGGGCCGCCCAGACTGGAGATTATTGCGCTACCCAGCCGCCATCCATGTTCCAGGCCACGCCGCGCACATTGTTGGCGGCCGGTGAGCAGAAGAACACGGCCAGCTCGCCCAGCTCTTCGGGCGTGGTGAACTGCATCGAGGGCTCCTTCTCGCCCAGCAGCAGCTTTTTGGCCTCTTCATTGCTGACACCCATTTGGGCAGCTTTGGCATCGACCTGCTTTTGGACCAGGGGCGTGAGCACCCAGCCCGGGCAGATGGCGTTGCAGGTGATGCCGCTGGCGGCGTTCTCCAGCGCGGTCACCTTGGTGAGGCCCACAATGCCGTGCTTGGCGGCGACATAGGCGGATTTGCCGGCCGAGCCGACCAGGCCATGGACCGAGGCGATATTGATGATGCGGCCCCAGCCCGACTTTTGCATGGGCGGCAATGCCAGCCGGCTGGTGTGGAAGGCGCTGGTGAGGTTGATGGCGATGATGGCATCCCAGCGCTCGACCGGAAAGTCCTGTACGTTGGATACATGCTGGATGCCGGCGTTGTTGATCAGGATGTCCACCCGGCCAAAGGTCTGCGTCGCATAGGCAAACATGGCCTCGATGTCGGCAGCCTTGCTCATGTCGGCGCCGTGGTAGCCCACCCGAGCGCCGGAGCCGCTGCTGGTGATCACGTCCTGCACTTCCTTGATGGGCCCTTCTGCGTCGCCAAAGCCATTCAAGATGATGTTGGCGCCCTGGCGCGCCAGCGCCTTGGCAATCCCCAATCCGATACCGCTCGTCGATCCGGTGACGAGCGCTGTTTTTGCTTTCAACATCCAATATCTCCAGTTACTCGGTTAGTATTCATGCAAACGCATGCATCCATCCTAAGGCAAACCCCAGCCACGGTTCGCCCGGTAGCGCTGCGTTCTTCTATATAAGAGGGGCCATGTACCAAGATCCACGCTTGCAGTATGTCACCTGTGCGGTGGCGGGGAATACGGACACGGGTCGCCAGGGTGCCACGCACCGGATGGCCTATTGGGAGTGGAACGATACGGGCGATCTGCATCACCCGCATGTGATCGTCTGCGCCCATGGCCTGACCCGGCAAGGGCGTGATTTTGATGTGCTGGCGCGGCAGCTGTCGCTGCAGGCGCGGGTGATCTGCCCGGATGTGGTGGGCCGCGGCTACAGCGATTGGCTGGAAGACCCGGCCGGCTACCAGGTCCCCTTGTATGTGGCCGATATGCTGGCCTTGCTCCAGCAGGTGCACGGCGCAGCGCCCATTGGCAAGCTCGATTGGGTGGGCACCAGCATGGGTGGCCTCATCGGCATTGGCCTGGCCGGTGAGCCCAGCATCCGGCCCCTGATGCCCGCACCCATCCGCCGCCTGGTGCTCAATGATGTGGGGCCGACCATCGAGGCCTCTGCGCTGGCACGTATTGGCAGCTATGTGGGCCAGCACATGCTGTATGGCTCCGAGCAAGAGGCGGTTGCGTCCATGGGCCAGCTCTCCAAGGGTTTTGGCCCGCACAGCGATGAGGAATGGCTGGCGCTGTCGCGCCCGATGCTGCGGCCCGAAGCTGGCGGCAGTGTGCGCCTGCATTACGACCCCGCCATTGCGCAGCCCATGCAGGCGATGACCCCAGAGATGGCTGCCGCCGGCGAGCAACTGCTGTGGCGCCTCTACGACCAGATCGAGGCTGTGACCTTGGTGCTGCGGGGTGCAGATTCAGACTTGCTTTCTGCGAAAACGGCCCAATCTATGGCAGAACGCGGCCCCAAGGCGCGGGTGGTGGAGTTCCCCGGTGTCGGCCATGCGCCCACCTTGGTATCTTTTGATCAAACGGCTGCCGTGCTGGCTTTTTTATGCGGTGCGTAGCGCACGCCCCGGAGGGGGTGTGATGGTGGTGACAACATGAAAAGTCTTACGGCAGTCGCTCAGCCCGCGCCAGGCGCGGAATATCTTCCCCCGGAGCCCGTCTCCCCGCTGGTGGCTGCCACTGCCAATGCCTTGCCGATGCAAGACAACGTGCTGGCCCGGGCGCGCGCTTTTTCCGTACCGCTGATCGCCGAGGAGACCCTGGATACGGGCGAGAACGCACTGCAGCACGCTGATGCCGTCGCTGCCATCCTCAAGCACATTGGTGGCTCCGAAGCGATGCAGGCGGCTGCCTACCTGGTACACACCAGTGAGCAGCTGAACAAGCCGCGCGAAGTCATCGGCAAAGCCTTTGGCGAGAGCTATGCGGTGCTGGCGGTGGAGACCGTGGCGCTGATGAAGGTGCAGGCGCAGGCGCGCCAGGCCGATGCCGGCCACTTGGTCGATGACCCGGCTACGCAGACCGAGAACATCCGCAAGATGCTGCTGGCGTTCTCGCGCGACTTGCGCGTGGTGATGCTGCGCCTGACATCACGCCTGCAAACCTTGCGCTGGTATGCGGCCACCAAGGGGCCGGTGTCGCCCGCGGTGGCGCGCGAGAGCCTGCAGGTTTTTGCGCCGCTGGCCAACCGCTTGGGTATCTGGCAGATCAAGTGGGAGCTCGAGGACCTGGCTTTCCGCTTTCTGGAGCCCGATACCTATAAGAAGATCGCCAAGCTGCTCGATGAGACCCGGGTCGAGCGTGAGCTCTATATGGTGGGCCTGCGCGAGCGGCTCGAATCCGACCTGCGCGCGCACAGCATCAGCGCGACAGTCGCTGGCCGCCCCAAGCATATCTACAGCATCATCAAGAAGATGCGCGGCAAGTCGCTGGGCTTTGACCAGCTCTTCGATATCCGTGCGCTGCGCGTGGTGGTGCCCACGGTCAAGGACTGCTATGCAGCCTTGTCCTTCGTGCACGAGGCCTTCAGCCCGGTGGAGTCGGAGTTTGACGACTACATCGCCCGGCCCAAACCCAATGGCTACCAGTCGCTGCACACGGTGGTGCGGGACGAGCACGGCAAGGCCATCGAGATTCAGATCCGCACCCAGGCCATGCACGACCATGCCGAAAACGGTGTGGCCGCCCACTGGGCCTACAAGGAAGCGGGCACCAAGGGCTATGCCGGCGTATCTGCCTCCAGTGATTACGACGCCAAGATTGCGGTGCTGCGCCAGCTGCTGGCCTGGCGCAAGGACATGGTCGGCCAGACCCAGGACAGTGGCCTGTTTGACGACCATATCTATGTGCTGACGCCCAATGCCGCCGTCATTGAGCTGCCCCAGGGCGCTACACCGGTGGACTTTGCCTATTCGGTGCACACCGATCTGGGCCACCGCTGCCGGGGTGCCAAGGTCGATGGGCAGATGGTGCCGCTCAACACACCGCTGCAAAACGGGCAGACGGTGGAGGTCGTCTCCGTCAAGGAAGGGCGGCCATCGCGCGACTGGCTCAATGCCGAGCTGGGCTACCTGGTCAGCTCGCGCGCCAAGGCCAAGGTGCGCGCCTGGTTCAATGCCCAGGTCATGCACGAGACGGTGAGCCGGGGCCGCGAGCTGGTCGAGAAACTCCTGCAGCGCGAAGGCAAGACGGCGCTCAAGCACGATGACCTGGCCGACCAGCTGGGCTTCAAGACCGCAGAGGCACTGTTTGAGGTGGTGGGCAAGGACGAGTTGTCGCTGCGCACCATTGAGAACATCCTGCGCCCCCCGGAGCCTCTGCAGGCCGATGATGAAATGGTGCTGAGCCGCCCGCGCAAGGCCACCGAGGGCTCGGGCAAGGGCGGCGTGCTGGTGGTGGGCGTTGATTCGCTGATGACCCAACTGGCCAAATGCTGCAAGCCCGCACCGCCCGATCGCATCGGGGGCTTTGTGACGCGGGGCAAGGGCGTGAGCGTGCACCGCCACGACTGCAGCAACTTCCGCGAGATGTGCGCCCGCAATCCCGAGCGCAGCATTGATGTGGAGTGGGGCCTGCCCACCCATGGCCAGCGCTCGACCGAAGCGGTCTACCCCGTCGATGTGGCCGTGGAGGCCCACGACCGCCAGGGCCTGCTGCGTGACATCTCTGAGCTGTTCGCGCGTGACAAGACCAATGTGATCGGTGTGCAGACCCAGTCTGTCAAAGGCACTGCCTGGATGACGTTCACTGTAGAGGTGTCGGACTCGGGCAAGCTGGCCAAGGTGCTGGCCTCTGTGGCGACGGTATCGGGCGTGCGCTCGGTGCGCCGCAAATAGGGCCGAAAAGCACTATTTTCAAAAAAAGCCTCAACTTTCCATTTGGGCCGTTTTTTCTGGCTATAATTTGAGTCTTCAACGACAGGCGCGTAGCTCAGCTGGTTAGAGCACCACCTTGACATGGTGGGGGTCGTTGGTTCGAGTCCAATCGCGCCTACCAAATTTTCCCTCTGAAGAGAACCAGACTTCAGGATCACAGGGATTTGGTATGAAACCTCTCCAAGGTTTCTATTTTGAACAAACCGCCTTCTGGGCGGTTTTTTCATTCCTGGCCTCTTTTTGCAGAGGGTGGCAAGGTTTTCTCTACGAAATCTCAATATTCCTAACGCGGGTGTTTCTTCAAATGCCGCGCCAGCGCTTCAAACGCAGGCAATGACATCGGATCATTTGCCGCATTAGCAGCCACCGGGTGCGAGCCGTATCTCGCAATGACCATCTGCGCGGTCGGATCGATATAGAGCGCCTGCCCATGCACGCCGCGTGCGGCAATGGCGCCGTGGGCATTGTGCGTGACCCACCACATATTGCGGTAGCTCCAGCCCGGCAAGAGGGCGTAGCCGGCTTTGGCAAAGTCGGCAGGCTTGCCGCCTTGGCGGATGTCGGCGATCGCGGCTGCAGGGATGATTTGCTGGCCATTGAAAAAGCCGTTGTTGCGCACCATCTCGCCAAAGCGCGCCAGGTCGCGCAGGCCGGTGTTCAAGCCGCCGCCGGCAAACGGGGTACCGGTCGCGTCGACGGACATATAGGCATCCTGCTCGGCGCCGAGGCGGCTCCAGATGCGGCTGGACAAGAGCTGCGCGACGGACTGGCCGCTGGTGCGCGCAATGATCCAACCCAGCGCATCGGTATTGGCGGTGCGGTAGCCAAATGCCTCACCGTGCATGCCTTGCGGCTGGACCGTTTGCAAAAACTCATAGTAGCTGCGCGGGCCTGTGAAGTCCTTGGGCTTGGGCAGTGGATTGCCTGCGGCCGCATGGGCCCAGACCTCTGCCTGGGGGTCGGCATAGTCTTCGCTGAACCGGATGCCGGTGGTCATGTCCATCACCTGGCGCACCGTGGCGCTGCCAAAGGCAGACATGGCGAGTTCGGGCACATAGTCTGCGGCCTTGCGGTCGGGGTCCAGTGTTCCCTCTGCGACCAGCATCGCTGCCAAGGTGCCGACAAAGGACTTGGTGACCGACATCGCCGCATGCTGGCCATCGGGCTGGAGTGCGCCGGCATAGCGCTCGTAAACAATGCGGCCTTGGTGCAGCACGACGATGCCGTCGGTGTAGTTGGCGGCCAGTGAGTCCCGCCAGCGCATTGTTTCACCGGTATCGAGGCGCTTGAATTCCACGCCGTCAATATCATCGCGCAAGGCGCTGCGCAGCGTAGCGGCAGGCCGCAGTCCTCGCGAGATATTGACGGTCGGCATCAGCTCGCGAAAGTGCGAGACACTCCAGCGCATCGCCGGGAATTGGAAATACGAGCCGTCGTCAAACCGCAGAATGCGGTCTGCAGGCGGCGGCGACCCCACCATCCAGCCCAGTTTGACGGGGTCGCTGTCTGCAGCGTCGGGATAGGGTTGCGGAGGCGAAGCGGGAGCCGCAACGGCGTTGACCGCCCCCAAAAGCGATGCGGCGACAAGGCGTGATGCGCGATTCAACCATTGCGGTGCTGCCATGCTCTAGCTCCATGCAGATGTGTTTATCGCAGTATCTTACAGAGCACGATATGCTGATGGTTTCATCGCGCGCCATAAATACTTCCCCGACCGCATCCGAATACCGCAGCCATCAAGGGGGCGCATATTCAGCGTTTGGTGCGTTTTGCTGCAGCGAAATAGCCCCAGAGTGGGCGGCCTGTTGATCGCTGGGCGCATGTACATGCTGAGGCTGCGCTGGCGTCGGCGGTGCGGGGCTATGGGCCGCATGCGCTACAAGGCGCTGTCTCCTTGCGAGATGGCCGCTTCGTTGTTGAGCAGGTCAGCTTGGCCTGGGGCATGCAGCACACGCTGGCGCTGGCGCTGGCGATATGGGGATCGCATATCGGCCCGTCAGCGGCTCAGGCCGCCGTGGCCAGGCCCAAGGCAGCCAGCGGGGCGCCATGCATCTTCTTGGTGGGGCGTTGCCCATCTTTGAGTTCAGCCAGATAGCACTGACCTGGAAAGAAAACGGCCTCCACCTCGCGCAGGGACTGCAGGCCAAAGCCGGCCAGTTTGAGCAGCCGCTCGGGATAGGCGGCGATGACTTCTTCCACGGTCGTGATGTTGTGGCGGGCCAGGGCGTTGAATGCGCGGTTGGAGAGCTTTCCTGCAAGCGGAGTGGCGTGCGCGGCTTGCGCACCGTTCAGCGGAGACATCAGATAGAGACAGGGTTGTGTTGCGAGCCGCAATCCTAGCACCCGAGTCCTCATACAAGCTTACAACCCCGCGGGCTGCTGCGAGAAGCGGCGCATGCCGCGCTGTGCAAGAAAAAAGCCCTCCAAGAGGGCTTGCAAAAGTGGCAAGGGTGGGTGGAGGATCACCCGTCAACGGGCCAAGGTTTAGTGCACCAAAGGCATGGCGCTAAGAACCTGTTCAAAGTCTCTACGCAGCCGAGTTGGAGTGCAATCGGGATGAGTTCGAAGGGATGGAGCGCAGCTTGCACCGGGGTGCAAGCAAGGGCCAGCACGCAGAAATCGCCCGATTTCACTCCAACCCATAGGGACAGTGGCTTTGCGCTGCCCGGGAAGGGGCGCCCGGCTAGGGCCGCCCGGGCAGGGGCGGTCTGCGTCGTTGCAAATCCTCGCAATAGCATCATGGCTATTGCTGCGGTATTGCGCGGCTGGGCGCCCCCCTCGCATCCCATCTCGCAAAGACACTGTCGCGGCGCGAGGAGACTTTGAACAGGTTCTAAGAGGGGATGGTCGGACTTGCCGAGCTGGCCAAGGTCACGATCGTCTTGGGCTTTTGGCCCCGGTAACTGAGTTCATTGCCTTTGTACTCTGGCCTTTCTATCCAGGTGATACGGGAGTGGGGAACACCGTCGGGGTAAGAAATTCGGTCCTTTTCATAACGGGCTTGAATCTCTTCTTGGCTCAGTGCCTGAGCCGGAAGGGGTTTGGATGCATAAGTCATGGCTTTCAACTCCTTGAATATCGCTGGAATGCCGGTTCTATGCGAGGCCGCTCCTCGTCGCCACCCCCAGTATGCGCTTTACAAGATGTACTGGGTATGGAATGGCTATAGACAAAGCCATGCTCTGTTGTATAGGGGGCGCAAATCCGCCGTGTTCGCCACGCTGTGGGAGAGTCCCTACGGTAATGCTGCTTGCACGACTGCAATGCGGGGGCCGTGAGGGTGTGACACTGAAACCACACAAGCCGATTAACCCGCAAACCCGCAAGGAGTGACAGATGAACGAAGACACGATCAAAGGCAACTGGAAGCAATTCAAGGGCAAGGTCCAAGAGCAGTGGGGCAAGCTGACCAATGACGATCTGGACGTGGTCGACGGCAAGCGCGAGCAGCTGGTGGGCCGCATCCAAGAGCGTGAAGGTATTGCGAAAGATGCTGCCGAGCAGCAGGTCAAGGATTGGGAAACCAAGAACAATTACCGCTGGTAATTCAAGCAGCCTCCCTGGCTTTTGCGAGGGAGGTCTTTTTACTTTCTGCATGCAGGCGGCCATGGAACGTGGCCGCCTTGCTGCGTGATGCACCAAGGCCCGAGCCATGAATGCTTCTGACTCCGCGTTCCAAACCATCATTCACACCATCGCTGGCGAGCTGTCTGATCTGACCGATCTGGCGCAGGCCACGCGCATCATTTTCAAGCTGCTGCTTGCGGCCCTGCTGGGCGGCATGCTGGGCTATGAAAGAGAGGCCAGCGGCAAGGCTGCCGGCCTGCGCACGCACATGCTGGTGGCCATGGGTGCTGCCACCTTTTTGGCCGTGGCGCAACTGATGGGCATGACGCCGATGGACTCCAGCCGTGTAATCCAGGGGCTGATTGCTGGCGTGGGCTTTTTGGGCGCGGGCGCCATCTTGAAACCCGCCAAGGAAAACACCGAGGATGTGAAGGGCCTGACCACCGCCGCTGGCATCTGGTTCACCGCAGCGATTGGCATGGCGGTGGGCGCAGGTGAAGAGGCCGCTGCCATTTTGTGCACCTTGTTTGCGCTCTTTGTGCTGATGGTGCTGCCCAAGAATGTGGTGCCCAAAAAAGGCAATTGACGCGCCGCTGCAGGGCGCGCGGTGCAGACCCTGACGATGTGTCGGAATGCACCTAGGCCGCTGCCGTGGCAAGGCCTACGCAGGCCGCTTGCCATCGGCGGTACAAAAGGGTTTTGTTGGAAGGAACCCTCTTATGCGCCGCACACCTGAGGCATCGGCCTCCTCCAGAACCTCCTCCTTGCCGCTGGCCATAGCCTTGACGGCAGCAGTGTCTGCGCTGTGGTACACCGGCCAGCGGGTGAGGGTGCCCAAGAATGTTCGCCCTGTGCAGGACTTCGATGTCCGGCAGTACATGGGCCACTGGTATGAGCTGGCACGGATTGACTATGTGTTTGAGCGCGGACTGACCTCCTGCACCGCAGACTACTTGTTGCAAGACAATGGCACGGTGCAGGTCACCAATCGCGGTTTTGACCCGGAGCGTGGCCAATGGAAGTCGGCAACTGCGGTGGCCAAGCTGCTGTCCGGCCCGGAACTGGGCTCGCTGAAGGTGTCGTTCTTTCGCCCTTTATATGCCGGCTACCATGTGGTCTATGTCGACCATGATGCAGGACACGCCGTGGTGGTCGGTGATGCGGCCAAGTACGCCTGGATTCTGTCGCGCACGCCGAGCATCGATGAAGCTACCTACACACGCCTGGTGGCCATCGCCGCCAGCAATGGGGTCGATGCCCATCGGCTGATCCGGGTGCCGCATGGCGCGGCGCTGGAGATGGTCGAGAGCAGCAAGGCGGCGTAAGATCAGTGCATAGCTGGCTGCAAAGGCTGCGTGAAAGGTATGGGTATTAAATGATATTCATTCTCAACTGATTTATGATCCCGCCATCGAGAGCGTCAGCCACAGCGCGGCTCTTTGCTTCCGTTTCATCGTGGGGCGACCCGGGACCTCAGCGTCTCCAAGGTCGTTTTTGCTAGCCACCGGCAGGCCCTTGCGGTCTGTCAGCCAGCCAAGCTCTTTTCTCCACGCACTCGATGGCCCATGCGGTCTGTGTATCGATGTCCCATTCCTCCGCTTCTCCCAACCCATCTTCCAGCCCAGTGGCCGCGCAGGCGCCTCGCGACCAGGAGCACCAGCGCGGACTGCACCAGATCGATGCCACCATCGTCTCGCTGCAGCGCCCGTCGCCCCACACCTTGCGCGTGGGCATGCATCTGGGCGATGTCGGCAACGACCCGGTCTGGGATGAGGCGAATGTGGCTTTCCGTGTGTACCCGGATCTTCAGGCACCTGCGGTCTCGCGCGTCTATACCGTGCGAAGCTTTGCGCCGCACAGCCGCTGCGCCGAGTTTGATGTGGTGATGCATGGCGGCGACAGCCCCATGATGCGCTGGGCCGCGCAGGCTGCCATTGGCCAGCAGGTACGGCTGACAGGCCCCCGCGTCAACATCGTGCTGCCCGACGCCAAGGGCCGGCCTGTGGCGCTGTTTTGTGATGATTCGGGCCTGCCCGCGCTCTACTCGATCTTGCAACGCTGGCCCGCAGGGCTGGGCGGCGTAGGCTGGATTGCCAGCGACGATCTGCATGGGATTGCGGAGCTGCCACGGGTGGCTGGCCTGCAGCTGCAGCGCTTGCCAGGGCATGGGCGCGACCCGTTGCTGCAGCAGGCGCGCCAGTTGGCGGGCGCAGCTGGCCATGTGATCTGGGGCGCGGGTGAGCGCGATGAGATGCGCGCGATGCGCAAATACTTCCAGTCGGAGCTGGGCATGGACAAGGCCGATGTGTCGATTGCTGGCTACTGGAAGCGTGGCGCGAGCAATACCGAAATCGATGCCGAACGCCAAAGCGCGTACCAAAAATTCACCGCCGCTGGCGGCAAGCTGGCGGACTGGGATGACCTGGGGATTGCGATTTAACGCCAGGGCGATGTAAGCACGCGCCAGCCGCATTCACCCACCGGGCGAGCGGCCCGGTTTTTTATCGGCGGATGGGCGCTGGCGCTGCTTGGCAAGTGACTGCCCAATACATTGAATTGCGCGGTGCTTCGCGGCACAATCGCGCTTTTTGCCCTGCACTGCAGGCGCGCGTTCTTCCCGCTCTCTGCTGCCCATGTCTGAACTCAATCTTTCGCTGGTGTTTCTGTTTGCGCTGTCGGTCATTACCTTGCTGATCACCCCGGGCCCCGTGACCTTGCTGGTGGCCCGAGCGGGCCTCGTGGGCGGCATGCGCCATGCGTTTGCCACCATTTGTGGCACCAACCTGGCATCGCTGGTGCTGATTTTTCTGTCGGCGCTGCTGATCAAGGGCTTGCTGGTTATCGATGAATCTGCGTTCAAGCTGGTGCGCGTGGCCGGCTGCCTCTACATTGTCTGGATTGCCTGGGGCATGATCCGCGACGCCTGGGTGATGGATGCCCAGCCCGGCAGGGCCATGACTGCGGAACCGGCCACCGGCAGCCAGCAAGGCGGCTTCAGCCAGGGCTTTATCCTTGGTGTCTCCAACCCCAAGGACATCATTTTCTTTGCCTCGTTCTTGCCTCAGTTCATGGGCGTGTTGCCTGCGCCCGACCACAGCCTGGCGGTGCTGACCGTTGTCTGGGTGGTGCTGGATTTCAGCATGCTGGGCCTCATTGCGCTCCTGGTGCGCAGCTTGATTTCGCCCGCCCGCGAAAAGCGCATCTTGCTGGTGGCCTCCTGCCTGCTGCTGGCCATTGGCGTTGCCGGGTTGGGCTATGGGCTCTATGACCTGCTGGCTTAGGTCTGCCTAAATCCTGCACCACTTCTTCGCTGATACCAAGCCAACAGGCCTGCTACATGCAGGCCTGTTTTTTTATGTCTGCACACTGCTTGGCGGGGACTCAGCGGCTGTCCACTGGCTGTGCAGGCTCTGCCTCATGGGCGGGCGCGGGGCGGCATACCGGCAGCGGTGCAGGTGCTGGCAAGCCAGCGGCCAAGGTCTTGTCATAGGCAGGGATGCGGCGGCGCTGCTCGGCCAGGGCCTGGGGGTCCAGATCGGCGCTGCATGGGGGCAGGGTGGGCGCAGCGGCCAGCGCGGAGGCAGATTCTGATGCAGCCGGTGCTGCGGCTATCGGTGGCGCTGGCCGCTCGGCCGCGCGTTTTTCTTCGGCGGCCTGCTTTCTGGCAGCGGGTGAGACAGCAGGGTATGCGGGTGCAACGGCGGCTGTAGCGGGTGCCGCAGGTGCTGGCATCGGCGGCGCTACTGGCGTAGGCGCGGCTGCCGGCGGCATGCGGGGCTCTGCCTGCGGGGCGGGTGCGATGGCTGGCGCGGGTGCGGTATTGGCGCTGCTCGCGCCTGCGCCAGCAGAAGCGGGGGCAGGCGGGGGCGCTGCATCGGCGGCAGAGCTTGCTGCTTGGCCCATGGGCGCCACTTCGCTGCGCATCTTGGCGCTGTCGGGGCTCGCCGCCCTGTCGGCGGCGGTGGGTGCGGCGGGTGCGCTAGGTGGTGGAGGCGGTGCCGATGCAGCGCTGGGCGCGCTGTCCATCTGCGGCGCCTCCAGCTGCGGCGCGCCGGGCTCATTCAGGTGCTGCAGCGCCAGCCAGCTGACCAGGCCAATGGCAGCCAGGCTGCCCAGGGCCTGCAGCCACCAGCGGCGGTCATTGGCGGCCTCGCCCCGGAAGTGCTGGCCTGGCTGACCGGGGCTGTCCAGATCGGTAGGCGTAGCGGCTGGCCCGGGGCCCTGTGCGGCTTTGGCGCGCGCATGGGCCAGGATCTGCGCCGTGCTGGCGTCACTCGGGCCGGCGTCCTGCGCGCTGGCCTCGCGGTACAGGTCGACCAGGGCATCGGGCCGCTTGGGGTCTTGCGGTGTGTTCATGCGGTCACCTCGATGGCCTGGCGCAGTTTGGCGCGGGCATAGCGCAAGCGGCTTTTGGCGGTTTCCTGGGTCACCTGCGTAGCCGCGGCAATGTCGGCCACCGACATATCGGCCTCAGCCTGCAGCAAAAAGGCCTCGCGCTGTTCGGGCGGCAACTGGGCCAGGGCAGCGAGCAAAGCACGCGCCAGGTCCTTGCGGCCTTGCAGGCGCTCGGGGTCAAAGCCGGAGTTGGCAAACAAGGTCTCGGCCAGGCGCATGCCTTCGCTGTCCTCTTCATCGAGGCTGCGGTGGGCTTTGTGGCGGCGCCAGTGGTCCACCAGTTTGTGGTGGGCCAGGGTAAACGCCCAGGTCGTGAACTGCGCCTGGGGTTGGTAGCGCTGGGCGCCATCGACCACGGCAAACCAGGTCTCCTGCGCCAGGTCATCGGCGAGCGCAGCATTGCCGGTATTGCGGAAAAAATAGCGCCACAGGCGCTGGCTGTGGCGTTGGTAGAGCTGCTCAAACGCCGCGACTTGGCCGCCGGCGTAGGCCAGCATCAGCGCTTGGTCGTCTTGCAGTGCATCTACCATGCGGCAGATTATGCAAAAGCCTGCGCCCGCTGGTGGCCCATGTGGAGAAAATCGCACGCCGCAGCACGGCGATGCCTGCGGCTGCTGGCCCTCAATAGGCAGGCGGATCAGGTACATAGCCAGAGGGCGATGCCGGAAAGGGGCGGGGCGCCGGCTGCACGGCGGGCTGCGGCGCGCGGATGACGCCCTGGGCCACCAGGTTGGCATAGCTGTCGTAGCGTATGCGGATGATCTGCGCCGGGCTGCTGCTGGCGCTGTGGAACTCGGTGGTTCGTGTGGCGGAGCGCTCCAGCGCGCCATGGCCGGTGCCCAGGCGCGGTGCCACCGGCGTGGGCGCGGCGGCCGGCGCGCTGGCCTGGCGCGATTCTGCGGCGGCCGAGGCACTGAGGGCCGCAGATGCCGCAGGAGCGGCTGTGGGCGGCTGCACCGAGGCGCTGGGCATCGCAGGCGCTGCACTATCGGCGATGCTGGCTTCGGCAGCCGGTGCCGTGCTTTTTTGCGCGGCACTGTTGCGTGCGATCGGGGGCTGGGGCAGGGGGGCGCGCTCGCGGAACACCGCGACGCCGATCACGCCGATATCTCGCGGCCGGCCGGTGCGTGCGGCATAAGCGTCTTCGCTGTGCGAGAAATAGAAGGCCGCCACCTGCTGGTCGCTCTTGCGCCAGCCTGCAATGGCCCATTGCTGGCCGCTGCCCAGCACATAGCCATCGTCGGGCACGGCTGCGGCGGCCTGGCCGCTGATGGCGTTGATGCCATCAATGCTGAGCACGGCCAGGATGCGGCCCCGGCTGCGGTTGTTGATATCGACCGCATAGCTGCTGCCCGGCTGGCCCGCCACCCAGTATTCGCCCTGGTGGTAGTACAGCGGCAGGCGCTGGCCGCTGCTGCGGTCAATGATCTGCACATCAGCCAGCTGGCTGGCCTGTGCGGGCAGACTGCCCAGCAGGATGCTGGCAAGCAGGGCCCATGCGGCCAGTGCGTGGAGGCTACGGGGCTTGCGTGCGCGGCACGAAGCAGGGGCGGGGGGGAGGATGGTGTGCATGGCAGGGCGCTGCAGAAGTGGTGGTCTGCCCTGAATCGCGCTGCCCGCCCGCAAGGGGTTAAAAGGCCCCGCCCGCAATCGTATTTATTTGTAAGTCGCCTTGGCAGGTGCTTTCGCAGGCGCTCCCACGGCGCCTGCGCTGCAACCGCGCTTACTTCTGCGTGACCAGCGAGCAGGTGCTCTTGGACAGCGGCTGGAAGGCCTGTTCGCCCGGGATGGTGTCGAGGACCTTGTAGTAGTCCCAGGGGCCCTTGGATTCCTTGGGGGTCTTCATCTGCACCAGGAACATGTCATGCACCATGCGGCCATCCTCGCGCACATAGCCGTTTTGCGAGAACATGTCGTTGATCTTCATGGTCTTGAGCTGCTTGGTCACGGCCAGGCCGTCGTCGGTGCCCGCCGCCTCGATGGCCTTGAGGTACTGGGTGACGGCCGAGTAGACACTGGCCTGGTTCATCGAGGGCATCTTCTTCATGCGGGCCTGGTATTTTTTGGCCCATTCGCGCGAGGCATCGTTGCGGTCCCAGTAGAAAGCGGTCGCAAAGGTCAGGCCCTGGCCCAGCTCCAGCCCCATCGCATGGGCATCGTTGATGTAGATCAGCTGGGGCACAAAGGTGAGGTTCTTGGTCATGCCAAACTCACGCGCCGTCTTGATGGAGTTGACGGTGTCCTGCGTGGCATTGGCCAGCGCGATCACCTGCGCCTTGCTGGCCTGGGCCTGCATCATGAAGGACGAGAAATCGCTGGCATTGAAGGGGTGGTAGACGGTGCCCAGCACCTTGCCGCCTCCTTCCTTGACGAAGTCGGTGACCGTGGCTGCCGTTACCTTGCCGTAGGCGTAATCGACGGCCACGATGTACCAGTCCTTCTTGCCCTGGGCCAGGATACTTTGCACCGCCGACTTGCCCAGCGAGTACGAATCGACCGTGTAGTGGATCGAGGTGGGGCCGCAGAATTCATTGGTCAGCCCGGTGGACAGTGCGCCCGTGCTGATGGCGACCTTGCCGCGCTCCTTGGCCATCGTGAACACCGCGCCGGCGATGGCCGAGTTGTTGATGTCGACGATCATGTCCACACCTTCGGCATCCCACCACTGGCGTGCCTTGGTGCCGCCGATATCGGCCTTGTTCTGGTGGTCGGCAAAGACCACTTCCACCGGCTTGCCCAGTACCTTGGCGCCAAAGTCTTCGACCGCCATCTTGGCCGCCTCGACCGAGCCTTTGCCGCCCGAGTCTGCGTACTGGCCCGACATGTCGCTGAGCACGCCGATCCTGACTTTGTCATCGGAGATGCCGGCGGCCTGGACGGCCAAGGTGGCGCATGCCAGCAAGCTGGCAGCAGCGGTCGATGTGCGAAGGGTCATGCTTGTCTCCTGTCTGTTTTTTGTCGTCGTTGGCAGTGCCCGGCTTTGCTGCAGCGCGGCCCAAGCCTGTGCAGGCATTATCAAAAGCGATGTCGCGGGCGATCACGGTGCTTCCCCTAAGGCGCTGGGCAAACCAGTCCCATCTGCGACAAAATGCAAGAATGCGGGCTGCAGCCTGCTGCTGTCTCAGTCATTCGGCTTGAAAGGCCCCGATGGATCCCTCGCACCCCAACCCTGCCCCTTTTGAACCCATGCCACTCAACGCGATGAAGCTGCTGGTCTTGCTGGTGCTGGTGCTCAGCACCTTTGGCGGCCTGTACTGGGCGCCCGAGATCGATGCGATCTGGGGCAATGGCACGGCCTACCTCTATGGGGCATCGGTGCTGCCGGTGCTGTATGTGCTGCTGGTTGCCGGCTACGCCTTGTACATGCACCGCCATCCGGAGAAAGACGTGCAGGTTGCCCGCAGTCACCATGGCACGAAACCATAAGTTCTTTGTGCTGTACCTGCTGGGCCTGGGCTGCTTCATCGGCCTGGTGGCCTGGGCCGAGCGCGCCGGTCTGTCGCGCCAGTGGATCGGCCCGCTCTTTCTGTTTGTGCCGGTGATGATGTATGCGGCCATTGGCGTCTGGGGGCGCACGGCCGATTCGGAGGAGTACTACGTCGCGGGGCGCCGCATTCCGCCGCTCTACAACGGCATGGCCACTGCGGCCGACTGGATGAGCGCGGCGTCCTTTTTATCGCTGTCGGGCGCGCTGTATTTGCAGGGCTTTGCCGGCACCAGCCAGCAAGCCGGGGGGTTGGCCTACCTGCTGGGCTGGAGCGGCGGCTTTGTGCTGGTGGCGCTGCTGATTGCGCCGCAGCTGCGTGCGCTCAATCTCTACACCTTGCCCGATTTTTTCCAGCTGCGTTATGGCGGGCGCTGGCCGCGCGTGATTGCCGCTGTCGCTGCGGTGATGTGCTCGTTTTCCTATGTGGTGGCGCAGATCTATGCGGTGGGCCTGATCGCCTCGCGGCTGACCGGCGTGCAGTTCGAGATCGGCATCATGCTGGGGCTGGGCGGCGTGCTGGTCTGCTCCTTTCTGGGCGGCATGCGTGCCATCACCTGGACCCAGGTCGCGCAGTATGTGATGATCCTGCTGGCCTTTCTGATTCCGGTCTCCTGGCTGGCCTACCAGCGCCTGGGCAGCCCGGTCGCCGCCGTGGCCTACACCCAGGATCTGGGCAAGATCGCCGAGTACGAGAAGGGGCTGCTGAGCGATTCGGCCGAGCGCGATGTGGAGCTGGTGTTTTTGCAAAAGGGCATGCTGTATGAATCGCGGCTGCGCAATATTCCCGCCGCACTGGAGGCCGAGCGCACGCGCCTGCAGGAGAAGGTGCAGCAGCTGCGCATCAGCAATGCTGACCTGAACCAGGTGCTGGCCGCCGGGCGGGAGCTGGCAGCGCTGCCGCAGGACGAGACCAGCGCGCGCGAGCTGTGGACGGCGGCGATGCGCGAGAACTATGCCCGCGCCCAGCCGCTGGGCGGCATGCCGCAGCACACCTTGCCCTATGCGCCGATGCTGGGCTCGGAGCAAAGCGCGCAGGAGCAAGAGAGCCTGTCGCGGCGCAACTTCATGGCGCTGATGTTCTGCCTGATGCTGGGCACCGCCGGCCTGCCGCATTTGCTCACCCGCTACTACACCTTGCCCAGCCCGGCTGCCGCGCGCAGCTCGGTGGTCTGGACCTTGTTCTTTGTGGTGCTGCTCTACACCAGTGCGCCCGCGCTCGCCGCCCTGGTCAAGCTGGAGGTGATGCAAGGCCTGGTGGGCAGCCATTTCGATGCGCTGCCGGCCTGGATTGCGCAGTGGACACGCATGGACAACGCCTTGCTGTCGATCGAGGATGTGAACGGCGACGGCATTGTGCAGTGGGGTGAGATCCATCTGGGCGCTGACCTGATCATGCTGGCCACGCCCGAGCTGGGCGGCCTGCCATTTGTGGTCTCGGGCCTGGTGGCGGCCGGCGGGCTGGCCGCTGCGCTATCGACAGCCGATGGTCTGCTGCTGACCATCAGCAATGCGCTGGTGCGCGATCTCTACCTGGTCGAGCGGGGCAAGTCGGTCACGCCGCAGCAGCGCGTGATTCTGTCCAAGTTCACCTTGCTGCTGGTGGCGCTTGCGGCCGCGGCCGTCGCCTCGGTGCGCAGCTCGGGCATTTTGGTGCTGGTGTCGGCCTCGTTCTCGATCGCTGCAGCGGCCTTTGTGCCAGCCATGCTGCTGGGCCTGTACTGGCGCGGCGCTACGCGGCGGGGCGCTGTCTGCGGCATGGCAGCGGGCCTGGGCATCACCTTGTACTACATGGTCGTCAACATGCCGATCAACAGCCTGGCGCCCGGGGCGCAGGCCTCGGCCCATCTGTGGTGGGGCATCCAGCCCACGCTGGCCGCGGTGTTTGGCGTGCCATTGGGCGTGTTCGTGACCTGGGCGGTGAGCTGCTGCACCCGGCAGTCCGAGCCCCTCGCCAAATAGCCTCCACTAGGCGGGCCCGGATATGAAAAAACTGCACAGGTTGGGCGCCATGTGCAGTTTTTGGGAAGGTGTAGATCACAGGCCAGGGGGCCTGCGTTGCTTAGACCTTCAGCAGTTCCACGTCAAACTTGAGCGTGGCGTTGGGAGGAATCACGCCGCCTGCGCCGCGTGCACCATAGCCCAATTCAGCGGGGATGATCAGCGTGCGCTTGCCGCCCACCTTCATGCCCTGCACGCCTTCGTCCCAGCCCTTGATGACCATGCCGGCGCCCAGGGGGAACACGAAGGGGTCATTGCGGTCCTTGCTGGAGTCGAACTTGGCGCCTTGCTCGCCATTGTTGAAGAGCCAGCCGGTGTAGTGCACGGTGACTTGTTGGCCCTTGGCCGCTTCGGCGCCGGTGCCAACTTCCGTGTCTTCGTACTGCAGGCCGGAGGGGGTGGTGACGGTGGTCATGTAAATCCTTTGTGAGTGCTTTGCTACCAGCAGCGATCATACCCGCCTGCCAAACACAGAGCCCGCACAAGGCGGGCTCCAGGGGGCAAAAAAGGGCTTCGGCGGGCGGGAATTTACTTCTTGGTCTGCGCCGCCACCCAGCGCGTGGCAAAGGCCTGCACGTCGGACAGGCGCTTGAGCAGGTCTTGCCCGGAGGGGGTGACCGTGTAGCCATCGCTGTTGTGGTCGAGAAAGCCGGCCTCGCGCAGCTCCTTGATGCGGGTGTTGAGCGTGTTGGGCGTGATGCCGCCCACGCTGTCTTGCAGCAAGCGGAAGGTCTGGGGATGTCCGTCCCGCAATGCCCAGAGCACACGCAAAGCGTAGCGGCACTCCAACCGCTCGAAGAGCTGGTTGATGGCGGTGTTTTCCTTGGCGCTCATGTAAGGGTCTCCTTGCGCTGTGTTGAGGAGCGAGGCCCAGGCCTTCGCATGCAAATCCACTGAGAGGGTGCGATCGGCGTCGCGGCAACATCTGCTACAAGTTTAATAGCTCTTCAGCCAAGATGTATAGGCGCAGCTGACGATTGGACCCAGGCGGCGGCGGAAGTGTTGTTCAATTGCTACGGTTTTTGAGTGTGCAAAGGCCGTCCGCAAGGCGCTGCAGCGCCGAAGTGGCACCGGTGCGCCGCCGGGCCAGCGCCCGGTTTTGCCGCTGTCTGGCACCCGTCTGGTGCCTGTTTGGTACCTGTCTGGAACTTGTCAGAGGGTGCTGTAGCGCACCACACGCGGGC
Organism: Comamonas sp. JNW; assembly: GCF_003105075.1. NCBI lineage: Bacteria > Pseudomonadati > Pseudomonadota > Betaproteobacteria > Burkholderiales > Comamonadaceae > Comamonas > Comamonas sp. JNW. The sequence continues at coordinate 96,797 of NZ_QETI01000003.1, forward strand.
CCCGGCACAGGCCAAACAGGCGCATACCGGCCTGGTTGGCCACCTGGATGGCGAGCGTGGTGGGCGCGGAGATGGTGGCCAGCACCGGCAGGCCCATGCGGGCGCATTTGCGCACCAGTTCGTAGCTGGCGCGGCTGGTCATCACCACCAAGCCGGGCTGGCCCAGCATCTGCTGGTGCGCCATATGGCCCAGCAGCTTGTCCAGCGCATTGTGGCGGCCTACGTCCTCCAGGGCGACCTGCAATTGCCCGGCCGGCGTGGCCCAGCCAGCGGCATGGACGGCGCCGGCCTGCTGGTTGAGCAGCTGCAGCTGGGGCAGCTGAGAAAACGCCGTCTGCAAGGCCGCCAGGTCCAGGTGCTGGGCCCAGTCGGGCAGCTGCGGCAGGGGCTCGGGCACCAGATCGAGGGCGTCCATCGAATCGATGCCGCAGATGCCGCAGCCAGTGCGGCCGGTGAGGGCGCGGCGCCGCTCCTTGAGGCGCACAAAGCAGCGGCTGGCGATCTGCATCTCCACGCTGATGCCCGGTGCTTCCGGGTCCGTGCCGCAGGGCGCCAGCGACTGCACCTCGATGCCATAGCAGTCGGCTGCCTGGTCGATGATGCCCTCGGACAGCGCAAAGCCCAGCGCAAACACCTCCAGGTCCTGCGGGCTGCACATCATCACTGCATGCGAGATGCCATTGAACACCAGCGCCACCGGCACTTCGGCCGCAACCGCATCCAGCCGCAAAAGCGCGCCCTCAGGCGTGATCACGGTGGCGGGCAGGGGCTGGACGGCGCGGGGCAGATCGGAAGGCATGGCGCTGATTGTGACGCAAAGCGAATGACGGCGTCTGCGCCGTGGGCAGTCTGCGCCCAAAAACAAACCCCGCCGAGGCGGGGTTGGGTGGGAAGATCCGGATCTTGCGATCCGCAGGTCTTGCAGGGCTGGGCAAGCGCTTAGATGAAGCTGCGCAGCTTGTCCGAGCGGCTGGGGTGCTTGAGCTTGCGCAGCGCCTTGGCTTCGATCTGGCGGATGCGCTCACGCGTCACGTCAAATTGCTTGCCCACTTCTTCCAAGGTGTGGTCGGTGGACATCTCGATACCGAAGCGCATGCGCAGCACCTTGGCTTCGCGCGGGGTCAGGCCATCGAGGATGTCCTTGACCACATCGCGCAGACCGGCCTGCATCGCTGCATCGACCGGCGCCGTGTTGGCGCTGTCTTCGATGAAGTCACCCAGGTGGCTGTCGTCATCATCACCGATCGGCGTTTCCATCGAGATCGGCTCTTTGGCGATCTTCATGATCTTGCGGATCTTGTCTTCCGGGATCTCCATCTTCTCGGCCAGGATGGAGGCATCGGGCTCAAAGCCGAACTCCTGCAAGTGCTGGCGGCTGATGCGGTTCATCTTGTTGATCGTCTCGATCATGTGCACCGGAATACGGATGGTACGGGCCTGGTCCGCAATCGAGCGCGTGATCGCCTGGCGAATCCACCAGGTCGCATAGGTCGAGAACTTGTAGCCGCGGCGGTATTCAAACTTGTCCACGGCCTTCATCAAGCCGATGTTGCCTTCCTGGATCAGATCCAGGAACTGCAGACCCCGGTTGGTGTACTTCTTGGCAATCGAGATCACCAGGCGCAAGTTCGCCTCGATCATTTCCTTCTTGGCATTGCGCGATGCGCGCTCGCCGTCGTTCATGCGCTTGTTGATGAGCTTGAGCTCATCGAGCGGCACAACGACGCGGGCTTGCAGATCGATCAGGTTCTGCTGCAGCTCTTGCACCGGCGGGATATTGCGGCCCATGATGGCGCTCCAGCTGTTGCCCGCTTGCGCTTCCTTCTCGATCCATTGCAGGTTGAGCAGGTTGGCAGGGAACAGCTGGATGAACTTCTCCTGGGGCAGACCGCACTTCTCGACAATGATCTTGCGCAGGGCACGCTCTTTCTGGCGCACGCTGTCGACCTGCTCGCGCAGCATGTCGCAGAGCTTTTCAATGGTCTTGGCGGTAAAGCGGATGGTCATCAGCTCGGCCGACAGCTGGTCCTGCACCTTGGTGTACTGGGACGAGCCGTAGCCGCTCTTGTCATAGGCCGCGTGCAGTTGCTCGAACAGCGACTGCAGCTTGGCAAAGCGCGACAGCGCCTCGTTCTTGAGCTCTTCGAGCTTCTTGGTCAGCGCCTTGGAGCCGCCCTTGCCGTCGTCGTCGTCCTCTTCGTCGTATTCGTCGAAGTCTTCTTCGGCCACGTAGTCGTCGTTTTCGTCGGCGTCGGAGAAGCCGTCCACCACGGTGGAGATGACCACCTTGCCTTCGCGGATCTCTTCGCCCATTGCCAGAATCTCGGCAATGGTCGCGGGCGATGCGCTGATGGCCAGCATCATGTCCTGCAGGCCGCCTTCGATGCGCTTGGCGATTTCAATTTCGCCTTCGCGCGTCAACAGCTCGACCGTGCCCATTTCACGCATGTACATGCGAACCGGGTCGGTCGTGCGGCCGAATTCGGAATCGACCGTCGACAAAGCCGCTTCGGCTTCTTCTTCGGCTTCTTCTTCGGTGGTGGCCGATTGACCGGTGTTGTTCAGCAGCAGGGTCTCTGCGTCGGGCGTCTGTTCGTAGACGGCCACGCCCATGTCGTTCAACATGGAGATCACCACTTCCAGCGTCTCGGCATCGACCAGCTTGTCGGGCAAGTGGTCGGAGATTTCGGCGTTGGTCAGGTAGCCGCGCGTCTTGCCCAGCTTGATCAGCGCTTTGAGGCGCTGGCGGCGGGTGGACATTTCCTCTTCGGTCAGCACGGCTTCGTCGAGGCCGAACTCCTTCATCAAGGCGCGTTCCTTGGCCTTGGAGACCTTCATGCGCAGCGGCTTGACCTTTTCGGTCGGCGCGTCTGGCGATGCGGAGACCTCTACGACCTCTTCGCTGTCGCCCGCGATGTCCTCTTCGATGTCCGAGAAATCGGTATCGTCGATATCTTCATCGCCCTTGTCCTTGGCTTTGGCCTTGGTGGTCTTGGCGGCGGTCTTGCGCGGCGCCTTGGGCTTGTCGTCTTCGGCCTTGGCGGTCTTGGCCTTGGTCGCAGTCTTGGTGGCGGCCTTGGCCTTCACCGGGGTATCTTCTTCGGCGGCTTCGCTTTTCTTGGCGGCACGCTTTTTGGGGGCGCCTGCATTGAGCAGGGCATCGGCTGCCTTGAGCAGTTCGGCCTGGGACAGGCGTTGTTTTTCGGACACGGAGCTAACCTTCTTCGTCGCTGCCTTGGCTGGGGTGGGCGCAGCACTGGCTTTTACGGTTTTGCCTGCTGCAGCAGTCGCGCGTTTGGCCGCCGGTTGGGCGGCAGGGCTGGCTGCTGTAGCTTTGGCACTTTTGGCCGCGCTGGTGGTAGTGGACGACTTGACGGACGACTTCGCGGACTTTGTAGCTGGCATGGACACCCTCAGAGCAAAGAGAACACACAAAGAAAACTGGCAAGCGCCATCACCGGCGCATTGAAACTGCAGCGGTAAAACGCAACAAAATGTGGCGAATAACGCGGCTGCACGAGGCGCTAAGCCTCAAGGCAAGATGTGGGGGCGAACATTTGGAATGCAGTCCTTGCGGTATTTTGGGCACTTGCGCTGGTGGCAAATCGCATGATTCTTCATACGGGCCCGGTCCGGAGGTGCTGCTGTCGCTCTTGCCGATGTGTCAAATATTATACCTTTTTGGCCAATGTCAAGGGCCTGTACGGCAATCGGGGCAAATATTTTTATATGCCCCCTGGCAATTTGGAGCCGCGCCTATTTATTGACCTGGCGCTTGAGCAGGCCGATGCGGTGGAAATTGCTCTGGTAGCGGCGCAGCGCCTGCGGATCGGAGGCCTGGGTAACCAGCTGGCGGTTTTGCTCCTCGAGCTGGTCGAGCACGATGCGGCTGAGGGAGTCGCGCAGCTCGGCGCGGATCTCATCGAGCGGGCCATCAATCTGGGCATGCTGGCCCCGCATCAGCGCGGTGGCAAAGGCCTCGACCGCATGGCCTCGCAGGTGCTCGCGCAGCACGGCCCAGGACTGGGCGCCGTGGCTGAGGAACTGCTGCTCGACCCAGGCGAACAGCGGCCCATGGGGGGCGGGCAGCTGGGCAAGGGTGGCGGCGTCTTCGGGCGAGAAATTCTCCAAAAATGCCATGTGCGACAGCAGCAGGCGCGCGGCCTGGTCTTCGCGGGTCACCGCTACGCTGGGCATTGGCGGTTGCGGCTCGGGGCGGGGCTGCCAGCCGCCTTTGCGGCCCCCCTGGCCGGGGCGCCACTCGCCACTTCGCTTGGTGTAGCCGTTGCCGCTGCCATGGGCGCCGCGCGGCTCGCCAAAGCTGTCGTTGCGCTGGCCGGGGTAGCGGTCCATGGCCGTGTCGCTGCCCCAGGGCGGCGCATCGCCATAGGCGGGCATGCTGTCAGCGCCCACCGGCGGGGCATCCCAGGAGGGCGCGTGGCGCGGGCCGCTGCTGGCCGCGGCCTGGCCAGCGCCGCTTTGGCGCGCCTGCTCTTGCGCAGTGGCCTTTTGCCACAGGCCTTCCAGCTCGGCGGCGGGCAACTGGGCCTTGTCGGCGATCTCACCGAGCAGCTGGCGCTTGAGGGCGCCATCGGGCAGCAGGTTCCATAGCGGGCGGGCGTTGCTGGACATGCGGGCCCGGCCTTCGGCCTGGCCCAGGTCGCACAGCTCGCTGGCCGCTTCGAGCAAGAAGCGCGACAGCGGCGTGGCGTCATGCACATGGCGGGCAAAGGCGTCGGCGCCATATTCGCGCACAAAGCTGTCCGGGTCGTGCTCGGCGGGCAAGAAGAGAAACTTGATGCTACGGGTGTCGCTGGCATAGGCCAGCGCGCCATCGAGCGCCTTGCGGGCCGCGCGGCGGCCGGCGGCATCGCCGTCAAAGCTGAAGACGACGGTGTCGGTAAAGCGGAACAGCTTGTGCACATGGTCGGGCGTGCAGGCGGTGCCCAGGGTGGCCACCGCATTCGGAAAGCCGAGTTGGGCCAACGCCACGACATCCATATAGCCCTCGGTCACCAGCACATAGCCATGCTCGCGGATGGCGGTGCGGGCCTCAAACAGGCCATAGAGCTCGCGGCCCTTGTGGAAGACCGGGGTTTCGGGCGAGTTCAGGTATTTGGGCTTTTCATCGCCAAACACACGGCCGCCAAAGCCGATGCATTCGCCCTTGATATTGCGGATGGGGAACATCACCCGGTCGCGAAAGCGGTCGTAGCGCTTGCCTTCGCCGTCGTCCGATTCAATCACCAGGCCCGCTTCGACCAGCTTGGGATCGTCATAGGCGGGGAAGATACTCGCCAGGCTGCGCCAGCCCTCGGGCGCATAGCCCAGGCCAAAGCGCTTGGCGGTGACGCCGCTGACGCCCCGGCCTTTAAGGTAGGCAATCGCCTTGGGCGACTGCGACAGCTGCTTGCGGTAGGCGTCACCCGCTTTTTCGAGCAGGTCGGTGAGCGAGGCCTGCTTTTCGCGCGCCTGCGCCGCGCGCTCGCGCTGCTGAGGCGAGACATCGTCCTCGGGCACCGGCAGGCCCACGCTCTGGGCCAGGTCGGTCACCGCTTCGCGAAAGCCCATGCCGGTGTGGTCCATCAGAAAACCGATGGCATTGCCGTTTTTGCCGCAGCCAAAGCAGTGGTAGAACTGCTTGGAGGGGCTGACGCTGAAGGAGGGCGATTTCTCGCCATGGAAGGGGCACAGCCCCATGAGGTTGGCGCCGCCTTTTTTCAGCTGCACATAGCGGCCGACCACATCGACAACGTCGACGCGGGAGAGCAGCTCCTGGATAAATGACTGGGGGATGGACACCCGGCTATTGTCGCGCATGCCGGGCTGCGCCGCCGCAGCGCCACCCCAATCTGCCCCTGGGCAATGGCAAATCCCGGCAATCGATCGTGTGACAGCGTGCAATGTTCGTGTCAGCCGCTTGTGGCACAGTGTTTGCCGAGGAGACACGCACTGATGAACAGCATTTTTGACACCGGGCTCGAGCAAAACGGGGCCAACCACACCCCCATGACCCCGCTGGGCTTTATCGCCCGCAGCGCCGAGGTCTACCCCGAGCGCCTCGCCATCATCCATGGCGAGCTGCGCCAGACGTGGGCGCAGACCTATGCGCGCTGCCGGCAGCTGGCCAGCGCCTTGCAGCAGCATGGCATTGGCAAGAACGACACGGTGGCGGTGATGCTGCCCAACACGCCGCCGATGGTGGAGGCGCATTTTGGCGTGCCGATGGCAGGGGCCGTGCTCAACACCCTCAACACCCGGCTCGATCCGCAGACGATTGCCTTCATGCTCGAGCATGGCGAGGCCAAGGCGCTGATCGTGGACCCCGAATACGCCAGCGTCGTGGCCAAGGCCTTGGCGCTGCGCCAATCGCAGGCGCCCATCCTGCTGGTGGATGTGGAGGATGCGCTCTACGGCGAGGCCAGCGAGCGGCTGGGGAACCTCAGCTACGAGGCCTTGCTGGCCCAGGGCGATGCCGGCTTTGACTGGCAGCTGCCCGGCGATGAGTGGGACGCGATTGCACTGAACTACACCAGCGGCACCACGGGCAACCCCAAGGGCGTTGTCTACCACCACCGGGGCGCGGCGGTGAATGCCATCAGCAATGTGCTGGAATGGGACATGCCCAAGTTTGCGGTCTATCTGTGGACCCTGCCGATGTTCCACTGCAATGGCTGGTGCTTTCCCTGGACGGTGGCGCTGCGCGCCGGCGTCAATGTCTGCCTGCGCCGGGTCGATGCGCAGGCCATTTTTGCGGCGATCAAGCACCATGGCGTGAGCCATTACTGCGGCGCGCCGATTGTGCACAGCCTGCTGGTCAATGCACCGGCCGCCTTGAAGGAAGGCGTGCCCGCTGGCGTCAAATGCATGGTGGCCGGTGCTGCGCCGCCTGCAGCGATGATCGAGGGCATGGAGCAGCTGGGCTTTGACCTGACCCATGTCTACGGGCTGACCGAGGTCTATGGCCCGGTGATGGTCTGCGCCCAGCAGCCCGACTGGCAGGGCATGGATGTGGGTGAGCGTGCCCGTCTCAACGCCCGCCAGGGCCTGCGCTACCACCTGCAGCGCGATGCCCAGGTGCGCGACCCGGAGACGCTGGCTCCGGTGCCGCAGGATGGCCAGACCATGGGCGAGATCATGCTGCGCGGCAATATCGCGATGAAGGGTTACCTGAAAAACCCCGAAGCCACGCAGGAGGCGTTTCGCGGTGGCTGGTTCCATACCGGTGACCTGGCGGTGCAGGACCCCGATGGCTATATCAAGATCAAGGACCGCAGCAAGGACATCATCATCTCGGGCGGCGAGAACATCTCGTCGATCGAGGTCGAGGATGTCCTCTACCGCCACCCCGCCGTGCTGGCTGCGGCCGTCGTGGCTAAGCCCGATGCGCGCTGGGGCGAGACGCCTTGCGCCTTTGTCGAGCTCAAGCCTGGCGCCCAGGTGAGCGCCGAGGACATCGTTGCCCACTGCAAAAAGCATTTGGCCGGCTTCAAGATCCCGCGTGCGGTGGTGTTTGGCGAGCTGCCCAAGACCAGCACCGGGAAGATCCAGAAGTTCGAGCTGCGCAAGCAGGCGGGGTCTGCAGACGCGATAGACAGCTGATCCGGCCTGAACACCCATGAAAAAACCCGCCGCAGCTTGCTGGGGCGGGTTGGGGTTCAGCGGATCAGGCCTGGCGCTTACTTGCCCCAGGAATCCTTCAAACCGGTGATCTTGTTGAACACCGGCTTGTCGCTGCGGTGGTCATGGCGGTCGGCCACAAAGTAGCCAAAGCGCTCGAACTGGAACTTGTCATCGGGCTGCGCAGCCTTGAGCGAGGGCTCGACATAGGCGGTCACGACCTTGAGGCTATCCGGGTTGAGCAGGGCCAGGAAGTCCTTGCCGCCGGCATCGGGCTGCGGATCGGTGAACAGGCGGTCATAGAGGCGCACTTCGGCTTGCACGCCATCGGCTACGCCCACCCAGGTGATGGCGGCCTTGACCTTGACGCTGTCCGCACCAGGGGTGCCGCTCTTGGTGTCGGGCACCACGGTGGCCAGCACCTTGGTGATCACGCCATCGGCATCCTTCTCGCAGCCGGTGCACTCGATCACATAGCCGCCCTTGAGGCGCACCTTGTTGCCGGGGAAGAGGCGCTTGTAGCCCTTGGGGGGCACTTCGGCAAAATCTTCGCGCTCGATCCAGACCTCGCGGCCCAGGCTGAAGTGGCGCTCAGGCGCGGCCTGGCCTTCTGCCGGGTGGGGCAGGGCGGGCAGGCTGCAGGCTTCGAGGTGCTCGGCACTGCCAAACACCTCGGCCCAGTTGCTCAGCTCCAGCTTGACCGGGTCCAGCACCACCATCGCACGGTGGGCCTGGTTCTCCAGGTCTTCGCGCAGGCAGCCGTCCAAGGTGGCGTAGTCGATCCAGGCGTAGTCCTTGGTGACACCAATGCGCTCGCAGAAATTGCGGATGGACGCGGGCGTGTAGCCACGGCGGCGCAGGCCGACGACGGTGGGCATACGTGGGTCGTCCCAGCCGCTGACCAATTGGTTGTCCACCAGGTGCTTGAGCTTGCGCTTGCTGGTGATCACATAGGTCAGGTTCAGGCGCGAGAACTCGTACTGGCGCGGCTGGGGCGCATCGATCAGGCCGCCGCTGCGCAGGTGGTCCAGCAACCAGTCGTAGAAGGGGCGCTGGTCCTCGAACTCCAAGGTGCAGATCGAGTGGGTGATGTGCTCGTAGGCGTCCTCGATCGGGTGCGCAAAGGTGTACATCGGGTAGATGCACCATTGGTTGCCGGTGTTGTGGTGCTCGGCATGGCGCACCCGGTAGATCGCAGGATCGCGCAGGTTGATATTGGGCGCCGTCATGTCGATCTTGGCGCGCAGCACGGCCGCGCCATCGGGCAGCTTGCCATCCTTCATGTCGGCAAAGCGCTGCAGGTTCTCGGCCACGCTGCGGTCGCGGAACGGGCTGTTGACGCCCGGGCGCGTGAAGTCGCCCCGGTTGGCGCGCATCTCGTCGGCCGACTGCTCGTCGACATAGGCCAGGCCTTGCTCGATCAGGTAGACCGCGCAACGGTACATGAAGTCGAAGTAGTTGCTGGCGTAGTAGAGGTTTTGCTCGCCGCTCGGGTCCTTCCAGTCAAAGCCCAGCCAGCGCACGGCATCGATGATGCCGTCCACATACTCCTGGTCTTCCTTTTCCGGGTTGGTGTCGTCAAAGCGCAGGTGGCAGACGCCGCCAAAGTCGCGTGCGAGACCAAAGTTCAGGCAGATCGACTTGGCGTGGCCCACGTGCAGGTAGCCGTTGGGCTCAGGCGGAAAGCGGGTGCGGATCTTGGCCTGGTCGACCGGGCCCTGCTGGTGGTGCTGGGCATCGCCAGGCGTGCCACCCCAGTGGCGCTGGGCGTAGCTGCCTTTTTCGAGGTCGGACTCGATGATTTGTCGCAGGAAATTGGTGGGTTTGACCACTTCGTCACTACCGTTGTGCGAAGCGCTCGGGGCAGGTGCATTCATAGTTATGTATTCTAAGGGAGTACCCTGATGGCTGGAACGTATTGCGGTTTCTGGGGCTCTGACCCGAACTTGGGCATGCCATTTACGCTTTGCAACAGGATATCTTGTCTTGAAACCATAATTTGCAGAGCCTTTGGTATCTTTCTGCCTGCTTGCCGCGTTGAAAGTTCAATGACATTTTTCAGGGATTCTCGCAAGGAGATCAATATGCGCAATTCGATGCTGAAACAAGGCTCTCGCTGGGCCGCCGCTGCGGTGCTGACTGGCTTGGCGCTGATGAGCGTTGGCGCCCATGCCAGCCGGGTGTCCTGGTCGGTGGGTATCAACGTGCCCGCACCGGTGTACGTGGCCCCCGCGCCGGTGTACGCACCCCAGCCCGTCTATGTGGCGCCTCCCCCTGTGTATGCACCCCAGCCGGTCTATGTGGCGCCGCCACCCCCTGCCGTGGTCTACCGCCCCGCACCCGTGTACCGCCCAGCGCCCGTGTACTACGGCCCACCTCCCGGCCGCTACTACCGCCACCATCGCCACGACCGCGATTACTACCGCTATTGAGCTGCATGGCAGCTTGCGCAACCGATGCCCTGGCCCGCCAGGGCTTTTTTATGGGTGCTTGCCGGGGGGGGGCCAACCGCCCAGCTGTCGCTTGGGCTGTGCGCTGGGGCGCCGAATGCTCGGATAATCCACAGCTGTTGTCCGTTGTGGAAGCTGAGATGAAAACTGTTTTTGTACTGAACGGCCCGAACCTGAACCTGCTGGGCCTGCGCGAGCCCACCATCTATGGTGCCCACACCTTGGCCGATGTCGAGCAGCTGTGTGCCCAGGCGGCCGCCCGCAACCAGCTGGCGCTGCGTTTTCACCAGAGCAACCATGAAGGCGCGTTGATCGACTGGCTGCACGAGGCGGGCCAGCTGCAGCGCGAGGGCCAACTGGCCGGCGTGGTGCTCAATGCCGCGGCCTACACCCACACCAGCGTGGCCTTGATGGATGCGATCAAGGGCGCGGCGCTGCCGGTGATCGAGCTGCATATCAGCAACGTCCATGCCCGCGAGGCCTTCCGCCACCATTCCTATATTGCGCCGGTGGCCAAGGCGGTCATCTGCGGCCTGGGGGTGCAGGGCTACAGCATTGCGATCGATGCGGTGACCCAGGTGTTGTTGGCTCCCACGGCCTGAGCGTTGCGATGTCCCATGTTCTAGACACCCGCGCTGCGGGCTTGCTGCCGCTGCCTGCGCTCTACGAGACGCTGTTGGCCCAGGCGACACGGCGGACCACCGTTTTTGAAGGACAGACCGTGGTCTGGCATAGCTGGGGCGAGCGCCGCCCTGGCACGCTGCCCTTGGTGATGCTCCATGGCGGCAGCGGCAGCTGGACCCACTGGATCCGCAATATCGATGCGCTGCTCGCCCAAGGCTATGAACTCTGGCTGCCCGATCTGCCCGGCTTTGGCGACTCCGACCCGCCAGCGGTGGGTACCGACGCCGATGCCATGCTCGCGCCCTTGCATGCCGGCATGGCGCAGCTGAATCTGCTGCCTTGCCAGCTGATGGGTTTCTCCTTTGGCGGTATGACGGCGGCCATGCTGACCGCCGCCTACCCGCAGGCGGTCGAGCGCCTGGTGCTGGTGGGGGCCCCTGCCATGGGCGTGGTGCCGGAGAAGCAGTTCAGCTTGAAGGGCTGGCGCCATCTGAGCGACCCTGCCGAGCAGATGGAGATGCACCGCTACAACCTGGGCGCGTTGATGCTCTGGGATGCCGCCAAGATCGACGACCAGGCCCTGGCCGTGCACCAGCACAATGTCGTGCGGGACCGCCTGCCGCGCCGGCGCCTGGCCAACACCGATATCCTGGCGCAGTCGCTGCCGCAGATCGCCTGCCCGGTCGCTGCGATCTATGGCGTCTATGACGCCCTGTACAAAAGCTATATGCCCGCGCTGGAGCACCAATACCGCGCGGTCACGCCCCATCTGCAGGCCTTTGTGCGGCTGCCCGACAGCGGCCATTGGGTGCAGTATGAGCAGCCCGAGGCCTTTATCGCCACGCTGCTGCCGCTGCTCTCTTCCTGATTGAACCACCTGGAACCGGCTGGCCGCGCAACGACGCGAGCGGCCCAAGCACTATGACCATCTCTACCTCCTCCTTTCGCCCCGTGATCGCCATCCATGGCGGCGCCGGCACCATCACCCGCGCCTCCATCACCCCCGCGCAGCATCAGGCCTACCGGGAGGCCTTGCGCGATGTGCTGCAAGGCGCGCAGCAAAAACTGGCCGCCGGTGCCCCTGCCGAAGCCGTGGCCGTGGAGGCCGTGCGCCTGCTCGAAGAATGCCCGCTGTTCAACGCCGGGCGCGGCGCCGTGTTCACGGCCGACGCCACGCATGAGATGGATGCCTGTGTGATGCGCGGGCGCGACCTGGCCTGCGGCTCGCTCGCCGGGGTCAGCACCGTGCGCAACCCGGTGCGTGCCGCCTTGGCGCTGATGGAGGCGGGCGGGCCCGTGTTCATGATTGGCGAAGCGGCCGAGCGCTTTGCCCAGGCCCAGGGCTGCGAGATGGTGGCGCGCGACTGGTTCTCGACCGAGCAGCGCCTGACCCAGCTGCGCACGGTGCAGGCCGCAGCGCTGGCCTCCGGCCGCGAGCAGGTGGCGCTGGACCACACCGCGCAAAGCCAGACCCAGACCCAGGCCGCGCCGCTCGATGAGCGCAAGAAGATGGGCACCGTCGGTGCGGTGGTGCTGGATGTGCATGGCCAGCTGGCTGCCGCCACCTCGACCGGTGGCCTGACCAACAAAAAGCCCGGGCGCGTCGGTGACTCGCCCGTGGTGGGCGCGGGCACCTATGCCAAGCATGGCGTGGTGGCTGTGTCCTGCACCGGCGTGGGCGAGGCCTTTATCCGGGGCTCGGCCGCCCACACGGTGGCCGCGCGCGTGGAGCTGCTGGGCGAGTCGGTGGCCCAGGCCACGGCCGAGGTCATCCACCGCGTGCTGCCACCGCTGGGCGGCGACGGCGGCCTGATTGCGGTGGGCGCCGATGGCGAAGTCTCGCTGTGCTTCAACTCCGAAGGCATGTACCGGGGCCAGATCGGCATCGATGGCGAGGCGCTCGTGGCCATTTATGCCAACGACGCCTTGGCTCCAGCGTGATCGTGCATCGCTGAGGCAGGGGGCCACCAACGGGCCCTGACCCGACCCCGGCGATGACGGGGTGGCTTGCCTGCAACGGGCAAGCCGCCGCACCACGATGGTGCGCGCCTCTGCGGCAATTGCGTAGGTGAAAACCATAGGCCGTTTTGCCTCCAAACCCGCCCCCCGGCTTTCTACAATTGCAAACACTGTCACCCAGGTGAATATCTATGCCTCAGTGTTCTTGCCAACACGGGGATTTTTCTCAAGGATTTGTCCCAACCCGGGTGCCTGTCCTGCTTTACGGCTTGTGCCTTCTTCGCGAAGCCCCGCACTGCCCCTTCTACCTATGTCCAACCCCAGTTCTACTCCCGTCCACGATGACCTGACGCCGCCCGTTTTGCAGGTGCGCGATCTGTCCGTGAGCTTCAAGACCGAGCAGGGGCGGGTGCAGGTGGTCAAAAACCTGAACCTCGATGTCTACGCCGGCCAGACCCTGGCAGTGGTGGGCGAGTCGGGCTCGGGCAAGTCGGTCACGTCGCTGGCGCTGATGCGGCTGGTGGAGACCGGCGGGGGCCAGATCGACAGCGGTTCGATGCTGCTGCGCGGCCGCCATGCCGGCACGATCGACCTGGCCAAGGCCACCTCCGCCCAGATGCGCCAGGTGCGCGGGGCCGATATGGCGATGGTGTTCCAGGAGCCGATGACCTCGCTCAACCCGGTGTTCACCGTGGGCGAGCAGATTGCCGAATCGATTCGCTTGCACCAGGGCAAGTCCAACAGCGCCGCGATGGCCGAGGCGCTGCGCATGATGGAGCTGGTGCGCATTCCCGAGGCCCGCAATGTGCTCACGCGCCACCCGCACCAGCTGTCTGGCGGCATGCGCCAGCGCGTGATGATCGCGATGGCGCTGTCCTGCAAGCCCTCGCTGCTGATTGCCGATGAACCGACGACGGCGCTGGATGTGACCATCCAGGCCCAGATTCTGGCGCTGGTGCAGGAGCTGCAGCGCGAGATGTCCATGGGGGTGATCTTCATCACCCACGATATGGGCGTGGTGGCCGAGGTGGCCGACCGCGTGCTGGTGATGTACCGCGGCGACAAGGTCGAAGAGCAGGACTGCGTGCAGCTGTTTGCCAACCCGCAGCAGACCTATACCCGCAACCTGCTGGCCGCCGTGCCGCAGCTGGGCGCCATGCGCGGCAAGGATTTGCCCGAGCGCTTCAGTCTGCTGGGCCAGAGCGCGCAGGCCGACACCACTGCGCCCGAGACATCGACCGTGCAAGCCGGTGAGCCGGTGCTGCAGGTCAACAAGCTCGTGACGCGTTTCCCGATCAAGGAAGGTCTGTTTGGCGGCGTCAAGCGCCAGGTCTATGCGGTTGAGCAGGTGAGCCTGAGCCTGCAGCCGGGCGAGACCTTGGCGGTGGTGGGCGAATCCGGTTGCGGCAAATCCACCACGGGCCGCGCGCTGGCCCGTTTGATCGATTTCCAGTCCGGCGATGTGCAGGTGGCCGGGCGCGATATTGCCAAGCTGCAAGGCGCGCAGCTGCAGGCGCTGCGCCGCGATATCCAGTTCATTTTCCAGGACCCGTTTGCCTCGCTCGATCCGCGCCTGACCGTGGGCTACAGCATTCTGGAGCCCATGCTGATCCACAAGCTGCTGCCGCGCGAGCAGGCCGAGAAAAAGGTGGAATGGCTGCTGGAGAAGGTCGGCCTGCCCCCGGTTGCTGCCAACCGCTACCCGCATGAATTCTCGGGCGGCCAGCGCCAGCGCATCGCCATTGCCCGCGCGCTGGCCCTGAACCCCAAGGTGGTGATTGCCGATGAAGCGGTCTCTGCGCTCGATGTGTCGATCCGCGCGCAGATCATCAACCTGATGATGGACCTGCAGCGGGAGTTTGGCATTGCCTTTTTGTTCATCTCGCACGATATGGCCGTGGTCGAGCGCGTCAGCCACCGTGTGGCCGTCATGTACCTGGGCCAGATCGTCGAGATCGGGCCGCGCCGCGCGGTGTTCGAGAACCCGCAGCACCCCTATACCAAGCGCCTGATGGCGGCCGTGCCGATTGCAGACCCGACGCAACGCCGCCAGCACACCTTGAATGTGGCCGAGATCCCCAGCCCTGTGCGCGGGGTGGACGACCCGCCGCGCGTGCTGCCGATGCGCGAGGTGGGCCCGGGCCACTGGGTGGCCCAAGAGATGCCGCAGCCCGCGGTGCCTGCCGGCCAGGTGCAGGATCTGCAGCCGGCTTGAGCCCGCGCAGGATTGCCAAGCCGAGTAACGCCAAGAATGTAGTGGGTCTGGTCGCCGCCGTGGTGGGCCAGCCGATGCAAAACCTGAAGAGGAGAGTTGATATGCAACGACGTTTGACTTCGATCGCCGCCGCCATGCTGCTGGCGGGTACTGCGTTTTCGGCCCATGCGGCCAAGGAGGTGGTGGTAGCGGTGGCTTCCACCTTCACGACCACTGACCCCTATGACGCCAACGACACCTTGTCGCAGGCCGTGGCCAAGTCCTTCTACGAAGGCCTGTACGGCTTCGACAAGGACATGAAGATGGTCCCCGTGCTGGCCACCGGTTTTGAGGTGAGCAAGGACGGCCTGGTCTACACCTTCAAGCTGCGCAGCGGCGTGAAGTTCCACGACGGCACGCCCTTCAACGCAGAAGCGGTCAAGCAGACCTTCGAGCGCGTGATCAACCCGGACAACAAGCTCAAGCGCTACAACCTGTACAAGAACATCGCCAAGATCGAAGCGGTGGACGATCTCACCGCCAAGTTCACGCTCAAGGAGCCGTTTGCGCCTTTCGTCAACTCGCTCGCCCACCCCTCGGGCGTGATCATCTCGCCCGCTGCGCTCAAGCAGTATGGCAAGGACATCGTGCAGCACCCCGTGGGCACGGGCCCCTTCAAGTTTGTCGAGTGGAAGCCATCCGACTACATGAAGGTTGCCAAGTTTGATGGTTACTGGCAAAAGGGCCTGCCCAAGGTCGATTCGATCACCTGGCGCCCAGTGGTGGACAACAACACCCGTGCCTCGATGATGCAGACCAACGAAGCGCATTTCGCGTTCCCGGTGCCACCCGAAGCCGTGGCCAATCTGGAAAAGAAGCCAAGCCTGGAAGTCACCAAGGCCCCGTCCATCATCCATCGCTACATCTCGATGAATGTGACGCAAAAGCCGTTTGACAACCCCAAGGTGCGTGAGGCGCTGAACTACGCGATCAACAAGGAAGCGCTGTCCAAGGTGGCGTTTGCCGGCTCGGCCATTCCTGCCGAAGGCGTGCTGCCCAAGGGCGTGGAATTTGCCACCAAGCTGGGCCCCTGGCCCTACGATCCTGCCAAGGCCAAGGCCTTGCTGAAGGAAGCCGGCTACCCCAATGGCTTTGAGAGCACCCTGTGGTCGGCCTACAACCACTCCACCGCCCAGAAGGTCATCCAGTTTGCCCAGCAGCAACTCGCGCAGGTGGGGGTGAAGGTGACGGTGCGTGCGCTCGAAGCGGGCCAGCGCGTCGCTGAAGTGGAATCGGTGCAGGATCCAGCCAAGGCCGCAGTGCGCATGTACTACGTGGGTTGGTCCTCGTCCACCGGCGAGGCAGACTGGGCGATGCGTCCGCTGCTGGCCGGTGAGAGCGCGCCTCCACGGGGCTTTAACACCGCCTACTACAACAACGCCGAAGTCAATGCCGACATTGCCAAGGCGCTGGTGACCACCGACACCGCTGCACGCGGCAAGATCTACGCCGATGCCCAGCAAAAGATCTGGAAGGATGCGCCCTGGATCTTCCTGAACACCGAGCAACTGGTGTCTGTGCGTGCCAAGAACCTGTCTGGCTTCTACGTCATCCCTGACGGCAACTTCAACTTTGTTGACCTGGACCTGAAGTAATCCATGTATCGCTACCTGCTCAAACGCTTGCTCGGGCTGATACCGACACTGCTCATCGTGGCGGTGCTGGTGTTCGGTTTCGTGCACATGCTGCCCGGTGACCCCGCGCGCCTGGCTGCTGGCCCCGAAGCCGGCCCGGAGACGATCGAACTGGTCCGCAAGGACCTGGGGCTGGACCTGCCCCTGCACCAGCAGTTCGTGCGTTTCTTCAGCAATGCGTTGCAGGGCGATTTTGGAAAATCCATCCGGACCAAGCGCCCGGTCTCGCAAGAGATTGCCGAGCGCTTTGGCCCGACCTTCTGGCTCACCGTGATGGCCATGGCCTGGTCGGTGGTGCTGGGCATGTTTTTGGGCATTGTCTCGGCCGTCTGGCGCAACCAGTGGCCTGACCGGCTGGGCATGACCCTGGCAGTGTCGGGCATCTCGTTTCCGTCGTTTGCGCTGGGCATGCTGCTGATGCAGTATTTCTCGGTCAAGCTCGGTTGGCTGCCCACCGTGGGTGCGGACAGCTGGAAGCACTATGTGCTGCCGTCGCTGACCCTGGGCGCAGCCGTGGCGGCCGTGATGGCGCGCTTTACCCGCAGCTCCTTCATCGACATCCTCAAAGAGGACTATGTGCGCACCGCACGTGCCAAGGGCTTGAAGGAGACCGTGGTCGTCATCAAGCATGGCCTGCGCAATGCGATGATTCCGGTGGTGACCATGATGGGCCTGCAGTTCGGCTTTTTGCTGGGCGGCTCCATCGTTGTCGAGGTGGTGTTCAACTGGCCTGGCATGGGCCGCTTGCTGGTCGACGCCGTCGAGATGCGCGACTACCCCATCATCCAGGCCCTGGTGCTGCTGTTCTCGCTGGAATTCATCCTGATCAATCTGGTGGTCGACCTGCTTTATGCCTGGATCAACCCCACCATCCGTTACCGCTAAGCAGGTGCTTTGGCCATGACTACTCCGAACGCTCCTGAATCTGCCGACCGCGCTGTGGCGGCGGCCCACACGGTCTCTACCGCCGGCGCTGCTGCGCCGTCCCTGCCTGCCAACCTGGCCGCATCGACGCGCATGCGCACGCCGATGGCCGAGTTCTGGCGCAAGTTCAAACGCCAGAAGCTGGCCTTGTTTGCTGGCGTCTTCATCATCGCACTGGTGCTGGTAGCCATCCTGGCGCCCTGGATCGTGCCCTACGATGCCGAGAACTTCTTCGACTACGACGCGCTGAATTCGCCCCCCACGGCCAAGCATTGGTTTGGTGTCGATTCGCTGGGCCGCGACATCTTCAGCCGCATCCTGGTGGGCGCGCGCATCTCACTGGCGGCGGGCTTTGTGTCGGTCGCCATCGGCGCGGTGATCGGCGCCATCCTGGGGTTGCTGGCCGGCTACTACGAAGGCTGGTGGGACCGCTGCGTGATGCGCATGTCCGACGTGCTGTTCGCCTTCCCCGGCATCTTGCTGGCCATCGGTATCGTTGCCATCCTGGGCAACGGCATGATCAATGTGATCATGGCCGTCGCCGTGTTCAGCGTGCCCGCTTTTGCCCGCCTGGTGCGCGGCAATGTGCTGGCGCTCAAACAGCAGACCTATATCGAGGCGGTGCGCTCCATCGGCGCGCCCGACCGGGTCATCATGCTGCGCCATCTGCTGCCGGGCACCGTCTCGTCGGTGGTCGTCTACCTGACGATGCGTATCGGCACCTCGATCATCACGGCCGCCAGCCTGTCCTTTCTGGGCATGGGCGCGCAGCCGCCGACGCCGGAGTGGGGCGCGATGCTGAACGAGGCGCGCAGCGACATGCTCAATGCCCCGCATGTGGCGCTGTTCCCGAGCCTGGCGATCTTTGTGACCGTGCTGGCCTTCAACCTGCTGGGCGATGGCCTGCGCGATGCGCTGGACCCCAAGCTGGACAACTGACCTTCGGCACCTGGCAGGGTGCAAGCAAGGTGAAACAAAGAAACGGCAAGCGCCTTGGCGGCCTTGCCGTTTTTTTATCGGTGATCGCCACCGCTAAGGCTGCTTATTCAGCGGCTTTTTGCAGGCGTTTCAAGAACACCGTGAGCTCCTTGACGGTCTGCGTGTCACCCTGCTGCCCCGCCACCTGCAGGCCTTGCTGCCAGCTCGCCTGCGCTTGCATGCGGGCATCGGGCACGCCCGATTCCAGCTGGGCCTTGCCCAGCAGCTTCCAGGCGGCCGAGTACTGCGGATTCTGGGCGACGGCCTGCGCCAGGTGCAGCGCGGCGGCCGCATAGTCCTCTTCCTTCAAGCAGGCCTGGCCCAGGCCAAAGCGCAGCACCGCGCTGTCTTGCCCCTTGGTCAGCAGTTTTTCCAATCCTTCGCGCATGCCATCTCCTCTGTGTTGCGCCCAGCATAGTGCGAGGCCTTTGTCCGCAAAGTCTGTGCGCATAAAAAAAGACGCTCCGGGGAGCGTCTTTTGCTGGCGTGGCGCGGGCTGCCTCAGCGCTTTTTCTTCGTGGTGCTGGTGCTGCGCTTGGACGGGGCCTTCTTGGTGGCCGTCTGGCGCACGGCGGGCTTTTTGGCGTTGCTGCTGCGGCTGCCACGGGCTGCATGGCCGCCGCTGGGGGCGGGTGCTGCGCCTACGCGCACAGGCATGTACAGAACGACCTGGTGGCCCACCTTGAAGGCGCTCTTGACGCCGATATCGTTCCAGTCGGCCACCTGTGCGGCGGTGACGCGGTAGCGCTGGGCCACGCGCGCGACGGTGTCGCCCTTGCGGGCTTTGACGGTGGTGCGGCGGGTGACCACTTCCGGGGTCAGCGCGATGTGGGCGTTGTCGGCCAGGTGGCTGGAGACATCCTGCTTGACAGCGGCCGAGCGCGGCACCATCAGCGACGAGCCGCCCTTGACCATCATGCGCGGCGGAATATTGTTGACCGCGCGCAGGTCGTTCTCGCTCATGCCGACCATGCCAGCGGCCGTGGCCACGGTCATGGTGCTGGGCACGGTCCAGACCGTCCAGCTCGCGTACTGGCCTTTTTCATGGGCCTGCAGGTTGCGGCGGAACACATTGGCGTTGTCCCAGGGCAGCAGCACCTGGGGCGTGCCGGCCTTGAAGATCACCGGGCGGTTGAACGAGGGGTTGAGCGACTTCAACTCATCCATCGTGACGCCGGCCATCTCGGCTACCTGGGCGGTGTCGATGTCACGGTCCAGGGTCACGGCCTGGAAGTAGGGGTGGTTCTCGATGAGCGGCAGCTCGGCCTGGAAGCGCTCGGGGTGGGCAATGATGTTCTTGACCGCCTGCAGCTTGGGCACGTAGTTGCGCGTCTCATCGGGCATGCTCAGGTCGGTGTAGGCGCCGCCCAGGCCCTGCTTTTGGTTGCGTGCAATGGCGCGGCCCACGCTGCCTTCGCCCCAGTTGTAGGCGGCCAGTGCCAGGTGCCAGTCGCCAAACATGTTGTAGAGCTTTTGCAGGTAGTCCAGCGCCGCGCGGGTCGAGGCCAGCACGTCGCGCCGGTCGTCGCGGAACATGTTCTGCTTGAGGTCGAAATAGGTGCCGGTGGCGGGCATGAACTGCCACATACCGGCCGCCTTGGCGCTGGAGACCGCCTGCGGGTTGTAGGCGCTCTCGATGTAGGGCAGCAGGGCCAGCTCGGTGGGCATGCCCCGGCGCTCGAGCTCCTCGACGATGTGGAACATGTACTTGGAGGAGCGCTGGGTCATGCGCTGTATGTAATCGGGGCGGCTGGAATACCACTGCTCCTGGTTGCCCACCAGGTCGTTTTCCAGATCGGGCATCGCAAAGCCCCGGCGGATGCGGTCCCAGAGATCATCGGGCACGGCCAGGCTGGTGACGGCGCCATTGCCCTGCAGGCTGGCCGCATTGATGGGGCTCAAGGGGCCGCTGGGGTAGTTGGGGGTGTGCGGTACCGAGCTGATCTTCGGTGCATCGCCTGCTGCGGTGGGCGGGCCGCCGGTCTCGGTCGTGGCGCAGCCAGTCAGGGCGAGCAGGGCGCTGAGGCTCCACAGGTACAGATACTTCATCAGAATTGGTTCTTCCAGCGACGCAGCGCGGCAAAAACGGCGACAGGGTCGCTGCCAGGGGTGGAGGGATCAAACTGCTGCGCAGCGCGGGCCACGGTGGCCAGGCTGCAGCGCAGGAAAGGGTTGATGCGCAGCTCGTTGCCAAGTTGCGCGGGCAAGGTGGGCGCGCCGCGCTCACGCAGCTGCTCGCAGTGCGCCAGGTAGCGGGCGATGTCCGGGTTGTCGGGCTCCACCGCCTGCGCAAAGCGCAGGTTGGACAGCGTGTACTCATGGGCGGCGCAGACCCGCGTTTGGGCGGGCAGCGCAGCGAGCGCCGACAGCGATGCATGCATCTGCGCGGGTGTGCCTTCAAAAAGGCGGCCGCAGCCGCCTGAGAACAAGGTATCGCCACAGAACAGCACCGGCTGCCCGGCCACATCGGCGCAGTAATAAGCGATATGCCCGGCGGTATGGCCGGGCACATCGATCACCTGCCACTGCAGGCCCAGCAGCTCCAGCGTGTTGCCGCCCTGCATGGGCTGGCAAGGCTGGGGAATGTCCTCGGTGGCCGGGCCGTACACACGAGCGCCAGTGGCCTCGCGCAGCTCGGCCACGCCGCCGGTATGGTCGCCATGGTGGTGGGTCACTACAATGGCTTGCAGCTGCAGACCCAGGCGGCGCAGCGCGTCCAGCGCGGGCGCAGCCTGGCCTGGGTCGACGACCAGCGCGCGCTGTCCGTCGTGCAGCAGCCAGATGTAGTTGTCGTTGAAAGCGGGCAGAGGTAACAGATGCATGAATGACCAAATTATAGGCACGCAAAATTGGTGGCAGACGCCGCTGGGCAGCTACATGCTGTCTTGGGAGCAAACATGTTACGACGATGCCGTGGCCGATATTTTTGGCTTCCATAGCCTGCAGATCGGGCTTTTCCCGCTGCAGGGGCTGCGCAACAATCGCACGCCCCATCGTTGGCTCGCGCTCGACTCGACCGAGCAGACCGCGCAGTGGCAACAAAGCCGCCTGGCAGATGTACAGAGCTTTGCACTGCCTTTACAAAGCGAGCCGGGTCTGCCCGCAACGCGGACAGAGCCTGTCACCGCCAGCTTGCTGTGTGATGCCCATGCACTGCCCTTTGGCCCCGATACCCTGGACCTGGTGCTGCTGCCCCATACCTTGGAGCTGAGCGCCGACCCCCATGCGGTGCTGCGCGAGGTGGCCCGTGTGCTGGTGCCCGAAGGCCGGGTGCTGATCAGCGGCATCAACCCTGCCAGCCTCTGGGGCATGCACACCTGGAGCCGCCGCATTCCGGGACTGCAAAAGCTCCCGCCGATGCCCAATGACCACAACCTGATCGGCTACGGGCGTTTGCGCGACTGGCTCAAGCTACTGGGGCTGGAGCTGCAAAGCGCCAGCTTTGGCTGCTTTCGCCCTGCGATGCGCAGCGATGCCTGGCTGCGCCGCTGGGAATGGATGGACAGGGTCGGGCCTACGGCTTGGCCGGTACTGGGCGGCGTGTATTTTGCCGAGGCGGTGAAAAAAGTGCCCAGCGTGCACAAATTGGCCGCGCCGTGGAAGGCAGCGGCGCCCAGTGGCGTGGCGCGCCCTGCGGTGGCCGCCCGTGAGCGGCTGAGCGAAACGCAGCGCCGTGTGGAATGACACGGCCGTAAGCGGCTGCAGTCCGCCGCGCACAGGGGCCCAAAAATAGCCAGCAAATGCGCTTATAGTGGCCCTCTGTAATCGCGGCAAGTGCCAAGGAGTGGGTGTGAACCAAGTGGTGATTTATACGGACGGTGCCTGCAAGGGCAACCCTGGCCCTGGCGGCTGGGGCGCTTTGCTCAGCGCTGGCACTGCGCAAAAGGAGCTGTTTGGTGGCGAGCTGGGCACGACCAACAACCGCATGGAGCTGATGGCGGTGATCCAGGCGCTCGAAGCCTTGAAGCGCCCCTGTGATGTGCAGCTGTATCTGGACAGCCAGTACGTTCGCAAAGGCATCACTGAATGGATCTCTGGCTGGAAGGCCAAGGGTTGGCGCACGGCCAGCAAGGAGCCAGTCAAGAATGTCGATCTGTGGCAACGCCTCGATGCACTGGTGCATGGCGGCGAGCACCGTATCACCTGGCACTGGGTCAAGGGCCATGCCGGCGACCCAGGCAATGAGCGCGCAGACGCACTGGCCAACCGGGGTGTGGCGATGGCGCTGGGCCGAGGCTGAGGCAATTTAGCAATACAACCAGGGAGCGCGAGCTATGGGACGCATCATGGGGATTTTGGCAGTGGTCGGTGTGCTGGCCGCTTTGTATGTGGCCTACCGCTACGGGGTGTTTTAAGCCGGACGTTGCGCCCGTGCTGTACAAGGCCCACCAGCCAGTGCGGGTGGTGGGCGAATGCGCATCTTTTTACTCGGAAGCGGCGATGCGGCGCAGCGCATTGCTGTCACGCACCGTCAGGCCCGAGGGCTCGATGCGGATGGAGGACTCGCGCTCCATCGATTTGAGCTCCTGGTTCACCCGCTGTCGCGAGGCGCCCAGCAACTGGGCCAGCTCTTCTTGGGCCAGTTGCAGGCCGATGCGGGTTTCGCTGCTTTCCTTGCCGGGCACGCCGTAGCTGCGCGAGAGGTGCAGCAGCTGCTTGGCCAGGCGCGCGCGCAGCGGCAAGGTGTTGAGGTCTTCCACCATGCCGTAGAGGCTGCGGATGCGGCGCGCATGCATGCGTGCCAGCGCCTGGTAGAACTCCACATGCGTCTGCAAGATGCGCTGGAAGTCGGCCTTGCTGACGCAGACCAGCGTGGTCTCGCCATGGGCATAGACATCATGGGTGCGGCTGTCGTCATCGAACAGGCCCACATCGCCAAACCAGGTGCCTGGCTCGACATAGGTCAAGGTGATCTGCTTGCCCGTGAGCGACGCCGAACTCACGCGGGCCGAGCCCCGGGCCACGGACACCCACTCTTCGGGCTCATCGCCACGGGAGAAGATCAACCCGCCATCCTTGAAACGCTTGACATAGGCACAGCGCAGAATGTCATGGCGCAAAGTCGGCGAGAGGGTGCTGAACCAGCGCCCTGTGTTGATGGCTTCGCGCTCTTCGGGGGTCAGGATTGGATCGTCCATGGCATGTCGTCTCGGTGACTGGAATTATGAATTTTGTCGCTTGTGCGACGGTCATCACCGAATGTATAGCATTGCCGCCAAATTGTTAATTGTCACCCGAGCCCCTCAGGCGTGCGGCAATCCAAGTTGTCCGTTTTTGCAACCTGAGCAGCAGCAAGGAATAGGCGCTATATGCTCATTGGGTTTGCATATATCGCTATCAATTTGATATTTGGGTTTCCCCGGTGTGCGCGAATGACGAAGGGGTACTTCTTCAATGGTGAAGCTGGTCTTAAATGCTGGGGTATTGGGCAGAGGCTCTGCGCGCTTTCCCTCTTGTTTCCGCTGGCTTTTTAGGCTGACAGGCGCTGGCGCAGGCGCTGTTGCCACACTTCCACCAGCACCACACCCAGGCCCGCGCAGCAGATCAAGGCCATGCCGGCAGCCGTCGCCGCATCGGGCAACTGGCCAAAAATCAACCAGCCCAAGGTGGTGGCCGAGACGATTTGCAGGTAGTTGAACGGCGCCAGCAAGGTCGCACTGGTCTTGCTGTAGGCAGTGATCTGCAGCCAGTGACCGACAAAGCCGGACAGGCCGGTGGAGGCCAGCAGCAGCCATTGCCACACCGTCAGATCGAGCTGCTTCCAGAAAAAGGGCAGCAAGGCGCTCAGTACCAGTGCACCAAACAGGCCCCCGTAGAGGTTGCTGGTGAGCGGGTCGTCTGCCGCCACGCGGCGCGTGCTGATCTGGAACAGCGCAAAGGTGCTGGCCGTCACCACGCCCCAGATGGCCCCTTCGGTGGACAGCTGCCCGCCCGGGCGGATGACCACCAGCATGCCGACAAAGCCCAGCAGCACGCCCGCCCAGCGGTGCCAACCCGGGCGCTCGCCCAGCAGCCAGGGCGCCAGCCCCATCACCAACAGCGGCGCCATGAAGTTCATCGCCGTGCCCTCGGCCAGTGGCACCATGCTCAGCACATGGAAGAACAGCAAGGTGGTGGCAATCATCAGCACCGAGCGCTGGACCTGGCGCGACAGCGACTGCGTGCGAAACAGCCCCAGCCCCCGCTTGGGCAGCACAAACACCCCCATCAGCACCACATGGCCGACATAACGGAACCAGGCCACCATCAGCACCGGCACCCCCGCCAGGACCAGCAGCTTGCCGCTGGCGTCCAGGCTAGAGAGAATCCACAGCCCGCAGACATGCAAGGCGATACCGAGTTGGCTCATGGGAGGCAGTTTTAGCGCAGCAGAGGCGGCCGATTGTAACCACGGGTTGAGCACTTTTCAGTCGCCGCATCAATAGGCTGATTCAGTGGCTTGCCTTGTCATGCAGACGCAAAAAAGCCGATCGGAAGGCTCTTCTTCAGATCGGCGATAAAGCTCGGCACTGGGTGGTGGGTGCCAGGCCGCAGTCGGAGGGGGCGTTGGGCTCCCGGCCTCCTGCTGTTCAGGTGCGCGGCAATCAGGCCGCGACGGCCTGCTGCATCGGCGTGGCCACGGCCTGGGCGATCTCGGCTTGGGCCTTGCTGATGGCAGCGGCGCGGGCTTCAGGGCCCATGGCCAGGCCTTCGGCGCGGGCAAAGTGCACATCGGTGATGCCGATAAAGCCGAAGATGGTTTGCAGGTAGGTTTCCTGGTGCTCCATCGCACGGCCGCCTTCACTGGTCGAGTAGATGCCGCCGCGCGATTCGACCACGATCACCTTCTTGCCACCGGCCAGGCCTTCTGGGCCGTTGGCGGTGTAGCGGAAGGTGCGGCCGCTTTGCAGCACACGGTCAATCCAGCTGCGCAGCTGGGTGGGGATGCTGAAGTTGTACAAAGGCGCGCCGATGACCAGCACATCGGCTTCGAGCAGCTGGCTCACGAGGGCCTCGGAGATCGCATTTTGCTCGCGCTCGGCTTCGGTCTTGGCTTCCTGGCCGGTGCGAAAGCCCAGTGCGTCAGCGCCCAGGTGGGGTGGGGTGTTGACGGCCAGGTCCAGGTACTCGACCTGGGTGTTGGGATGCACCGCAACCCAGGCCTTGACGGCTTCGGCGCTGAGTTGGCGGGAGACGGAGTTGGCGCCCAGGATGGACGAATCGATATGCAGCAGTTTCATGGTCAGTCCTTCAATCAGGTGACGGCTTTTGCTGCAGTCGCAGCATTTTTGCCAATGGCTGAATTCTGTCACTGCTGGCGGGCCCGATTGAGCGCTGGAATTGGGTTGGATTGTTCTATTTTTAGAACTATGATGGGCAGACTTTTTTGCCGCCTGTGCCCGCGCAGACCGCGCTAACGCTGCCTCTCACGATGAAATACGACCTCAACGACATGTACTACTTTGCCGAAGTGGTCGAGCGCGGCGGCTTTGCTGCGGCGGGCCGCGCGCTGGGGGTGCCCAAGTCGCGCCTGTCGCGCCGCATTGCCGATCTGGAGGCGCAGCTGGGCGTGCGGCTGCTGCAGCGCACGACGCGAAGGCTGTCGTTGACCGATGCCGGTGAGACCTTTTTGCGCCATGCGCAAACAGCGCGCGAGGCGGCGCAGAATGCACAGGCCGAGATGGAGCAGACCCAGCGCGAGCCCTCGGGCACGGTGCGCGTGTCCTGCCCTGTCACCCTGGCCCAGGGCGCGGTGGGCAAGCTGCTGCCGGCCTTTTTGCGTACCTATGCCAAGGTGCGCATCGAGATGCTGGTGACCAACCGCACCATCAACCTGATCGAAGAGGGCATTGATGTGGCGCTGCGGGTGCGTGCCAACCTCAATGACAGCGGCAGCCTGGTCGTCAAACGCCTGGGCATGACGCGCCAGCGCCTGGTGGCCAGCCCCGAGCTGCTGGCCGTGCATGGCGTGCCGCAGACCCCGCAGGACCTGGGCAGCAAGATCCCGACGATGTCGCTGACCAGTGCCGATGGCAACAGCACCTTGCAGCTGGTGGGCCCCGAAGGCGAGCATGTGACCATCCACCACCAGGCTCGCTATGTGGCCGATGACCTGGTGACGCTGAAATATGCCGTGCTCGACGGCATTGGCGCCTGCTGGATGCCCGCGGCCATGGTGCGCGATGAGGTCGCCAATGGCGACCTGGTCGAGCTGCTGGCCGGCTGGAGCATCCCCGAAGGCATCTTGCATGCGGCCTTTGTCTCGCGCCGCAATATGGCGCCAGCGCAGCGCGCGTTTCTGGACTTCATGGGCGAGAACCTGCCGTTGCAGCGCATTGGCCAAACCGATGGGACCTGAATGCCTGGCGCTGCTTCATATTAGTTTTAGAAATAACAATACTAAAAAATAGTCGTTGTTGATCTAAAGGCCTGCTTTGACAATGCATGCATGTCCGGTGCCTGTCTTGTCACGATCAATCCCTCCCCCCCGCCACGCCCTGCGGCCATTGCGGTCGCACAGCGTAATGGCCAGCGGCCTGTGCAGCCGGGGTGGCGTGGAGAAGCCGAGACGGGTGCGCCGGTCTCGGTGGTGATCGTGCCGGGCTGGCGCAACTCCGGCCCCGGCCATTGGCAAAGCCTGTGGGCTGAACGGATTGCCGGCGCCTTGCGCGTGGAGCAGGAGGACTGGTTGCAACCGCACCGCAGCCCCTGGGTAGCCAGTGTGCAGGAGGCCATTGAGGCCGCGCCGCACCCGGTCATCCTGGTGGCCCATTCGCTGGGCTGCATCACCAGCGTGCATGCGGTCGAGCAACTAGGCAACCAGCAACGCGGCAGCATTGCCGGGGCCTTGCTGGTGGCGCCGGCCGATCCGGAGCGCCGCGCGCTGTTTGAAGACTTCACACCCGTGCCCGCGAACCCGCTGCCCTTTGCCAGCATTGTGGCTGCCAGCAGCAACGACCCCTATTGTCCGATCCGCATGGCCAGCGCCTATGCCAAAAGCTGGGGCAGCACCTTTGTGCGCGTGCCTTCGGCCGGCCATATCAATGTGGAATCGGGCCATGGCGAATGGCCGCTGGGCTGGGCCTTGCTGGGTGCCTTGGCATCGTTGGCGCCGGTGCAAGCGCAAGCGGCCTGATTCGCTCCTGCCTGATCTCTTTTTCCGCGTCCATATCTGGCATCTCTGCACGGTTCGTGCAGGCGGTCTTCGCGCTGCCTGCACTTTTGCTGCGGGCAAAAAAATGCCAGCAACGAATGCTGGCCAAGGAGGGGTTCGGTTGAATCAATAGGCTTATATTGCCTTAAATTGAGTGCCTCAATGTCGGTAATTTGTATGTGTTAGTGACGTTCATCAAGGCCGCTGTTACACCCCGGAGGTCGATCAGGCTCAGAGGCGCTTCTTGGCCGCATCAGCGGCGTCCTTCAAGCTCTCTTTCACATCACCGGCCTTTTTCTGGATTTCGCCTTCGGCCTCCAGTGCCTTGCCCTTGGCGATCTGGCTGGGGCTGTTGATGGCCTTGCCGACACCGGCCTGTGCTTCGCCTGCGAGGTCCTTGATCTTGCCTACGACTTGGTCCTTGTTCATGGTGCCACTCCTTGCTTGGTTGAGGTGTAGCCATTGTGCGCAGCGGCCATGCCAGAGCCTGTCAGTGCGCAGTCGTGCTTGTTGTGCGGTATCGCCGACAGCGGTCACAGCGCCGCAACCACCGACAAGATTAATTACAACTTGGGCAGGGGATCAACCAGCCGGGGCCGGGCTTATGGCCGGTGTTTGAGCGGGCTGTGGTCCTGCAGCGAACGCTGGTACTCGGCCATGCCCTGGGACTCGCGCGCCAGGTAGCGCTCTACCGCCTGGGCAAAGCCGGCATGGGCCAGCCAGTGGGCGCTGGGGGTGCGCACCGGCATGAGGGCGCGTGCCATCTTGTGCTCGCCCTGCGCGCCGCCTTCAAAGCACTGCAGGCCATGGCGTATGCACCATGCAATGGGCTGGTAGTAGCAGGCCTCAAAGTGCAGGCAGTCCACCCGCTCCATCGCACCCCAGTAGCGGCCATAGGCGTGGCGCGGCCCCGTGCCCGGCGCATCGATCGCGATCAGGCTGGCGGCGATGGGGCGGCCCTCGCGCTCGGCGATAAAGAGCAGCCAGTGCTCGGCCATCTGCGTGCGCATCGCGGCAAAGAACGCCGGGGTCAGGTAGGGCGCGTTGCCATGCTCCAGATAGGTGCGCTCATAGCACTGGTAGAAGAAGTCCCAATCGGCTGCGCTGATCTGCGCTCCACTGGCATGGCGGAACGTGACGCCAGCGGCCTGCACCTTGCGCCGCTCCTGGCGAATCTTCTTGCGCTTGTCCTGCTGCAGCTCAGCCAGAAAATCATCGAAGTCTGCGTAGGGCCTGGCGTCGCCGGTCTCGGCCGCATCGCGGTTGCGCCAGTGGAACTGCACGTTCTCGCGCTGCATCAGCGCAATGTTATCCGCCGCCTGAAGATCGGGCGCAGCGCCAAACAGTAGGTGCAGCGACGAGACCTGCTGCTGGTCGCAAAACTGGGTGGCGGCATGCAGCAACGGCGCGCGAAAGCTGTCATCGGCCACCAGCAGGCGGCTGCCGGGCACCGGGGTAAAGGGCACGGCAATGACCGCCTTGGGGAAGTAGTCCAGGCCATGCTCGGCATAGGCCCGCGCCCAGGCAAAGTCAAACACGTACTCGCCATAGGAATGGCTTTTGAGGTACATAGGGCAAGCGCCCACCAGCACGTCGCCCTGCCACAGGCTCAGGTGGCAAGGCTGCCAGCCGCTCTCCACGGTGGCGCTGCCGCTGTCCTCCAGCGCCTGCAGATAGGCGTGGCGCATGAAGGGGGTGGGGCGCTCTTGCAAGGCCAGCAGTCCATCCCAGGCGAGGGCATCGAACTCGGCGATGCTGGGCAGGATGCGCAGCTCCAGGCTGGGGCCAGGGTGGGGTGCGGGCGTGGGGTCAGCGGGCAGCGAGGTCATGGCCCGATTGTGGTCTGCCTGCTGCGCCGCTGCACGGGGCAGGTTATGCGGCTTGGCGCTGGTGGCTGTGCACCAGGTCCATCAGCGCGGCGATTTCTTCGTCGCTGCTGGACCAGGACGCGACAAAGCGCACCACCACCTCGCCCGCCTGCAGCTGGGTACCTGCCGGCAGGCTGCTGGCGTACCAGTCAGAGCAGCGCACGCCCTGGGCGCGCAGATGTTCATAGAGCGCAATGGGCATCCGCACAAACACTTCATTGGCCTGGGTGGGCCAGCTCAGGCGTACACCAGGCGTGGCGGCGAGTGCGGCCGACAGCTTGGCTGCCATCGCATTGGCATGGCGGGCCAGCTCCATCCAGTGGCCGCCCTCCAGCCAGGCGCAGAACTGGGCGCCGATGGTGCGGCTTTTGGAGACCAGCTGCCCGCTGCGCTTGATGCGCAGCGAGAAGTTCTGGGCCAGCGCCTGGTCGAAGAACACCACCGCCTCAGCCATCAGCGCGCCGTTCTTGGAGGCGCCCAGGCTCAGCACATCGACACCCGCGCGCCAGGTGATGTCGCCCGGGTGGCACTGCAGCGCGGCGATGGCATTGGCCAGGCGCGCACCATCCATGTGCAGACGCAGGCCCAGTGCATGGGCCTGGGCGGCCAGTGCGGCAATCTCTTGGGGCTGGTAGACCAGGCCGTTCTCGGTCACCTGGGAGATGCTCAGGCCGCTGATCACCATGTTGTGGGGTGCGTCGTGGGGGGTGCGCTCCACAAACGCGGCCAGGTCCTCGGCGCTGATCTTGCCGTTGTCCGTGGCCATCGGCAGCAGGCTGGCGCCGCCGGTGAAGAGCGCCGGGGCGCTGTTCTCATCGACCGCGATATGGGCCATGTGGTGGCAGACCACGGCGTTCCAGGGCTGGGCGATGGTGGACAGCGCCAGGCAATTGGCCGCTGTGCCGGTGGTGACGAAGAACACTTTGACGGGCGCGCCAAAGGCCTCGCCCAGCATCTGCTCGGCGCGCTGGCTCCATTCGTCGTTGCCGTAGGCGGACTGGATGCCGCTGGCGGCCTCTACCAGGGTTTGCAGGATGCGGGGGGAGACGCCGGCTTGGTTGTCGCTGCCAAAGTTCATGGGACGCTGCAGGTGGTGGTGCAAAAGCCCGATTTTGCCCGCAAACCGCGCGCCAGCGGACCCGGACTGGCGGGATTTGCGTGCCGCTGCGCAGGCCTTGGGGTTTGTAGGCTAGACTCTTTGGCTGCGCCAGGCACGGGCCCTGCCCACTCTCCTTGTGGCCCTGGTGCACTGCTCACTGCCATCGAACCATCCATGTCCCATTTTTCCATTGCAAGCGCCCAGCTGAACTTTGTTGTGGGCGATATGCCGGGCAATGCCCGCAAGATCATTGATGCGGCGGCGCAGGCCGCGGCCCAGGGCACCCAGCTGCTGCTGACCCCCGAGCTGGGCATTTGCGGCTATGCCGCCGAGGACCTGTTCCAGCGCCCCTCGTTCCTGGCGGCCTGCGATGCCGCCGTGGCGCAGGTGCTGGAGGCCAGCCGGCAGTGGCCCGATCTGACGGTGGTGCTGGGCCACCCGCAGGCGGCGCAGCATGCGGCCCATGGCCGCTGCTACAACGCCGCCAGCGTGCTGCGCGCCGGCCAGGTGCTGGCCAGCTACCGCAAGCAGCTGCTGCCCAACTACCGTGAATTTGACGAGACCCGCTACTTTGTCGAAGGCACGCAGACCTGTGTGTTCGAGGTGGCGGGCAGCCGCATTGGCCTGCTGATCTGCGAAGACGCCTGGGCCAGCCAGCCCGCGCGGGCGGCCAAGGCGGCCGGTGCGCAGCTGCTGGCCGTCATCAATGCCTCGCCATTCCAGATGGACAAGCCCGGCCACCGCGAGGCCCTGCTGGCCGAGCGCACACGCGAGACCGGTCTGCCGCTGGTCTATGCCCACCTGGTGGGCGGGCAGGATGAGCTGGTGTTTGACGGCCACTCGTTTGCGCTCAATGCCGATGGCCAGGTGGCCGCCCGCGCCCCAGGTTTTGACGCGCATCTGCTGACCGTGCAGGTCGAGGCCACGGCCACGGGCCTGCAGCTGTCCGGCCCCATCGCCCAGCCTGGCGACACCAACCAGCAGCTGTGGCAGGCCTTGGTGGTGGCGGTGCGCGACTACCTGGGCAAGACCGGTTTCCCCGGTGCGGTGCTGGGTTTGTCCGGCGGTATCGATTCGGCCCTGGTGCTGGCGATTGCGGTCGATGCGCTGGGGGCCGACAAAGTGCGCACGGTGATGATGCCTTCGCCCTACACGGCCGATATCAGCTGGATCGATGCGCGCGAGATGGCCGAGCGCCTGTCCGTGGCCTATGAGGAGATCTCGATTGCGCCGCAGTTCGAAGCCTTCAAGGCCGCGCTGGCGCATGATTTTGCCGGCCGCGCCGAAGACACGACCGAGGAAAACCTGCAGGCCCGCATTCGGGGCACCTTGCTGATGGCGCTGTCCAACAAGTTTGGCTCCATCGTGCTGACCACCGGCAACAAGAGCGAGATGGCCACCGGCTACTGCACCTTGTACGGCGACATGGCGGGCGGCTTTGCGGTGCTGCGCGATGTGCCCAAGACCCGTGTGTTCGAGCTGGCGCGCTGGCGCAATGCCCATGACCCCTACGGAACCGGCCGCAACCCGATTCCGGAGCGCATCATTACCCGCCCGCCCAGTGCCGAGCTGCGGCCGGACCAGAAGGACCAGGACAGCCTGCCGCCCTATGAAGTGCTCGATGCGATCATCGCGCGCTATATGGAGCAGGACGCCGACATCGACAGCATTGTGGCTGCCGGCTACCCCCGCGCCGATGTGGAGCGGGTGGTGCGCCTGATCCGCATCAACGAATACAAGCGCCGCCAGGCCGCCGTGGGCCCGCGCCTGTCGGCCCGGGGTTTTGGCCGCGACTGGCGCTACCCCATCACCAACGGTTTTCGCGGCTGAGCGGCGGCGGCCACTGCCCGTGCCTGTGACCCACGCCTGCGGCCCATGCCCTTGATGCCCTTGATGCGCTGTGCCTGCCCGCCGTTTGCACCCAATGCGGGGCGGCTGGGGGCTGCGCGCTTTCAGAGCTTTGTGCGCGCACGCATTGCGCGCCAGGTCGCCACGCGCCAGTCGGGCTTCTCGCGGCTCAATCCGCCATAGCGCGGCGCGCCTTCCCTCGCTTTCGTTGATCGCGGCATCGCGCGGCCCGCCTGCGCCGCCGCATTACTTCCGTCTTTTTTGGAGCTGCACTCGGTGATACCGGGTGCGCGCTTTGCCATGTCCCCTTTTCTTCATTATTTCCGCGCCCAGTGGGCGCCGAGCGTGCCGCGCGAGCTGATGGCCGGCGCGGTCGCCACGTTTGCGCTGATCCCCGAGGTCATCGCCTTTTCCTTTGTCGCCGGAGTGGATCCATCGGTGGGCCTGTTTGCCTCCTTTGTCATCAGCATCGTCATTGCCTTTGCGGGCGGGCGGCCGGCCATGGTGTCGGCCGCTGCGGGCTCAGTGGCCCTGGTCGCAGCGCCCTTGGTGCAGGCCCATGGCCTGCAGTACCTGTTGGCGGCGGGCCTGCTGGCCGGCGCCATGCAGGTGCTGTTTGGCTGGCTGCGCCTGGGCGTGCTGCTGCGCTTTGTCTCGGGCTCGGTGCGCACCGGTTTTGTCAATGCGCTGGCCATTCTTATTTTTGCGGCCCAGCTGCCACACCTGGTGGGCGCCAATGGCGCGACCTGGGCCATGCTGTCGCTGGGCCTGGTGGTCATCTATGGCCTGCCGCACATCAGTACGGCCATCCCGTCGCCTTTGATCTGCATCCTGGTGTTGACGGGCGCAGCCCATGCGCTGGATCTGCCGCTCAAGACTGTGGCTGACCTGGGCCACCTGCCCGATAGCTTGCCCAGCTGGGCGCTGCCCGATGTGCCGCTGTCCTGGCGGACCCTGCAGCTGATCGCGCTGCCGGCGCTGGCCATTGCGATGGTGGGCCTGCTCGAATCCTTGATGACCGCCAGCGTGGTCGATGAGCAGACCGATACCCCCAGCGCCAAAAACCGCGAATGCAGCGGGCTGGGCCTGGCCAATATCGCAGCCAGCTGCTTTGGTGGCATAGCGGGCTGCGGCATGATCGGCCAGAGCGTGAGCAATGTGCGCTATGGCGGGCGCGGCCGGCTGTCCACCTTGTTTGCCGGTGCCTTTTTGCTGGGCTTGATGGTGCTGCTCAAGCCCTGGGTGGCCCAGGTGCCGGTGGTGGCGCTGGTCGCGATCATGGTCATGGTGTCGGCTTCGACCCTGGACTGGGGATCGGCCCGCGCGCTGCTCAAACATCCCAAGCTGTCGAGCCTGGTGATGCTCGCCACGGTGGTGGTCACCATCGCCACCCACAACCTGGCCGCTGGCGTGGCGGTGGGCGTGCTGCTGAGCGGCGTGTTCTTCATGTTCAAGATGTCCAGGCTGCTGCAGGTGCAGCGCAGCGGCGATGCCGAGTTGGTCTACGCCGTGCGTGGCCAGCTGTTCTTTGCCTCGGCCGATCTGCTGGTTGATGCCTTTGATGTGCGCGAGATCGAGGGCCGGCCGGTGCGCATCGACATGGCGCAGGCGCATCTGTGGGACATCACGGCCGTGCAGGCGCTCGCCAAGGTCTGCGCACGGTTGCGCAAGCATGGCAGCGCCGTGCAGGTGACAGGGCTCAACGCCCAGAGCCAGGCGCTGGCTGCCCGTCTGGACCTGCGGCTGGACGGCGTTTAGCGGGCGGATGGGCCATGGCTTGGGCTGCCATTGCCTGGAGATTTGGCCCCGGAGGTGCCGAAGCCGGAATCTTGACGCACAATAGCCCCAGTTGCTGCGCGCATCGCCTGCGCAGCGTGTATATGCCCATCCCAGGAGAGCTTTATGAAAATGATTACCGCCGTTATCAAACCTTTCAAGATGGACGAGGTGCGTGAAGCTCTGGCGGATGTGGGTGTGACCGGTCTGACGGTCAGTGAGGTCAAGGGCTTTGGCCGCCAAAAGGGCCATACCGAGCTCTATCGCGGAGCGGAATATGTCGTGGACTTTCTGCCCAAGGTGAAGATCGAAGTCGCCGTGAAAGACGAGGATGTGGACCGCTGTGTGGACGCGATCGTCAACGCGGCCCGCACCGGCAAGATCGGAGACGGCAAGATTTTCGTCACCGAGATCGAGCGCGTGATCCGTATCCGTACCGGCGATCTGGACGAAGCGGCGGTCTGATCCAGACAGTCCCCGCATCCGCAAAAGCGCCTTGGCCACCAAGGCGCTTTTTTCATGTCTGCCACCGATTGCTGGGCAGCGGGTTCAGGGCTTGATCGTGGTGTGCGAGCAGATCCACAGCACCTGCGCATCTTCATCGCCGCCCGAGATGCAGGCATGGCCCATGGCGCTGTCGAAATAGCAGGAGTCGCCGGCGGCCAGCTCCAGCGGCGCGTAGCTGTCGGTATGGATGACCACGCTGCCGCGCATCACATACAGCATCTCTTCGCCATCGTGGCTGAGCAACTGCGGAAAGGCGCTGCGCTCATGGGCCTTGATGGTGGTGAGCAGCGGAATAAAGCGCTTGTCTGCCAGGTCGGCATGCAGCAGCTCATAGACATATTGCGGCGTGCGGTGCACCAGGCCATCGCCCTGGCGGGTGATGCTGCGCCGCGCGCGCAGGCCCGTTTGCTGCAGCGGGCTGAAGAGCTCGCCCACGTCCACCTCCAGCCCGCGCGCGAGCGCCGCGATTTTTTCATAGGTGGGCGAGAGCTGGCCGTGTTCGATCTTGGACAGTGCAGACGCTGAGATGCCGCAGCGCTGGCTCAGCTGCTGCAAGGTCAGATCGGCATCGCGCCGCAGCAGGCGCAGCTTGGTGGCCAGCACATCGGTGGTGGCATCGGCGCCGGCGTTGTGGTGGGGCGGTGGGGCGTGGGGCATGGCAGGCTCTTGTGGTGCTCGCCAGTGTAGGGGGCGCTGCGCTGGCCCGTGGCACAGCGAAGCCGTGGCGGCCGCGTTTTAGGCCTAATTCTCGGGTAAACCCTAGACAGAAAGAACGGATTTAAGAAATTTATTGTCTCAAACTGCATTAAATTTCGTATACGAAAATTAATTCTCTTTAGTAGATTTATTGCGCCACATGCAGATCCTGGACTCCACCCACACCACGCAACACCTGCCCATGGCGGCCTTGATCGACTGTCTGGAACAGATGTTCATCGCCGGCTGCGAAGTGCCACTGCGCCACAACCACCAGATCGCCGGCCAGACGAGCGCTGAAGACGGCATCCTGCTGCTGATGCCCGCCTGGCAAACCGGCAAGCGCATGGGGGTCAAGACGGTCTCCATCTTCCCAGGCAACCAGGCGCGCGGCCTGCCGGGTCTGCATTCGGTCTTTATCCTGTACGACGCGACCACCGGCGCCCCGCTGGCGGTGCTCGATGGTGATGCCATCACCTCGCGCCGCACCGCTGCGGCATCGGCCTTGGCCGCGCGCTGGCTCAGCCGCCCCGATGCCCGCCGTCTGCTGGTGCTGGGCGCCGGCCGCGTGGCCAGCCTGCTGCCCGATGCCTACCGCTGCGTGCGGGATATCCAGGAGGTGCAGGTCTGGGACATCCGCCCCGAGGCCGCGCAAGCGATGGTGGCGCGCCTGCAGGCGCAAGGCCTGCAAGCCGCAGTCGCCACCGACCTGGAGCAGGCGGCGCGCCAGGCCGACATCATCAGCTGCGCCACCTTGTCCAACGCGCCCTTGGTGCGTGGCGAATGGCTGCAGCCAGGTGTGCACCTGGACCTGATCGGCAGCTTTACCCCGGCGATGCGCGAGAGCGATGACGCCTGCTTTGCCCGCGCCACCGTTTTTGTCGATACGCCCGAAGCGCTGATGAAGGCGGGCGATATTCTGGCGCCCATCGCCAGCGGCGCCTGGGAGGCCAGCGGCCTGGCTGCCACCTTGGAGCAGCTGTGCCGCAGCCAGCATGCGGGCCGCAGCAGCGCCGATGAGATCACGCTGTTCAAGGCCGTGGGCACGGCGCTGGAGGACCTGGCCGCCGCATCGCTGGCCTTTGACGCCTTTAGCGCTGCGGGCACCTCGGGCGCCTCGGCCACCTGATCTGCTGCGCCTGGCCCTGTGCGGGCCGGGCCAGTGTTCTCCCTTTCTTTTGCTATCTGTTCACATCCCTTCCATGCGCACCTCTTCGACCGAGCCAGCAGCGTCTGCGGCCACCAACAAGCGAGTACTGATTGCCAGTCTGATGGGCAGCTCCATCGAGTGGTTTGACTATTTCCTCTATGCGACCACGGCGGCGCTGGTGTTCGGGAAGGTGTTCTTCCCAACCACCGATCCGGTCGTGGGGCTGATGCTGTCCTACCTGACCTTCTCGCTGACCTTCTTCATCCGGCCGCTGGGCGGCTTTATCTTCTCGCACATCGGTGACCGCATCGGGCGCAAGAAGACCTTGGTGATCACCTTGTCGCTGATGGGCGGCGCCACGGTGCTGATCGGCCTGCTGCCGGGCTATGAGCAAATTGGCATATGGGCGCCGATCCTGCTGATCGTGCTGCGCCTGGTGCAAGGCCTGGGCATTGGTGGCGAGTGGGGCGGCGCGCTGCTGTTGGCCTACGAATACGCGCCCAAGAACCGCAAGGGTCTGTTTGGCAGCGTGCCGCAGATGGGCGTGACCATCGGCATGGTGCTGGCCACCTTGGCCATCACCGTGATGAGCACCTTGCCCGATGACCAGTTTCTGGCCTGGGGCTGGCGCGTGCCGTTCCTGCTGAGCGCCATCCTGGTGTTCCTGGGCCTGTGGATCCGCAAGGGCATTGATGAGACCCCTGCGTTCAAGCAGGCCAAGGCCAGCGGCAATGTCGCCAAGATCCCGCTGGTCGAAACCCTGCGCTACCACTGGCGCGCGGTGCTGGTGGCCGTCGCCATCAAGTTTGTCGAAACGGCGCCGTTCTATATCTTCTCGACCTTTATCGTCAGCTACGCCACGGCCACCTTGGGCTTTGAGCGCATCTCCGTGCTCAATGCGGTCACCATTGCCACCTTGCTGACGACCGTGATGATTCCCATCATGGGGCGCCTGTCCGACAGCATTGGCCGCAAGCGCATGTTTATCGCTGGCACCTTGGTGATGGCCGCCTTCACCTTCCCGTACTTCATGCTGCTCGAGCAGCGCACTATGACCAGCCTGGTCATGGCCACCGTCGTCGGTCTGGGTCTCGTCTGGGCGCCCATCACCGCCGTGCTGGGCACCTTGTTCTCGGAGATTTTCTCGACCCGCGTGCGCTACACCGGCATCACGCTGGGCTACCAGATTGGCGCGGCGCTGGCAGGCGGCACTGCCCCCTTGCTCGCCACCTGGCTGCTCAACAAATACAACGGCTCCTGGGTGCCGGTGGCCTGGTACATCGTGGGCACGGCGGTCATCTCGCTCATTGGCATTGCGTTTGCCAAGACGGTGGCCGATAACGACTAAGGGCTCTGCCCCAGACACTGCTGCCGCCTCATCCACCGCGGCGGTGGTGGCCCACCAAAAGCCATCGGCCCGCTTATGAGCGGGCCGATGTTCTTGTGTCTGCGGGGCGCGGCTTAGATCACGGCACGCATCGCATCGCTTTGCTGCGACAGGCCGGCTTCTTCGACCAGTTGTGCGAGCAGCGCGGTATGGTCATCGCCACTCTTGATCAGGCCCATCTGCCAGTCGTCCATAAAGCCCTGGCCCACGCACTGCTGCAGGAACTGCAGCATGCCGTCGTAGTAGCCATGGGCGTTGAGAATGCCGATGGGCTTGTCGTGGTAGCCCAACTGGCGCCAGGTCCAGATTTCATACAGCTCTTCAAAGGTGCCGATGCCGCCAGGGATGGCGATGAAGGCATTGCTGCGCTCGGCCATCATGGCCTTGCGCTCGTGCATCGTGGTGACCACGTGCAGCTCGTCGCAGAGCTCATTGGCCAGCTCGCGGTCCACCAGGGCCTTGGGGATCACGCCGACCACGCGGCCGCCGGCCTCGCGCGTGGCGCGGGCCACCGTGCCCATCAGGCCGGATTTGCCGCCGCCATAGACCAGCTGGCCGCCGTGGCTGCCAATCCAGTGGCCCACGGCCTGGGCGGCCTGGCCAAAGGCGTCGGTCTTGCCGGGGCGCGAGCCGCAGTAAACGCACATCGAAAAGCTTGGGGAGTTGGTCATTTCAGCAATCTTTCATACAAGGCAGGCAGCCACA
This sequence comes from Comamonas sp. JNW, assembly GCF_003105075.1. NCBI lineage: Bacteria > Pseudomonadati > Pseudomonadota > Betaproteobacteria > Burkholderiales > Comamonadaceae > Comamonas > Comamonas sp. JNW. The sequence goes on from NZ_QETI01000003.1 coordinate 135,409, forward strand.
CCGCCGCGCACAGCACCAGCGCCAGGAACACGGCGGCACTGCCCATGTCCTTGGCCTTCTTGGCCAGTGCATGCCACTGGGGGCCAAAGCGGTCCATCGCCATCTCGATGCCAGTATTGAGCAGCTCGGCGATCAGCACCAGAAAAACCGGGGTGATCAGCAAGGCCCAATCGCGCCAATCGCGCGCCAGCCAGATGGAGGCGGGCAGCATCAGCAGCGCGAGCATGGCCTCCAGGCGGAAGGCCTTTTCGCCCCAGCCGGCCCGCAGGCCTTGCAGCGAGTAGCCTGCGGCATGCCAGACGCGGGCCAGGCCCGTGCGGCTTTTTTGCGGGTTGGCGGCGTGGATGTCGGCCAGGCTGTGCGCTGGCGCGGCGGGCTCGGTGGGGGGGCGGGGATCGGGCTGGTTCATAGGGAGCGTGGTTGTCGCCCATCATGGCACAGCGCGGGCGACACAAAGCATATTATTGCACTGCAGCATTTGATCGGCGCGCTGCGTGGCGCTTGCGCCCAGCAGCGCTGGCGCAACAAGGGTCCATCTAGCCCGACCGATCAGGCGCCGTGTTTTTGGGCGCAGGGCGCTCGGCGCTGACCAGGCGGGTACCCGCGATCGCATCGTGCCAGAACTGCTGCAGCGGGTGCAGCCGGCTGGCCAGCGCCCAGAGCACGATCCAGCCGCTCAGCAGCACGACGATTTCGCCCACCGGCAGGCTAAAGGGCATGCTGACAACCAGCGGCGGCAGAAACCACAGCCAGCTGCAGACATAGCGCAGCAACGCGCGGCCCTGGGTCAGCGGCTGGCCATGGCGGTCAACGATGCGGATCTGCCAGGTCTTCATCGCCAGGGTCTGGCCCTTGTGCCAGAACCAGGTGAAGTAGATGCCAAAGATGATGAACAGGAACAGCTGCAGGCCATGGCGGTTGTCCATCGCATTGCGGGTCTGGCTCAGCGAGCTGTAGAGGTAGCCCGACATAAAGACCACGCCAAACATCAGCATGCCCTCGTACAACCAGCAGGCCATGCGCCGCGCCAGGCGCGGTGCGCGCAACAGGGCGCTGGTGGCGAGAGGGCCGGAAGGGAGCGCTGTTGTGCTGGAAGTGGTCTGCATGCGGACAGTATCAGGTCGGCGGGTGCACCGGGCTGTCGCTGTTGCGCGACTGCGATTCGCCCGCCGGTGGCCGGCTGGGGGCATCGAGCGGGGGCAGCGGCGAGGAGGTAACAGGCGCGGGCATTTGCACCGGGGCGGTCTCCACCACCGGGGCAGGCGGCAAGGCGGGGGACGGCGCCGGGGGTAGCGCGGGGGCTGGGGCGTGCGCTGCGCCGTTGGCGGCCGGGGCTGGCCCGCTGAGGGGGCCTACTTCGACTGGCGTCACCATGCCGCGCGACTGCACACGGATCTCGGGCGGCGGCAGGATTTTGGGCGGGTTGGCGCGGTTGGGGTTGATAGCGGCAGCGGGCACCTTGACCAGGCGCCCGGTGCTGCGGGCGGTGGGGCGGGGCGCCAGCGCCACGCCACCGTGGTAGAGCACGCCGCCCTGGGCCAGGCGCTTGCGCTCACGGGCGCTGAGTGCCTGGTAGTCTTCCCAGAGCTTGCGTTTTTCCTCGGCCGACAGGCTGCTGATGTTCGAGTAGTTGAGCCGGGCCTGGCTTTGGTCGGAGAGGCTGAACTTGGCCCATTCCTTCATGTGCTCGGCAATGCGCAGCTGCTCTTCGGGGGAGAAATCGTCAAAGCTGTCGGCGATCATCGTCCAGCGGCTTTTTTGCTGGGTGGTCAGCCAGTTCCACTGCTCTTCCAGGGGGGCGAGCACGGTGCGCTGGTCGTCATCGAGCGCTTCCCAGCTCGGGCCTTCATTGCGCGGGCTGCTCGAGCGCGTGACGCTGTTGGCGCTCACCAGATCGCTGGCGGCGCTGCCGTAGATATTGGCGGCCTTGTTGCCGGCGTAGATGCCCACAACAGCAAAAGCAGCCAGCAAAATACTGGCTGCCAGGGCGGGGATGCTCGAAGGGGCGGGCGTGCTGCCGGCTACCTCGTCGTTATCGTAATCGTGTCTCAACGCTTGTCAGTGGGCTGCTTTTGGGCAGCAATCTTCAGAAACTGGGTAAAACCAGGATCAGTATAGGCGCTTGGCGGCAGCTCGTCAGCCAGCAAGGTGGCATCGTACTCTGCCATTTCGCTGGCGCCTTCGTCCGCCTGAACACCATTGAAGAAAGCCAGGCCGGCCACCATCGCGCTCAGCGGCACGGCCGACACCACGGCGCGCCACCAGTTGCGTTTGCCAGAAGGTGCAGCTTCCTGCTGGGGCTGGCGTGCAATAGCGGGCACAGCCACCACCTTGCGGCGGGACAGCGCGCGCTCGCGGGCCGCTCGCAAACGTTCGCTGATGTCGTAGTCGAGATCAGCCTCGGCTTCGCTCAGCCGAGCGGTGACGCGGCGGGCAAAAATTTCAGCATTGACAACGGTTTGGGCGGTGTTTGAGCGGTTCATAGCACGATTCCTTTGGCCTTAAGCACTTTACTCAAGGTTTGGATGGCGCGAAAGCAGTGGGTTTTTACACTTCCCTCTGAGCAACCCATGGCTGCTGCAGTCTCCGCGATGTCCATCTCCTCCCAATAACGCATCAGAAACGCTTCGCGTTGACGCGCTGGCAACTGTTGTATCTCTTTTTCTATTAATGCAAGGGTTTGTTTGCGGTTGGTGTGGTCCTCGGCACTCTGCTCGGCCTCCCCATTGTCGGCGTTGTAGATATCGAGGAGGTTGAATTCCCCCTCGTCATCCGGGCCTTCGAAGTCGGTCATCGTCGTAAAGAGCGCGTTGCGCGTCTTTTGCCGGCGAAACCAGTCGAGCGTGCTGTTGGACAGGATGCGCTGGAACAGCATCGGCAGCTCGTTGGGCGGCTTGTCCCCATAGTGCTCGGCCAGCTTCATCATGCTGTCCTGCACGATGTCGAGCGCTGCTTCCTGGTCGCGCACATGAAAAAGCGAGCGCTTGAAAGCTCGCTTTTCAACGCTTTTCAGAAAGTCGGACAGTTCTCGTTCTGTGGCCAAATCGTACCCAACACCGTGGTTATTCAGAGATTTCTCGCTTTTTACCCGGGTAAATAAACCAAGTGTGGCAAAAAACACCGCATCAAGCCTTAGATTATCGCATCCTATCGAAAAAAAATCCGTAGCTTGTCGCAAAGCAATGCTGCAGTGCGATAATGTACAAGCATCAAAAAGCAAAAGGGTCACGGTCCGGCGTCGCAAGCATCTCGCCCATGTCCGTTGGCCTCAAGTTCCAAGCAGGCTCCACAAGAGCTGGGTGAGGAGCACCAGAGGTTTTTCGTTAGAGAAATTCACAAAGGTTGATCATGGAAATGTCCAAGGCCGAGCAGAACTCGGCGCAAGCGGCGCATCAGTCCGCGCAGAAATCCCAAGAACTCATGGGTGCTGAAGTGCTGGTCAAGGCACTGCAGGCCGAAGGCGTCAAGCAGCTGTGGGGCTACCCCGGCGGTGCAGTTCTCTACATCTACGACGCGCTCTACAAGCAAGACACCATCAACCATGTGCTGGTTCGCCATGAACAGGCAGCAGTGCATGCGGCAGACGGTTTTGCCCGCGCCACCGGTGAAGTGGGCGTGGCCCTGGTCACCTCCGGCCCCGGCCTGACGAATGCCGTCACCGGTATTGCCACTGCTTACACAGACAGCATCCCCATCGTCGTGATCTCCGGTCAGACATCCACGACCGCCATTGGCTCGGATGCGTTCCAGGAATGCGATACCGTCGGTATCACGCGCCCCATCGTCAAGCACAACTTCCTGGTCAAGGACGTGCGCGACCTGGCGCTGACGATGAAAAAAGCGTTTCATATCGCACGCACGGGCCGCCCCGGCCCCGTGGTGATCGATATTCCCAAGGACGTGTCCTTCAAGAAGGTGGCCTACAGCGGCTATCCCTCGACGGTCGAGATGCGCTCCTACAACCCGGTCAAGAAGGGTCACAGCGGCCAGATCCGCAAGGCCTTGCAGCTGCTGCTGTCGGCCAAGCGCCCCTATATCTATACCGGTGGCGGTGTGCTGCTGAGCGGCGCCGAGCAAGAGCTGCGCACCCTGGTGGACCTGCTGGGCTACCCGGTGACCCACACCTTGCTGGGCCTGGGCGCCTACCCGGCCAGCGACAAGAAATTCCTGGGCATGCTGGGCATGCACGGCACGATCGAAGCCAACAACGCGATGCAGAACTGCGATGTGCTGCTGGCCGTCGGTGCGCGCTTTGATGACCGGGTGATCGGCAACCCCAAGCACTTCATGTCGGTGGAGCGCAAGATCATCCATGTCGACATTGACCCCTCGTCGATCTCCAAGCGCGTCAAGGTGGATGTGCCCATCGTGGGCGACTGCAAGGAAGTGCTGACCGAGCTGATCGCGATGGTGCGCGAGAGCGTGGCCAGCCCCGATGCCGAGGCGCTGCAAAACTGGTGGAAGACCATCGAAGACTGGCGCAGCCGCGATTGCCTGCGCTATGACCGTGGCAACAAGGAGGTGATCAAGCCCCAGTTCGTGGTCGAGACGCTGTGGCAGATGACCCGCGATGCGGACTGCTATGTGACCTCGGACGTGGGCCAGCACCAGATGTGGGCTGCGCAGTACTACCGTTTTGAGGAGTCGCGCCGCTGGATCAACTCGGGCGGTCTGGGCACCATGGGTGTGGGCATTCCCTATGCGATGGGCATCAAGCTGGCCAAGCCCGATGCCGAGGTGTTCTGCATCACCGGCGAAGGCTCGGTGCAGATGAACATCCAGGAGCTGGCCACCTGCCGCCAGTACGAGACGCCGATCATCATCTGCGCGCTCAACAACCGCTTCTTGGGCATGGTGCGCCAGTGGCAAGAGATCGAATACTCGGGCCGCTACAGCCACAGCTACATGGATTCGCTGCCTGACTTCGTCAAGCTGGCCGAAGCCTATGGCCATGCGGGCATTCTGATCGAGAAGCCCGAGGATGTGGAGCCCGCGCTGCGTGAGGCGCGGCGCATTGCCCGCGAAGAGCGCAAGAGCGTGTTCCTCGATTTCCGCACCGATCCGACCGAGAACGTCTTCCCGATGGTCCAGGCCGGCAAGGGCATCACCGAGATGCTGCTGGGCGCGGACGATCTGTAAACGCCTTTCTGGGTTGGCGCGCCTTGCGGCAAGCGCGCGTCCAGCCTGTCCTTGGGTTTTCCCTTTCTGACGAATCTATTGTCTACCGAGCCCAGCGCTTACCGGCGTTGGGGGAGGGTAGCGAAAAGAGGAATCTGTTCTTATGAAACACATCATTGCGGTTCTCCTGGAGAACGAACCAGGCGCCCTGTCGCGCGTGGTGGGCCTGTTTTCGGCCCGTGGCTACAACATCGAGTCGCTCACCGTGGCACCCACCGAGGATGCCTCGCTGTCGCGCATGACCATCACCACCACCGGCTCGGACGACGTCATCGAGCAGATCACCAAGCACCTCAACCGTCTCATTGAGGTGGTCAAGGTGGTTGATCTGACCGAAGGCGCCTACACCGAGCGCGAGCTGATGATGATCAAGGTGCGGGCCGTCGGCAAGGAGCGCGAGGAGATGAAGCGCATGGCCGACATCTTCCGTGGTCGCATCATCGATGTGACCGAGAAGAGCTACACCATCGAGGTGACCGGCGACCAGGCCAAGAACGATGCCTTCCTGAGCGCGATCGACCGGTCGGCCATCCTCGAGACCGTGCGTACCGGTGCCAGCGGCATCGGTCGCGGTGAACGCATCTTGCGCGTGTAATGCGCTGGTGTCACCGGCTGCGACGCCATGCCCGCCAGGCGGTGGGGGTGGTGCTGCTGCTGGTGGGGCTTGTGCTGGTGGTGGCCTGGGTGCAGACGGACGACCCTGATTGCAGTCTGTCCCAGGACCTTTTCACACAGCAGCGCTTGTGTGATGGCATCTTTGGCGAGCCCGACGAAAACGCTTCGAGGCGCACCAACCCCTGGCTAGTACTCATAGTAGGATTGGGCGCTTTTGTAGCGGGAGCTTATTTGCTGGCTTCAGGACCTGCGGCAAGGCCCCCTGACGATGCAGATTCTTGAGAATGTTTGTTTGAATTTCTGAATTTTTGACTGATACCAACGGAGCGAAGCATGAAAGTTTTTTACGACAAGGACTGTGACCTGTCCCTCATCAAAGGCAAGACCGTCGCCATCATCGGCTACGGCTCGCAAGGCCATGCGCACGCGCAGAACCTCAACGACAGTGGCGTGAAGGTCATCGTCGGTCTGCGCAAGTCTGGCGCTTCCTGGCCCAAGGCCGAGAAGGCCGGCCTGACCGTGATGGAAGTCAACGATGCCGTCAAGGCCGCTGACGTGGTCATGATCTTGCTGCCTGATGAAGACATCGCCAAGGTCTACAGCGACAACGTCAAGGACAACATCAAGCAAGGCGCTTCGCTGGTGTTTGCGCACGGCTTCAACGTGCACTACAACCAGGTCGTGCCCCGCGCCGATCTGGACGTGTGGATGGTGGCGCCCAAGGCCCCAGGCCACACCGTGCGCAACACCTACAGCCAAGGCGGCGGCGTGCCCCACCTGATCGCTGTGCACCAGGACAAGTCTGGCAAGGCCCGTGACCTGGCCCTGTCCTACGCGATGGCCAATGGTGGCGGCAAGGCCGGCATCATCGAGACCAACTTCAAGGAAGAAACCGAAACCGACCTGTTCGGCGAGCAAGCCGTTCTGTGCGGCGGCGCGGTCGAGCTGATCAAGATGGGCTTCGAGACCTTGGTGGAAGCCGGCTACGCGCCTGAAATGGCCTACTTCGAGTGCCTGCACGAGCTCAAGCTGATCGTGGACCTGATCTACGAAGGCGGCATCGCCAACATGAACTACTCGATCTCGAACAACGCCGAATACGGCGAGTACGTGACCGGCCCTGAGGTGATCAATGAAGAGTCGCGCAAGGCCATGCGCAACGCTCTGAAGCGCATCCAGAACGGCGACTACGCCAAGATGTTCATCCAGGAAGGCCGTCTGAGCTACCCATCGATGACCGCCCGCCGCCGCAACACCGCCGATCACCAGATCGAGCAAGTCGGTGGTCAGCTGCGCGCCATGATGCCTTGGATCGCCAAGAACAAGCTGGTCGACCAGACCCGCAACTAAATCCCGGCGGCTGCCGCAGCCCTGTTGCGGCGCCGAGGTGATGTGCAAAGGACTGCTTTGGCAGTCCTTTTTTCATGGGCATGGCCGGCGGGGCCGCGCTGGCGAAAAGCTACACTGTAGCCCAAGCCCGGCGGGGCCAGAACCCGCTGGAAACTATAAAATAAGTAGCTGATTGCGCAGATATAGCTGGCGCTGGAGTGGATTGAATGCTGGACGAAAACGAAACCAAGCCCAAGGCCGCAGCGCATGCACTGCCGCCTGCGCAGCGCAAGTGGCGCAAGGGCATCTATGTGCTGCCCAACTCGTTCACCTTGGCCGCCTTGTTTGGCGGTTTTTACTCGATCGTGATGGCCATGAATGGCCGTTTCGAGGCGGCCGCTGTCGGCGTGTTCTGCGCGATGGTGCTCGATAGCCTCGACGGCCGCGTGGCGCGCATGACGCACACGCAAAGCGCCTTTGGCGAGCAGATGGATTCGCTCTCGGACATGGTGTCCTTTGGCGCCGCTCCCGCACTGATTGCCTATGAATGGGCGCTGCGCCCGCTGGGCCGCTGGGGCTGGATCGCAGCCTTTGTCTATTGCTCCTGCGCAGCGCTGCGCCTGGCGCGTTTCAATGTGAACACAGGCGTGGTGGACAAGCGCTATTTCCAGGGCATGCCGTCGCCCGCTGCTGCGGCCTTGGTGGCAGGCTTTATCTGGCTGACCAGCGCGCTTTTGGTATCGCACCGCGATGTGCCGATTTTTGGCCAGGTGATTGCGCTGTTTGGCGGCTACCCGGCCAGCCGCGATGACCTGTCCTGGATCATGTTTGCCATCACCTTGCTGGCGGGTCTGACCATGGTCACCAATATCCCGTACTACAGCTTCAAGGATGCAGGCGCTGCCAAGAGCGTGCCCTTCATCTCCCTGGTGGTGGTGGTGCTGCTGCTGGCGGTGGTCAGCATCGAGCCGGCCACGATGCTGTTCCTGATCTTTGTAGTCTATTCGCTCTCGGGCTATGTGATCTATGCCTGGCGCCGCTTCAAGGGCCAGCATGTCTCGATCGTGGCGACCTCGACCGACGAGCCCGAAGAGCGCGGCTTGCACCACGATTGAGTTTTTTGCAGACACCAGCCCAAACCTGTGTTAGAGTGATTGCCATGCAAAACCTGTCCCTAGCTCTACTACTAGCATGTCCAACGGGCAGGTAGAGTAGCGCGCAGTTTTTCACCCCTACACCTCGGCCCGTTTGCACCAGCAACGGGCCGATTCTGTTTTTAGCAGGTTGCTGGTTTCCAACCCCGAACTTTTTGTTCCGATGAGAAAGACCAGACAACCATGTTGACCCAACCTTCCAGCAAGTACCGCGCTTTTCCAGCCATTGCGTTGCGTGACCGCACCTGGCCTGATGCCCAGATCACCCAGGCACCCATCTGGCTGTCCACCGATCTGCGCGATGGCAACCAGGCGCTGATCGAGCCCATGGACCTGGCGCGCAAGCTGCGCATGTTCGACATGCTGGTCAAGATTGGTTTCAAGGAAATCGAAGTCGGCTTTCCCGCGTCCTCGCAGATCGAGTTCGACTTTGTGCGCCAGTTGATCGAGGAAAAGCGCATTCCCGCCGACGTCACCATCCAGGTGATGACCCCCGCCCGGCCTGAGCTGATCACGCGCACGGTCGAGGCCTTGCAAGGCGCGCCGCGCGCCATCGTCCACATCTACAACGCGGTGGCCCCGGTCTGGCGCAAGGTGGTATTCGGCATGAGCGTGCCCGAGGTGATGGCCCTGGTCAAAGACCAGGTCACCCACCTCAAGACCTTGACCGATGCGCAGCCCGGCACCGAATGGGTCTTGCAGTACTCGCCCGAGACCTTCTCGCTCGCTGAGCTTGAGGTGTCCCAGCAGGCCTGCGAGACGGCGATTGCCGCCTGGGGCCCAGGCCGCGACATCATCCTGAACCTGCCCACGACGGTGGAGAACGCCACCCCCAACGTGTTTGCCGACCAGATCGAGTGGATGGTGCGCCAGTTTGCCAACCGCCCTGAGGTGGTGGTGTCTGTGCACCCACACAACGACCGCGGCACCGGCACGGCCAGCGCCGAGTTGGCGTTGATGGCCGGCGCCCACCGCGTCGAAGGCTGCCTGTTTGGCAATGGCGAGCGCACCGGCAACCTCGACATCGTCAATGTGGCCTTGAACATGTATGTGCAGGGTGTATCGCCCCAGCTCGATTTCTCGGACATCGACGCCATCCGCGCTGAAGTCGAGTACTGCAACCAGCTGCCCGTGCCGGCGCGCCACCCCTATGCCGGCGACCTGGTCTACACCTCGTTCTCGGGCTCGCACCAGGATGCGATCAAGAAAGCCTTTGCGGCCCGCCAGGATGCCGATATCTGGGAAATTCCTTACCTGCCGATCGACCCCAAGGACCTGGGCCGCAGCTATGAAGCGGTGATCCGCGTCAACAGCCAGTCGGGCAAGGGCGGCATCTCCTACCTGCTCGAAGAAGCCTATGGCCTGGCGATGCCACGCCGCTTGCAGATCGAGTTCAGCCAGGTGGTGCAGCGCGCGATGGACACGGCGGGCACCGAGTTCACCGCCAAGGACCTGTGGCAGATCTTCGAGCGCGAGTACCAGCTGGGCGCCAACCATGCGCTGGCCCAGTACCGCGTGGAATCGAACGACAGCGATGACGTGCGCATCAGCGGCAAGGTGCAGTGGGCCGGCCAGGCCGTCAGCATCGCCGGCCACGGCAATGGCCCGATCGATGCCTTTGTGCAAGCGGTCAGCAGCGCCATCGGTATCCCCGTTCGTTTGCTGGACTACAGCGAGCATGCAGTGGCTGCCAGCGATGCCCGCGGCGACAAGGGCGCCAATGCCACGGCCGCTGCCTATATCGAGCTGCGGGTGGGCGACAGCCAGAGCCTGTACGGCGTGGGCATGGACAGCAACAGCACCCAGGCGGCTTTCCGCGCGGTGATGAGTGCGGTAGCACGTAGCGGTGCTGTCGCCAGCGTGCAAACGGCAGCGCCACAAGCGGCTGCACAAGTGGCTACCGCCTAACCACAGGCGGAGCAAAGCACGTAAACTGTAGCGCGGTTGAAGCAGGCTGCAGCAGAGTGAAGTGATCGCTCTCCTGCAGCCTGTTTTAGACAATCCACTCACCCACGGTGGCAGCGCAGGACCAATGCCATGGAGAACACACGATGAGCGACCAACTGATTATTTTTGATACCACCTTGCGCGATGGCGAGCAGTCGCCCGGCGCCTCGATGACCAAGGACGAAAAGCTGCGCATTGCGCGCCAACTCGAACGCCTCAAGGTGGACGTCATCGAGGCCGGTTTTGCCGCCAGCTCCAACGGTGACTTCGATTGTGTCCAGAGCATCGCCTCCATCATCAAGGACTCGACCATCTGCTCGCTGGCCCGCGCCAACGACCGCGACATCGCCCGCGCCGCCGAGGCCTTGAAGCCCGCCAACCGCGCGCGTATCCACACCTTCATTGCGACCAGCCCGCTGCACATGGAGAAAAAGCTGCGCATGTCGCCCGATGAGGTGTTCGAGCAGGCCAAGATGTCGGTGCGCTTTGCCCGTAACCTGGTGGGCGATATTGAGTTCAGCCCGGAAGACGGCTACCGCAGCGACCCTGATTTTCTCTGCCGCGTGATCGAGGCCGTGATTGCCGAAGGCGCCACGACCATCAACGTGCCCGACACCGTCGGCTACGCGATCCCTGAGCTCTATGGCCAGTTCATTCTGAACCTGCGCGAGCGCATTCCCAACAGCGACAAGGCCATCTGGTCGGTGCACTGCCACAACGACCTGGGCATGGCTGTCGCCAACTCGCTGGCCGGCGTCAAGATCGGTGGTGCACGCCAGGTGGAGTGCACGATCAACGGCCTGGGCGAGCGCGCGGGTAACTGCTCACTCGAAGAGGTGGTCATGGCCGTCAAGACGCGGCGCGACTACTTTGGCCTCGATGTCAACATCGACGCGCAGCACATCGTGGCCGCCAGCCGCCTGGTGAGCCAGACCACCGGCTTTGTGGTGCAGCCCAACAAGGCCGTGGTGGGCGCCAATGCCTTTGCGCATGCCTCCGGCATCCACCAGGATGGCGTGCTCAAGGCGCGCGACACCTACGAAATCATGCGTGCCGAAGATGTGGGCTGGAGCGCCAACAAGATCGTGCTGGGCAAGCTCTCGGGCCGCAACGCCTTCAAGCAGCGCCTGCAGGAGCTGGGTGTGGTGATGGACAGCGAAAGCGAGATCAATGCCGCCTTTGCCCGTTTCAAGGACCTGGCCGACCGCAAGAGCGAAATTTTTGACGAAGACATCCTCGCACTGGTGCACATGGAAGGCGCCGAGGCGCAGGCCGAAACCTACCGCTTTGTCTCGTTGTCGCAATCGAGCGAAACGGGCGAGCAGCCCAAGGCCAGCGTGGTGTTGATTGCCCATGGCCAGGAGGTGCGCGGCGAGTCTACCGGCAACGGCCCGGTCGATGCCTCGATGAAGGCAATTGAGTCGCAGGCGCGCAGCGGCGCCGAGATGGTGCTGTATGCGGTCAATGCGATCAGCGGCTCGACCGAGAGCCAGGGCGAGGTGACCGTGCGCTTGCAGATGGGTGGGCGCGTGGTCAACGGTGTAGGCGCAGACCCTGATATTGTGGTGGCGTCAGCGAAGGCTTACATCGCTGCGCTAAACAAGTTACAAAATCCTACGGAGCGAGTAGCTGCACAAGGTTGAGACTTCGGAATATAATTTCACTTAAATAATTGAAGAATCGCGTAAGTTAATGAATTTGCGCGATTTTTTAAATTCAAGTTTCCGCTGTCAGCTATCGTATTTGTAGGGAGCAGAATAATGGCGCTACGTCATCGCAGTGTTTTGCGTCGTTTTTCACATTTGTTTGCAATTTGTACCCTGGCCTTTGGTTTGTCCGCTCCCAGCGTGCAGGCCAGCGCCAAAAACAAGTCCGCTCCCAAGGCCCATGTGCAGGCCAAGGCTAGCAAAAAGCCTGCCGCCGTGGCCTCCAAGGGCGAGCGCAATGGCCGCCAAAAGCAAGCGGCTGCGCCATCGTCCAAAAAGGTCGCCGGCAAAGCCCCCAAGGGCAAGACCACGCTGGCCAAGGCAGGGCGCCACGCAGGGCGCGCTGCCGTTGCCGCTGCCGTCATCATTCCCGAGCGCCAGTCCTTCGGCCAGATGGCCGGCCTGCATGATGTGACCGATCCGCTGGCACTCAAATCCAGCGTCGCTCTGGTGCTGGACCAGGACACCCATGAAGTGCTGCTGTCCAAGAACGACCATGCCGTGCTGCCGATCGCCTCGCTCACCAAGCTGATGACCGGCCTGATCATCTCCCAGGCCCAGCTGCCGATGGACGAGATGATCACCATCACCCAGGACGATGTGGACACCGAAAAGCACAGCAGCTCGCGTCTGCGTGTGGGCACCACCTTGATGCGCGGCGAATTGCTGCACCTGGCGCTGATGTCCAGCGAAAACCGTGCCGCCCATGCGCTGGGCCGCACCTACCCTGGTGGCCTGCAGACCTTTGTCGGCATGATGAACATGAAGGCCAAGATGCTGGGCATGGCCGATACCCGCTATGTCGAGCCCACCGGCTTGTCGAGCTCCAACCAGTCCAGCGCCTTTGACTTGGCCACCTTGGTCAATGTGGCGCACTCCGATCCGCTGCTGCGCGATCTGACCACTTCGCCGTCCTACCAGGTCGAAGTGGGTGAGCGCATGCTGCAGTTCAACAATACCAACCGCCTGGTGCACAGTCCCGAGTGGAATATCGGCCTGCAAAAGACCGGCTATATCTCCGAGGCAGGCCGCTGCCTGGTGATGCAGGCCCAGGTGGCCGGCCGCAAGCTCATCATGGTGTTCCTGGATTCGGCGGGCAAGTTCGGTCGCCTGGCCGATGCCGAGCGCGTGCGCCACTGGGTGGAAGGCTCGGGCACGCAGCTGCTGGCCAAGCACTGAGCGCGCTGCGCCCACAAAAAAACCTGCCTCGGCAGGTTTTTTTGCGTGCGGTTGATGGCCTGCCCGGGCTCAGCGTGCGTTGGGCTGGCGGTGCTCGTCAAAGCCCAGCGCGGACGAGATCTCGCTAGCCGTGGCCTGCAGGCGCGTGGTCCAGGCGTCTTCGAGCCGGTCGGCAGGGGCGGACACCGACAGGCCAGCGACCAGGCGCCCCTGGTCGTCATAGATGCCCGCTGCCATGCAGCGCACGCCCAGCTCCAGCTCCTCGTTGTCGCGCGCCACGCCGTACTGGCGGGTCTTGGACAGCTCGCGCTCGAGTACCGCCAAATTGGTGATGCTGTTCTTGGTGTTGCCCGCCAGGCCCGTGCGCATCGCGTAGGCGCGTACGCGCTCGGGCTCGTCGTTGGCCAAAAAGAGCTTGCCGGTCGAGGTCAGGTGCAGCGGCGCATGGCCGCCGATGGCGCGCACCACCTGCATGCCCGAGCGCTCGCTGAAGCTGCGCTCCACATAGACGATCTCATCGCCCTGGCGCATGCTCAGATTGATGGCCTGCTGCGTGGCCAGGTGCAGCCGCCGCATCGGCAGCAGGGCCACTTCGCGCACATTGATGCGCGCCTTGACCAGGTTGCCCAGCTCCAGAAGGCGCATGCCCAGGCGGTAGCTGCCCGACTCGGGGCGGTCCACAAAGCGGCCAATGGTCAGATCGTTCAAGATGCGGTGCGTCGTCGACGGGTGCAGGCCTGTGATCTCGCTCAGCTCCTTGAGTGACACCGCTTCCTCGCGCGTGGCCAGGACGTCCAGCAGCGTGAACATGCGCTCTAGCACTTGCACGCTGGGCTTGGTGACGGTGTCATGTATTGGTTTGGTCATGCGTAGACTGGCGCTCAAATAACAAAAAGAGGGGTGACCGCTTGATCGGAGCGATCAAGGGGCGCAATGGTTGGCGAGCTGGCCCGGTTGCCAGCGCTGGTCGATATAGACCTCATAGGGCTGGTAATCGGCCTTGTATTGCATCTTGGGGCTGGCGGCAATCCAGTAGCCCAGGTACAGGTAGGGCAGGCCCATGGCCCGGCACTGATCAATCTGCCAGAGCACGTTGTAGGTGCCGTAGCTGGTGTGGGCCTCGGGCTCGTAAAAGGTGTAGACGGCCGACAGGCCGTCGTTGAGGATGTCGATGATCGAGACCATCTTCAAGGCGCCGGGCTGCTGGCCCTGCGCGGGCTCGCGAAACTCCACCAGGCGGCTGTTGACCCGGCTTTGCAGCATGAACTGCGAATACTGCTCGACGCTGTCCTCATCCATGCCGCCACCGGTATGGCGCGCCGACTGGTAGCGCAGGTAGAGCGCGTAGTGCTCACGCAAAAAGCCCAGCGGCAGCACGCGCACGTCCAGCGCCTGGTGCTGCTTGCGCGCGCGGCGCTGGTGGCGCTTGGGTTTGAAGTCCTGCACCTGCACGCGCAAGGGCACGCATGCCTGGCAGCCATCGCAATAGGGGCGGTAGGTGAACAGGCCGCTGCGGCGAAAGCCCTGCTGGATCAACTCGGAGTAGACATCGTTCTGGATGGCGTGGCTGGGCGTGGCTACCTGAGAGCGCGCCATGCGCGCTTCGAGATAGCTGCATGGGTAGGGCGCTGTCGCATAAAACTGCAAGCTGTGCAGCGGTAGTTCGTTCAGCCTACTCATCCGGATGCGGAGATGTCATTTCAGATAGTGGGATTATGTCAGTCCCATCGCCAGATGCAAACTCCCAGCGCATAGGGGGCAGCGCTATTTGCGTGCGCACATTCTCTAAAAACCGGCTGCGCGGCACTTCGGCAGCGCCCATGAAGGCCAGATGCCCGGTGTTTTGCTGGCAGTCGATCATCGGCACCTGCTCGCGCCGGCAGATCTGCACCAGCGCGGCCAGTGCGATCTTGGAGCCGTTGGGCACGGTGGTGAACATCGATTCGCCAAACACCGCGCGCCCAATGGCCACGCAGTACAGGCCGGCTACCAGCTGGCCGCCTTGCCACAGCTCCACGCTGTGGGCAAAGCCATCCCGGTGCAGCTGGGTGTAGGCGGCCTGGATGTCGTCGACGATCCAGGTGCCATCCTGGCCCGGGCGGTCCTGCTGGCTGCAGGCGGCGATCACGGCGGCAAAGTCGCTGTCGATGCGCAGTTCGCTGCTGGGATCCTGCGCAAACTTGCGGATGGCCTGCTTGAGCGAGCGGTGCAGGCGGAAGTGGGCCGGTTGCAGCACCATGCGCGGATCGGTGGACCACCACAGAATGGGTGAGCCCTCGCTGAACCAGGGGAAGATGCCCTGGCGGTAGGCCTGCTGCAGATGGGCGCTGTCGAGCACGCCGCCAGCGGCCAGCAGGCCCGGGTGCGGGGTGTGGGGCCCCCAGGCCATGTCCACGGGTGGAAAGTCGTCATCGGCTTGCAGCCAGGCTAGCGGGGGCGTGTGGTGGTTGGCGCTCATGGTGTTGCCTGCCATGGTAGCGGCCAAATGGGGCGCTGCTGGCCGCCCGTGGTACGCAGGGTGACAAATACGGCAGTTCGCTCCCGGCTGCTGGGCTGCGGCCGCAAAAAACAAAAAAGCCTGCACGGTGGTGCAGGCTTTTTGAATGGCTCCTCAACCTGGGCTCGAACCAGGGACCTACGGATTAACAGTCCGGCGCTCTACCAACTGAGCTATTGAGGAATAAACAGTGAACAGGCTTTGTGCGATTGCAAAGCCAAAAAAAATTCTTTGGCTCCTCAACCTGGGCTCGAACCAGGGACCTACGGATTAACAGTCCGGCGCTCTACCAACTGAGCTATTGAGGAACAAATTTTTGGTCAATGCCCTGAACGATTGCAGGGCAGATAAGTGATGGCTCCTCAACCTGGGCTCGAACCAGGGACCTACGGATTAACAGTCCGGCGCTCTACCAACTGAGCTATTGAGGAATATCGGTCAACAGGCTTTGTTCGATTGCAAAGCCGAAAAATTCTTTGGCTCCTCAACCTGGGCTCGAACCAGGGACCTACGGATTAACAGTCCGGCGCTCTACCAACTGAGCTATTGAGGAACAAGACTGCGATTATAGAACGAATTTTTGACCTGAAAAACGGACGAGGTCATTTTTTGCCGCGCAGGGCTGGGCTCATTGCGGTGCCGGGGGCTCGGGCCGGCACCACAGCCAGGCCAGCACGCAGGCCATGCAGCCAATCGACAACAGCTTGGCCCAGCCAGGCGCTGGCACCAGCAGCATGATGACTGCGCACAGCGCCATCGTGATGCTGGCGCTCCACTTGGCCTTGCGGCTGACAAAACCGCCCGCCGCCCAGTTGCGCAGCATGCCGCCAAACAGCCGGTGGCGCCACAGCCAGGCATGCAGGCGCGGCGAGCTGCGCGCCGCGCAAGCCCCGGCCATCAGCACAAAGACCGTGGTCGGCAGCCCCGGCACAAAAATGCCGATGATGCCCATCGCCAGGCAGGCCACAGCCGCCAACAGCAGCAGCCAGCGCAAGACCGGACTGCGGATGGGGCAGTAAGCCGGTGTCTGCACGTCTTGCAGCGCGGTGGAAGAGGCTCCGGGCTCGTTCATGGTCCAGCATTGTGCATCGCGCCGCATAACAGTGTCTTGATGCTGGGCAAGGGTGGTGGGCATCTTGCTGCGCTGCTGCGCCGGTGCTTTGGGTGGCAAAAGGCGCCAGACGGGCTTGCGCGCTGCGCTACCATGCCGGCATGGCGATCTATCCAATCTTGAAAATGGGCGATGCCCGTTTGCTGCGCACCGCGCAGCCCGTGACCGAATTTGACACCGATGCGCTGCACCAGCTCGTGCAGGACCTGCTTGACACCATGCGCGACGCCAACGGCGCGGGCCTGGCGGCGCCGCAGATCGGGGTGGATCTGCAGGTGGTGTTCTTTGGCTCGCCCGAGCGCAACCCGCGCTACCCGGACCGCCCGCTGGTGCCGCCCACGGTGCTGATCAACCCGGTGATCACGCCCTTGTCGGACGAGGAAGAAGACGACTGGGAGGGGTGCCTGTCGGTGCCGGGGCTGCGCGGCATGGTGCCGCGCTGGCGCAAGATCCGCTACACCGGCTTTGACCAGTATGGCGACCCGATTGACCGCGAGGCCGAGGGCTTCCATGCCCGGGTGGTGCAGCATGAATGCGACCACCTCTGGGGCAAGCTCTACCCGATGCGGGTGCGCGATTTCAGCCAGTTCGGTTTTACCGAGATTTTGTTTCCCGGCATCAGCGCGGCCGAGGACGACTGAGCCGGGTTCGCCTTAACGGTCAACCGGCCGCGCCGCTGCCCGTCGCGGCCAGTGCCCAGAGCAGCTCGGTCTCGATCGCGATCTGGCTCACATTGTTTTGCAGCTCCGGGCCCTGCAGCAAAAAGCTGTCTTCCACGCGCTCGCCCAAGGTGCTGATCTTGGCCAGCTCGACACTCAGCTGGTGGCGGGCCAGGATGCGTGCCACGGTGTAGAGCAGGCCTGCGCGGTCTGCCGCCGAGATGGACAGCAGCCAGCGCTGGCCTTTGTCATCGGGGCGCAGCAGCACGCGCGGCGCCACCGGAAAGCTCTTGACCCGGCGCGAGACGCGGCGCTGCGCGGGCTCGGGCAGCGGCTGGGCGGCCACCAGCACGCGCGTGAGCTCGCTCTCGACCAGGTTGATCAGCTCGCGGTAGCTTTGCGGTGCATCGGTCGCCACCACCTGGAAGGTATCGAGCGCATAGCGGTTAAGGGCGGTGTGCACGCGCGCGTCCAGAATCGAAAAGCCCGCCTGGTCAAAATAGCTGCAGATGCGGGCAAACAGATCGGGCTGGTCGGGCGCATACACCATCACCTGCAGGCCTTCGCCGGCCAGCGACTGGCGCGCGCGCACCAAGGTGGCCTTGCTGCCCACGGCGCGTGACAGGTGGCGCGTGTGCCAGGCGATATCGGCGGCCTCGTGGCGCAGAAAATAATCGAGGCCCAGCGTATCCCACAGCGCTTTTTGTGATTCATGGGGCTGTGCCGACAGCGCCAGCAGCACCAGCGCTTCGCGCTTGCGGATTTCCACCTGCGCGGCCACATCGGGCGCCCGCCCACCCAGCACGCGCAGCGTCGAGCGGTACAGGTCTTCGAGCAGCTTGCCTTTCCAGGCATTCCAGACCTTGGGGCTGGTGCCACGGATATCGGCGACGGTGAGCAGGTAGAGGGCGGTGAGCCGGCGCTCATTGCCCATGCGCTGGGCAAAGGCGGTGATCACCTCGGGGTCGGACGTATCCTGCTTTTGCGCGACCTGGCTCATCGTCAGGTGCTCGCGCACCAGAAACTCGACCAGCTGCCGGTCTTCCTTGGCAATCTGGTGGTCGCGGCAAAAACGCTTGACTTCCAGCGCGCCGATCTCCGAATGGTCGCCACCCCGGCCCTTGCCGATGTCGTGGAAGAGGGCGGCCAGGTACAGAATCCAGGGCTTGTCCCAGCCAGCGGCCAGCTGGGAGCAGAACGGGTACTCATGCGCATGCTCGGCCATGAAAAAGCGCCGCACATTGCGCAGCACCATCAGGATGTGCTGGTCCACCGTGTAGACATGGAACAGGTCGTGCTGCATCTGGCCCACGATGCGGCGGAACGGCCAGAGATAGCGGCCCAGTACCGAGGTCTGGTTGAGCAGCCGCATCGCATGGGTGATGCCATGGGGCTGCTGCAGGATCTGCATGAAGGTGGCGCGGTTGACCGGGTCACGCCGGAACTGCGCATCCATCAGCTGGCGCGCATGGTAGAGCGCGCGGAAGGTGCGGGCCGACAGGTCCTTCAAGCCCGGCTCGGTCTCGTAGAGCAAGAAGGTGCGCAAGATCGCATGCGGGTTGCGCTGGTAGACCTCGTCGTCGGCCACCTCAATGAGGCCGGCCTTGTCGTAGAACTCGTCATCGATGCGGCGCAAGGTGTGGTTGCCCGGGTGCAGGCGCTCGTCCATGTTCAGCATCAGGATCTGCGTGAGCTGGGCCACCGCCTTGGCAGCCCAGTAGTAGCGCTTCATCAGCTCCTCGCTGGCGCGCTTGGGAAAGCGCTGGCCAGCTGGCGTGATGGTCTTGAAGCCAAAGGACTCGGCCACCGGCGTTTGCAGGTCGAACACCAGCCGGTCCTCACGGCGCCGCGCCACAATGTGCAGCCGCGCGCGGATGAGGCAGATCAGGTCCTCGTTGCGCTGCAGGTTGCGCACCTCGTAGACGGTCGCCAGCCCCTTGTCGGCCAGCTCCTTCCAGCGGCTGCCCAGACCGGTAGCACGGCCCAGCCACAGGATCAGTTGCAGATCGCGCAGGCCGCCAGGCGACTCCTTGCAATTGGGCTCGAGCGCATAGACGGTGTTTTCGTACTTGTTGTGGCGCTGCTGCATCTCCAGCACCTTGGCCACGACAAAGGCATCGGGCTTGATGGACTGGGCCAGCGCCGCCTGGAACAGGTGGTAGAGGCGGGGCGAGCCAATGATGCGGCGCGACTCCAGCAGCGCCGTCTGCACCGTCACATCGGCCTGGGCTTCGCTGATGCACTGGCTGATGGTGCGCACGCTCGACCCTATCTCCAGCCCGGCATCCCAGCACGAGCCGATGAACTGCTCGATCGCGGTGCGCAATTCAATGTCCTGCTCCGGATCGGTGCCTTCGGGCAGCAGCAGCAGCACATCGATATCGGAATAGGGAAACAGCTTGCCCCGGCCAAAGCCGCCCACCCCCACCAGGTTCAGGCGCCCGGGTAGGCCAGCCAGGTGCCAGAGATCGCGCAGCAGCCCATCGGCCAGCTGCGAGAGCTTGCGCAGCTGGGTCTGTATGCCCCGGGTGCTGCTGCCCCCGGCCATGATGTCATCAAACAGGGCGCTGCGTTGCGCCTGGTACTGCTCGCGCAGCTGCGGAATGCGAGGATCGTTCATGGTGCCTAACTATGCTGTCGTTGGCAGTGTGCCATAGCAATCAACAGCAGCTGCGAGTAAGCACATTCCATGCCATTACGCACCAAATGGGGGCATGGCGGAGGCGGGACTGCCAGAAACGACCAAGGCGGCATGCTGGTTGCAATGCCGCCTTGGTGTGGGCAGGTGCCGGGCAGGCCCGGCACGCGCGCAGCGATTTATTCGTGCCGGATCAGCACCCGATCAGCACTTGGTGCTGGTCACAAAGCTGGGCGGCGTGGGCGAGCCCTCCGACCAGGTCAGCACTTCATAGCCGGTGTCGGTCACCAGCACTTCGACTTCCCACTGGGCCGAGAGGCTGTGGTCCTTGGTGATGACGGTCCAGCCGTCATTGCCCAGGTCCTTGATGTCCTTCTTGCCCAGGTTGAGCATGGGCTCGATCGTGAAGATCATGCCGGTCTTGAGCTCGACGCCGGCGCCCGGGCGGCCGTAATGCAGCACCTGGGGCTCGTCGTGGAACACCTTGCCGATGCCGTGGCCGCAATACTCGCGCACGACCGACAGGCCCTGGCCTTCGGCAAACTTCTGGATCGCATGGCCGATATCGCCCAGGTGGGCGCCATTCTTGACCTGCACGATGCCATGCCACATGGCTTCAAAGGTCAGCTGGCACAGGCGCTTGCCGGCAATCGTGCCTTCGCCGATCACGAACATGCGGCTGTTGTCACCAAAATAGCCTTCGGGCGTGATGATGGTCACGTCCACATTGACGATGTCGCCCTTCTTGAGCGGTTTGTCATTGGGGATGCCGTGGCAGACCACATGGTTGACCGACGTGCAGACATAGGCCGGGTAGGGCGTCATGCCTGGCGGCTGGTAGCCCAGGCAGGCCGATTTGGTGCCTTGCTTTTCCATCGCCTCGGCGCACAGCAGATCGATTTGCTTGGTGGTGATACCCGGTTGGATGTGGGGGGTGATGTAGTCCAAGACCTCCGAGGCCAGGCGGCCTGCGATGCGCATCTGCGCAATATCGTCTTCGGTATTGATTTTGATCGTCATAGCCCACAATTATCCCACTGCTGCCATTGGCCTGTTTTCCATGCGGCTACGTGTCCTGGCGCGGCACAGTAGAATCCCGGGTTATCCCGCCCTTGTCATGGTGCTGCCACGGTCCGCCCGTAGCAGTGGGCAAGGCGCATGCGTGCTTTCTTCCCATCCTCCTAGTCCACATAGGCTGCCACGTGACACTGCACCTGACTCAGCTACCAGGCGGTAACGCCCTCAGCTCCTTCCGCGCCCAACAACTGCAGACCGCATTGACGGCGATCCATCCAAAGATAACGGGCATTGCTGCCCGTTTTGTGCATCTGGTGGCCACCGAGCAGCCCCTGGCGGGTGCCCAGGCCGAGCGCGTAGCGGCCCTGCTGACCTATGGCGACCCCTATGAAGGCGGCAGCGATGGCCTGGCCTTCATCGTCACCCCGCGCATGGGCACCATTTCGCCCTGGGCTTCCAAGGCCACTGACATTGCCCGCAACTGCGGCCTGGCACTGTTCCGCATCGAGCGCCTGACCGAGTACCGGATCGAGCTCAAGGCCGGCCTGCTGGGCGGCAAGCCCGAGCTGAGCGCCGAGCAGACCGCACAGATCGCCGCGCTGCTGCACGACCGCATGACCGAGTCGGTCTTCGCCACCCGCGCCGAAGCCGAGCAGCTGTTCTCCGCACTGCAAGCCCAGCCGATGGAATTTGTCGATGTGCTGGGCGGCGGCCGCAGCGCGCTGGAAAAAGCCAACAAGCAATGGGGCCTGGCGCTGGCCGACGACGAGATCGAGTACCTGGAAAACGCCTTCAAGGGCCTGGCGCGCAACCCCAGCGATGTCGAGCTGATGATGTTTGCCCAGGCGAACTCCGAGCACTGCCGCCACAAGATCTTCAACGCCAAGTTCACCATCGATGGCGTGGCGCAGGACAAGAGCCTGTTTGGCATGATCCGCCACACCGAGGCGGTATCGCCCCAGCACACCGTCGTTGCCTATTCGGACAATGCCTCCATCATGGAAGGCCACCAAGTCGAGCGCTTTGTCGCGCAGTTCAACGCCCAGGCCGATGCCGTGACGGCGCCCAGCTACCAAAAGCAAGCGGCCACCAGCCATGTGCTGATGAAGGTCGAGACCCACAACCACCCCACAGCCATCTCGCCTTTCCCCGGTGCCTCCACCGGCGCGGGCGGTGAGATCCGTGACGAAGGCGCGACCGGACGGGGCTCCAAGCCCAAGGCGGGCCTCACCGGTTTCACCGTCTCCAAGCTTTGGGGCAGCGAGGTCGGCAAGCCCGAGCACATCGCCAGCCCGCTGCAGATCATGATCGAAGGCCCGCTGGGCGGCGCCGCGTTCAACAACGAATTCGGTCGCCCCAACCTGACTGGCTACTTCCGCGAGTACGAGCAGCAAGTCGGTGACATCACCCGTGGCTACCACAAGCCCATCATGATTGCTGGTGGCCTGGGCGTGATCGATGCCGAGCAGACCCAGAAGATCCTCTTCCCCGCTGGCACCTTGCTGATCCAGCTGGGCGGCCCGGGCATGCGCATCGGCATGGGCGGGGGTGCTGCCAGCTCCATGGCCAGCGGCACCAACGCGGCCGAGCTGGACTTTGACTCGGTGCAGCGCGGCAACCCCGAGATCGAGCGCCGTGCGCAAGAGGTCATCAACCACTGCTGGCAGCAGGGCGCGGCCAACCCCATCCTGGCGATCCACGACGTGGGCGCCGGTGGCCTGTCCAACGCTTTTCCCGAGCTGACCAATGACGCCGGCCGTGGCGCCCGCTTTGACCTGCGCAAGGTCAACCTCGAAGAATCGGGCCTGGCTCCGAAGGAAATCTGGTCCAACGAAAGCCAGGAGCGCTATGTGATGGCGATTGCGCCCGAATCGCTGGCGCAGTTCACGGCGTTTTGCGAGCGCGAGCGCTGCCCGTTTGCCGTCATCGGCACGGCCACCGAAGAGCGCCAGCTGGTGCTCGAAGACCCGGCCGCCACTGCGGACGACCAGAAATTCCCGGTCGATATGCCGATGGACGTGTTGCTGGGCAAGCCGCCCAAGATGCACAAGGATGTGCAGACTGTGGCGCGCAGCCTGCCGGCCATCGACCTGACCGGCGTGCCGCTGGAAAAGGCCGTGATCGACGTGTTGGCCCACCCCACGGTGGCCTCCAAGCGCTTCCTGGTCACCATTGGTGACCGCGCCGTCGGCGGCCTGACCCACCGCGACCAGATGGTCGGCCCCTGGCAGGTGCCGGTGGCCGACGTCGCCGTGACCCTGGCCGATTTCCAGGGCTTCAAGGGCGAAGCGATGGCGATGGGCGAACGCACGCCACTGGCAGCGATCAATGCTCCCGCCTCGGGCCGCATGGCGGTGGCCGAGGCCATCACCAATATGCTGGCAGCGCCCATTGCGCTGTCCAAGGTCAAGATGTCGGCCAACTGGATGGCCGCCTGCGGCGAGCCCGGGGAAGACGCCGACCTGTACGCCACCGTCAAGGCCGTGGGTATGGAGCTGTGCCCGCAGCTGAACATCTCCATCCCCGTGGGCAAGGACAGCCTGTCGATGCGCACGCAGTGGAGCGAGGGCGGCCAGACCAAGAAGGTCACCTCGCCCGTCAGCCTGATCATCACCGGCTTTGCCTCCATCGATGATGTGCGCAGCACCTTGACGCCCCAGCTGGACGCCAACGAGCCCGACACCACCTTGGTGCTGGTTGATCTGTCGCGCGGCAAGATGCGCATGGGTGGCTCGATCCTGGGCCAGGTGCTGGGCCAAAGCGGCAATGAAACGCCGGACCTGGACGAGGCCAAGGACCTGATTGCACTCGTTGACGCCGTCAACGCGCTGCGCGCCCAGGGCAAGATCCTGGCCTACCACGACAAGGGCGACGGCGGCCTGCTGGCCACCGTGGCCGAAATGGCCTTTGCCGGCCATGTCGGCGTGGCACTGAATGTGGACATGCTGATCACCGAAGGCGATGGCATCTCCGACAGCCGCATGGACAGCGGCGAAGGCAAGAACTGGGGCGCCCAGGTATCGGGCCGCCGCGAAGACCTGACTTTGCGCGCGCTGTTCAACGAAGAGCTGGGCGTGGTGCTGCAGGTCAAGACCAGCGACAGCGCCGAGGTGCTGAAGACGCTGCGCGAGCACGGCCTGTCCACCTGCAGCCACATCGTGGGCAAGACGCGTCCGGCCTCGTCCAGCATGGACATGGGCAAGGGCGAGCTGCAGGTCTGGCGCGATGCCAAGAAGGTGTTTGGCGCCAGCCTGAGCGATCTCCACCAGGTCTGGGATGCCGTGAGCTGGAAGATTGCCCAGCAGCGCGACAACCCCGCTTGTGCCGACAGCGAGCACGCCTCGGTAGGTGTGCCGTCTGACCCGGGCATGCATGTGCACCTGACCTTCGACCCGCAAGAGGTGGTGGCAGCCCCCTATGTGAACGTGGCAGCCAAGCCCCGCGTGGCGGTGCTGCGCGAGCAGGGCGTCAACTCCCACGTGGAGATGGCCTACGCCTTTGGCGAAGCCGGCTTTGAAGCGGTGGACGTGCACATGACCGACCTGCAGACGGGCCGTGCCCAGCTGCGTGACTTTGCCGGTATCGTCGCCTGCGGCGGCTTCAGCTATGGTGACACCCTGGGCGCTGGCATTGGCTGGGCCCGCTCCATCACCTTCAACGAGCCGCTGTCCGAGCAGTTCCAGGCCTTTTTCAGCCGCAAGGACACGTTCGGCCTGGGCGTCTGCAATGGCTGCCAGATGTTTGCCGAACTGGCCGACATCATCCCCGGTGCGCAAGACTGGCCACGCTTTACGCAAAACCAGAGCAACCGCTTCGAGGCGCGCCTGTCGATGGTCGAAGTGCTGGACTCGCCCAGCCTGTTCCTGCAAGGCATGGCTGGCTCGCGCCTGCCGATCGCCGTGGCCCATGGCGAAGGCTATGCCAACTTCCGCTTCCGTGGCAACGCCGATGCGGTGATCGCCGCGATGCGCTATGTGGACAACCACGGCCAGGCGACCGAGCAGTACCCGTTCAACCCGAACGGCTCGGCCGGCGGCCTGACCGCTGTGACCACCGCCGATGGCCGCTTTACCGCGATGATGCCGCACCCCGAGCGCGTGTTCCGCAACGTGCAGATGAGCTGGACCGACGGCGACCGTTCGGCCCACAGCCCCTGGATGCGCGTCTGGCGCAATGCCCGCCACTGGCTGGGCTGATCTGCGCAACGCCCATGACGAAGGCCCTGCACTGCAGGGCCTTTTTTCATGCGCCGCGGTTCAGTGGCTCAGAGCTTCATCACCACCGGGCCGCCCTTGGCAATGGCGCGCTGGTAGGCTTCGCGGGCCTGCATGCGCTGGCGGTAGGCATGCAGATGCGGCCAGTCGGCGGCATTGGCGCAGCGCGCCAGCGCGGCCTCGACGGCAAAGCCCATCTGAAAATCGGCCATCGTCAGGTGATCGCCGGCAAACCAGGGCTGGTGAGCCAAGTGGTGGTTCATATAGGCCATCGCCGCCTCCATGTGCGGCGCGATCAGCTGCTTGTGCACCTGCTGGCGCAGGCCGCGCAGCACCGGGCGCACGACGGGGCGCAGCAGCAGCGGCAAGCGCTTGGCCGCGATGCTGTCAAACACCAGCTGCAGCAGCAGCCAGTTCATCAGCGAGCCCTCGGCAAAATGCATCCAGTAGCGGCACTGCAGGTGCTCGGGGCTGCTGCGCGGCGGATCGAGGTGGGCCATGTCGGGCGGCGCCCAGGCGCCATAGCGCTCGGCCAGGTACTCGATGATGGCGCCGGATTCTGCAATCACCAGGCCCCGGTCGCAGAGGATGGGTGAGAGGCCCAGCGGGTGGATGCGCTTGAGCGCCGGCGGCGCTAGGCGCGTCTTGGCATCGCGCGGGTAGGTCTCCAGCGCATAGGGCAGGTTCAGCTCTTCGAGCAGCCACAGCACGCGCTGCGAGCGTGAGGTTTCCAGGTGGTGAAGGGTCAGCATGCTTCAGTTTCCTTGCAAGCGGCGCACCCAGGCCACCAGACCGGATGCCGTCGATTTGTAGCCGGGGCGCCAGCTCAGCCGGGAGCGCCAGGGCACGCCCAGCAGAAAGTGGCCCCGGGCCCAGCCCTTAAGCATCGCGCTGGCCGCCTGCTCTGGCTGCGGCCAGACTGGCAGGCTGGCGGGGTGAGGCTCGGTGAAGAAGGCATCGCTCAGGCCGGGCTTGAGCACGGCCAGGCTGACGCCTACGCCCTGAGGCACCAGCTCGAGTTGCAAGGTCTCGGCCAGGTTGATGAGTGCCGCCTGGCTGGGCCCATAGGCCAGGTTGCCCGGCAGACCCCGCAGGCCGGCCACACTGGCCACCAGGCTCAGATGCGGTTGGCGCCCGGCGCGCGCCGCTGCCAGCAGGTGGGGCGTGACGGCCGCGATCAAATGCAAGGCCCCGGTCAGATTGACCTCGCGGTGCTGCAGCAAGCTGTTGAGGTCCAGGTCATCGGCCCGCATGGTCTGCCGCTCGCCTGCGCAGTAGCAGACCAGGTCCAGCGGCCCGTCCTCCAGCAGCTGCTGCACGGCGCTGACGACCGCGTCGCGGTCCGTGACATCCAGCGGCAGCGGCAGACAGCCCGGGTGCTGCTCGGCGAAGCTGTCCAACACCTCCTGCCGGCGCGCGGACACGATCACGCGCGCGCCTGCGGCATGCAGCTGCTCGGCCAGCGCCAGACCGATGCCCGAGCTGGCGCCCACCAGCCAGACACGCAAGCCGTACCAGCGCGCAATGGGGGTGTTCAGTGGCATGGCTGCCTCCTGGCGCTGGCGCATGGGCACGATGGCTGGTAGGCGATGGTGGTGGTGGCGGTTGTCATAGGGTGTTCCGGTTGTCCGACCCTGTCTGGGCAAGGGCTACGCTTAGCACTACGCACCAGCAGGAGATTTGGATTCAATGCGCCGATTATTTTTTTGCATCGTTTTTTGCATCCAATGGAGGGCTTGCTGCGTATAGCGGCCAGATGCATGAAAGTTTTGGACGTGAGCGACCGCTGACCGCTAAGAGATTGGAGGGTTTGCCCGAGGCGCTTGCTGCTTGGCAGTAATACAACGGATACACCGGCTGCGCAGGCTTGGCTCCACAATGCTGGCATGCGCACACCTACCACTGACACTGAACTGATGCTTTTGTTAGACCGCATAGCCGCCCGCGAGGACAATGCGCTCCGGCTTTTGTACGACGAGACGGCGTCCCGGCTGTATGGCCTGGCGCTGCGCATTCTGGGCAACCAAGCCTGGGCCGAGGATGTGCTGCAGGACAGTTTTGTCGCCATCTGGCGTAACGCGGGCAGTTACCGCGATTCGCTCAGCCCGCCGCTGGCCTGGATGGGGATGCTGGTGCGCAGCAGGGCACTGGATTTTCTGCGCCGGCGCAAGGCCGAGCGGCTGGACCAGCATGCGCTGGTCGATGACATGGATGACTTGCCGCAGGGCGACGATGCACAAGGCCCCATGCAATCGGTGGAAGCCAGCGAGCAGGCGACGGTGTTGCACCAATGCATGGAGCGGCTGCAGCAGGCCCAGCGCCAGGTGGTGAGCCTGGCCTATTTGCGAGATTTGAGCCACAGCGAGCTGGCCAGCCACTTCCAGCTGCCGCTGGGCACCGTTAAAACCTGGATGCGCCGCAGTCTGGAGCAGCTGCGCAAGTGCATGGCCCGCCACGTGTAGGCGCAAAGGAGTGCTCTGATGAATCTGGTACAACACCCTGAACTGCTCGACCGGCTCGCTGCGGCCTATGCGCTGGGCACCTTGCGCGCCGGCGCCCGCCGCCGCTTTGAGCAGATGGCCCGCGCCCACCCGCAGGTGCGCTCGGCCGCCATGCTGTGGCAGGGCCGCTGGTCGGCGCTGTCCGAGCTGCAGTCGCCCGTGCAACCCGATGCCGCCGTCTGGACCCGCATCCAGAACCTGGTCGATGCCGACCAGGCTGGAATAGCGCTGGAGCGGCAGCGCGCTGCTGCCAACGCCCGCAGCCCCAAGGCGCTGGCCTGGTGGCGCTCGCTGGCGCTGACTGGCGCCGTGGCCACCGTCGCTGCCGTCGCCGTTGGCCTGTATGCGCAGCAAAGCCTGCAACGCAACACCGGCCAGCAGCTGGCCGCCTTGCAGACGGAGCTGCAAAAGACCCAGACCGCCTTGCAGGCCGCCCCGCAGCTGCAGTACGTGGCCGTGCTGGCCGATGGCAAGGCGCAGGCCTCCATGCTGGTGACCTTTGATGCCCGCCATGGCCGCCTGGAGCTGCAGCGGGTCGGTGGTTACCAGGAGGCGGCCGACCGGTCACTGCAGCTCTGGGCCTTGCCCACCCAGGGCGCGCCGCAGTCCCTGGGCGTCATGGGCGAGGGGCGGCTGGAGCAACTGCAGGCCCAGCTGGCCCAAGTGCAAGCCGTCCCTGCGTTGGCGGTCAGCCTCGAGCCCAAGGGCGGCGTGCCCAGCGAGACGGGTCCGACCGGGCCGGTGCTGTTCAGCGGGGCTTTGATCAAGCGCGATTTG
The DNA here is from genome assembly GCF_003105075.1 of Comamonas sp. JNW. Taxonomy (NCBI): domain Bacteria; kingdom Pseudomonadati; phylum Pseudomonadota; class Betaproteobacteria; order Burkholderiales; family Comamonadaceae; genus Comamonas; species Comamonas sp. JNW. Next base: position 163,931 of record NZ_QETI01000003.1, read on the forward strand.
TAAGCTGATTTTCCCGCTCCCACGCCCTGAACCTGGCGGTACAGGGCGTTTTTATGGCGTGTTCCATCGCGGGAAATGCTTGCGCTGGCAGCAGTAACCGCCTCCACGGGCGGGCGATTTAACACCCTGTTTTCAAAGAGAATTTATATAACAAATGAGATCTATTCTCATTCGTAATATACTAGCGCGCCTTGTCCTCTTTACTGCTCGCCCGTCCCCGCCATGTCCGCCCTCCCGTTGGAAGCCTTTCGCGATAGCTATCGCGAGCTGATCGCCTTTGTGGCACGCCGTACCGGCAGCCGCCAATCGGCGCAGGACATCGTGCATGACGCCTGGCTGCGCGTAGTGGAAGCGGGGCCCATGGCGCAAAGCCAGCACCCGGCGCCACGCGCCTATCTGTACACGGTGGCCGAGCATCTGGTGATCGACCACCTGCGCCGGGCCGCGCGCAGCTCCGAGCGCTTTGACAGCAGCTTCCATGACAGCAGCGCCGGTGTGCAGGCGCTGGGCCAGGATGTGGCCGAGGCCAGCCTGCAGCGCGAGGCGCTGGTGGCGGTCGATGCCGCCATTGCCGCCTTGCCAGAGCGCTGCCGCCGCATGTTCCTGGCCGACCGGCTCGATGGCGAATCGCAGGCGGCGATTGCCGCTGCGCATGGCGTCTCGGTCAAGACAGTGGAGCGAGAGATCATGCGCGCCATGGATGCGATTGAAGCGGCCCTGCACGAATGGCGCGGCGATGGCGTCGTGCAGGCGCTGCCACGCAAGGGCCGGCGCCGCGCGCTGTCTGCCTTGCTCGGTGTGGCAGGCCTGGGCGCCAGCGGCAGCCTGGCCTGGCGCTTGTACCAAAGCCAGGTGGTGACCTGGCAGATCCAGCTGGGCACCGCTACCGGCCGCCAGCTGAACCAGGCCCTGCCCGATGGCAGCAGCATTGCGCTGGATGCGCAGACCCGCCTGGATGTGCGTTACTACGGCAGCCGCCGCTATGTGCAAATGCACCATGGCGCGGCCTTCTTCAGCGTGGCGCGCAATGCCGATGCGCCTTTTATCGTCGATGCCGGCCCGGCCCGCATCACCGTGCTGGGCACCCGGTTTGAAGTGGCCCTCGATAACCAGGGTGGGCTGCGTGTAGCCGTGGAAGAGGGCCGGGTGCGCGTGCAAGAGCGCGGCAGCGATGGCGATCTGGCCGATGCCGGCGATGGCTGGGAGCTGACGGGCAGCCAGAGCCTGGACTGGCAGCCAGGCCAGTCGCCCCGGCGCGACAGCAGCGCGGAAGAGGTGGCGGCCTGGCGCAATGGCTGGCTGGATTTCCGCCACGAGCCGCTGGGCCTGGCGGTGCAGCGCCTGGCCCGTTACTGCCCCGTGCCTCTGCAGGTGGCGCCGGATGCAGAACACCTGACGATTTTTGGCCGGGTGCGCATTGCCGATGCCCGCGCCTGGCTGCAGCTGCTGCCGCGCAGTGTGCCGGTGGTAGTGCGCGAAGAAGGCCAGGGCGCTGCGCGCCGCATCACGATTGCACGGCGCAAGGCGCAGAGTTGAGCGATGGCGTGCATGCACTATGGGCCGCTGACCGGCCATTTAAAAATACTTGCGCTGGCGTTGAGGGAAAACTGCGTCTCGTTCGTATTACCTCTTGTGAACCACATGAGGAAAGTACCCAACGCTATGTCGCACCCCTGCAAACGCCACCTGATCGCCCTGGCCATTGCCGCCTTGGCCGGCGCGGCCTCGGCCGCTGATTTTGATATTTCTGCCCAGCCGCTCGACAGCGCGCTGGCCCAACTGGCCCGCCAGGCCGGCCTGCAATTGATGGCGCCACCGGCGCTGGTGCAAGGGCGCCCCGGCGCCGCCGTCAAGGGCAGCATGAGCGCCCAGGATGCCGTGCGCCAGCTGCTGCGCAACACCAGCCTGGTGGCCCGCATCGAAGGCACGACCCTGGTCATCGACAACGGCCAGACCGCGGGTGAAGTGGCCTTGAACCCGGTGGTGGTGACGGCACCCGCCACGCGCGCCGGTGACCGCCCCGAGGCCTATGCCGGTGGCAAGCAGGCGCGCGGCAGCCGCATTGGCATGCTTGGCGACCAGGATGTGATGGATACGCCTTTCTCCACCGTGGCCTACACCGCAGAAGCGGTGGCCGACCAGCAGGCACGCACCTTGGGTGAGGTGCTGGCCAACGACGCCTCGGTGCGCCTGACCACCGCCTCGCAGGGCTTTAGCGAAGACATCCAGGTGCGCGGCTTTGGCATCAGCGGTGGCGATGTGGGCCTCAACGGCCTCTATGGCCTGACTTCGGCCAGCCGCGTGCCGGCCGAGATTCTGGAGCGTGCCGAGCTGCTCAAGGGCCCGGGCGCGATGGTGGGCGGCATGCCTCCGGGCGGCAGCATTGGCGGCGCCATCAATGTGCAGACCAAGCGCGCGGGCGATGATCCGCTCAACCGCGTGGGCCTGCAGTACCTGGGCCGCGCGCAGTTTGGCAGCAGCGTCGATATCTCGCGCCGCTTTGGCGAGAACAAGGAGTGGGGCGTGCGCGTCAATGGCGCAGCGCGCGGTGGCGAGGCCAGCATCCGTGGTGGCGACCAGAAGCTGGGCGTCGGCGCGATCGCGGTGGACTACCGGGGCAGCAACCTGCGCTGGTCGCTCGACGCCTATGCGCAGCGCGAAGAGATGGAAGATTTCCGCCCGCAGATCGGCTTCAACCCGGCGCTCACGTCCTTGCCCAAGCCACCTAATTCGCGCAGCAACTGGTTCCCCGATACCGATCTGTCGCTGGACGACAAGGTCATCGCCTCGCGCCTGGAGGTCGATCTGAACGACCAGGTCACGGCGTTTGCCGGCATCGGCTACCGCAAGGGAAAGGCCCAGCAGATCTTCCCGACCACGACCACATCGATGAATGCGGCCGGCGACTTCACGGTGCGCAGCAGCTTCTATGACTCCTATAGCGAGACCAGCAGCGCCGATGTCGGGCTGCGTGCCAAGTTCGCGACCGCGGGCATCAAGCACTCGCTGGTGGTCAGCGCCTCCGACCTGCGCCAGGAATCCGGCAACGCCTATGTGGCCGGCCTGACCACATCGCCCTCGAACATCTACAATCCCTCGCCCTTGCCACCGGTCGAAGGCGCGCGCACCGAGCCCAACAAGGCCTCCAAGGCGCACAACTACGGCATTGCGGTGACGGACACCTTGGCGTTGGCCGATGACCGCCTGCTGCTGACGCTGGGCCTGCGCCGCCAGACGGTGGACCTGCGCAACTTCAGCACCGCCACCGGCGCGCAGACCAGCAGCTACGCCAAGAGCGCAACCACGCCGCTGGTCGGCCTGGTGGTCAAGGCCAATGACCAGGTCTCCGTCTACGGCAACTACACGGCTGGCCTCTCGCGCGGTGCCACGGCGCCCAACACGGCCGTCAATGCCGGCGAGGTGTTTCCTCCGTTCAAGTCCAAGCAGTACGAAGCGGGCGTGAAGGTGGACTGGGGCCGCTTCATGACGACGGCCAGCCTGTTCCAGATCAGCCGCCCCAACAGCATGACCGACCCGAGCACCAACATCTACAGCTTTGATGGTGAGCAGCGCAACCGGGGCCTGGAGCTGGCCGCCTATGGCGAGCTGCAGCGCGGTCTGCGCTTGATGGGGGGCCTCACCTTCAACCGCGCCAAGGTCACCAAGGCGGCGCAGTACCAGGGCAACGATGCCTACGGCGTGCCCAAGCTCAATGCCAACCTGGGTGCCGACTGGGATGTGCCCGGCGCGCAGGGCCTGTCGGTCAACGGCCGTGTGATCCGTACCGGCTCGGCCTGGGCCAGCAATGCCAACACCCTCAAGCTCTCGGGCTGGACCCGCTTTGACGTGGGCGCGCGCTACCGCACCCAGGTCAGCGGCAAGGCGGTGGTGCTGCGTGCCAATGTCGAGAACCTGACGGGCAAAAACGTCTGGTTGATCAGCGGCAACAACTACCTGACCTTGAGCGCGCCGCGTACCGTGGTGCTGTCGGCAACGGTTGATTTTTGAGAACCTGCGGGTGGTCTCCGCGCAGTGGCGTAGAGACCGTCCACCGGTTCTGGGGAGTGGGCTGCGGGAGCGCACAAGGCGCCTGCAGCATGTTTATCAAAATAGGAGAGAGAGCATATGTTGAAGAAATCCCTGTCTGCCCTGAGCCTGACCGTGCTGGCCATGTCCGCCCAAGCCCACCAGGTCTGGCTCGAGCCCGCCGGTGCAGACAACGCCGTGGTGCTGCGCTTTGGCGAGTTTGGCGACAACCTGCGCGAAGCGTCCCCCGGTCTGCTGGACCATTTTGGCAAGCCCCAGGGCGTGCTGATCAACGCCAAGGGCGAAGAGAAGGCCGCTGCCGGCAACAAGACCGCCAATGGCTTTGCGCTGCCTTTCAGCGTTCAGGCGGGCGAATCCATCGTGGCGGAGGACGCGAACTACCCGCTGTCCAAGTTCAAGCGCGATGGCAAGGATGTCACCAACTGGTACCACCCCGCTGCACGCCTGGTCACCGGCTTTGCCGCGCAAAAGCCCAAGCTGGCGCTGGACCTGACCCCGACCGGCAAGGACGGTGAGTTCAAGGCCACGTTCAAGGGCCAGCCGCTGGCCAAGACCCAGGTCGCGCTGGTCACCCAATCGGGCTGGATGAAAGAGGGCCACACCGATGCCCAAGGCCTGGTGCATTTCGACCTGCCATGGCAAGGCCAGTATGTGGCCGAGATCAAGCACAACGACCGCACGCCCGGCGAGCGCGCTGGCGAGAAGTACGACGGCGTGAGCTATGTGACCTCGGTCACCTATGTGAAGCCGGACGGCGTGGCCCCTGTGGCGGCTGGCCCCGTGGCAACGCCTAACCCGGCCAAATGACCAGCCAGGCGCTGAGCGGCGCCTTGCGCGCCGCGCTGGCCAAGGCCTGCCGGGTTGGCCCGCTGCTCTCGCGCATCGTTGCCGCCATTGGCGGCGGCTATGCGCTGGCGGCGGTGGCCAGCGTGGCGGTGCTGGCCTTGCCCATGGCCAAACCCCAGGCGGTGCTCGCCGGCACAATGGCCAGCTTTCTGGTCTACACCGGCGCGGTGATCTGGGTGTTTGCCGTGCGTTCGGCCACCCGTGCCTGGGTGGGGCTGCTGCTGGCCGCAATACCGCTGCTGCTGGCCGCCTGGCCGGTATGGAATGGAGTGACTCCGGCATGACTGCCATTGATAAAAAAGATAGCAAACCGAGCAAGCCAGCCGTGCGCGGCATCCGCCAGACCATGTCCGACCTGCATATCTGGGCCGGGCTGCTGGTGGGCTGGATTCTGTATGCGATGTTTCTCACCGGCACGGTGAGCTACTTCAAGGAAGAGATTTCGCAGTGGATGCGGCCCGAGCTGGCCCACCAGGCCGTGGTGCCCGATGCCGCCGAGGTGGCCCCGCGTGTGGCGCAGGTGCTGGAGCAAGTGGCCCCTGGCAGCAACCAGTGGAGCCTGGCCATGCCCGATGCGCGCAACAACGTCGTGAGCGCGTTCTGGCGTATTGCCAAGCCCGAAAAGGGCGAGCGCGGCTTTGGCAGCGCGGTGTTCGATCCGCAGACCGGCCAGAAGGTGGCCGGCCGCGAGACCGTGGGCGGTGAGTTCTTCTACCGTTTCCATTTTCAGTTCCACTACATGCCCGTGCTCTGGGCGCGCTGGCTGGCGAGTTTTTGCGCCATGTTCATGCTGGTGGCCATTGTCAGCGGCGTGATCACGCACAAGAAGATCTTTGTCGACTTCTTCACCTTCCGCTGGGGCAAGGGCCAGCGCTCCTGGCTCGATGCGCACAATGCGCTGTCGGTCTTTGGGCTGCCTTTCCACGCGATGATCACCTATACCGGCCTGGTCACGCTGATGGCGATGACCATGCCCTGGGCCAGCAGCGCTGCCTTCAAGACCCAGGCCGAGCGCCAGGCCATGCAAAGTGAGTTGAGCACCTTTATCCCCGCCGGCAAACCCAGTGGCGAGGCCGCGCCGCTGGCCCCCTTGGGCGATATGGTGCGCCAGGCCCAGCAGCGCTGGGGCGAAGACCGCATTGGCCGCGTCACCGTCAACAACGCAGGCGATGCATCGGCGCGCGTGATCGTCACCTATGGCGATTTCGAGCGCGTGTCGATCAGCCCCAAATACATGCTGTTCGAGGGCAGCACGGGCAAGCTGCTCGAGGTCAAGGACCAGGTCGGCGCGGCGGCCGAGACGCGTGGCGTGCTCTATGCCTTGCACCTGGGCCGCTTTGGCGATACCACCGTGCGCTGGCTCTACTTTCTCACCAGCTTGGCAGGCACGGCCATGGTCGGCACCGGCCTGGTGATGTGGACCGTCAAGCGCCGCACCAAGCTGCCCCATCCGGACAAGCCTTACTTTGGCTTCTGGCTGGTGGAGCGCCTGAACATTGCTGCGATTGCGGGCCTGAGCATCGGCATGGCCGCCATGCTCTGGGCCAACCGCCTGCTGCCGCTGGGCATGGAAAAACGCAGTGACTGGGAGATCCACTGGTTCTTCATCCTCTGGGGTGCCAGCCTGGTCTGGGCCATGCTGCGGCCTGCCAAGCGCGCCTGGGTGGAGCTGCTCTGGGCCGGTTGCGCGGCGCTGGCCTTGCTGCCGGTCCTCAATGTGCTGACCACCGACCGCCCGCTGTGGCGCAGCCTGATCGAGGGTGACTGGGTGTTCAGCGGGCTGGAGCTGACCTTGCTGGCGCTCGCTGCGCTGCATGCCTGGCTGGCGGTGCGCACCTGGCGCCACCAACCCAAGCGCAAGCCGCAGCGCCAGGCAGCGCCACGGCAAGCGCCTGCCGCCCGAGATGCTGACACGGGCGCGGTGGCCGCCAATGCGGTGGCCGTCAATACGGTGGCCGCCAACGCTGCCATTGCCACCGATCTGCAGGAGGCCCGGCCATGAATCACCTTGCCATTCAGCTGGTGTCGCTGCCAGCGTTTGCACTGCTGGCGCTGGCCATGGACCGCCACCAGCTCGACCTGTTGGGCCGTGAACTACCAGCTGGCCAAACCCGGGGCCTGCGCCTGGCCGGCTGGCTGGCGCTGCTGGCCTCGCTGGCGATAGCCGTGGGGCTCAAGGGTTGGTCGCTGGGCCTGGTGACCTGGTGCGGCCATATCTCGCTCAGCGCCGCCATCGTCATCCTCACGATGGTGGCCTGGGAACGCCGCAAATCTGTAAAAAAGTGAGACGCCAGGCGGGTCGCAGGCCTGTCTTGCATCATTTCGTCTTGCGCCCTGCCTACAATCGTGCGATGCCGCTAGAAATAAATCTATAAAGCGGTTTACTAACAGATTGAATGGACGGGGAGGCGGTTTGTCACGTGTCTTAGCAACCGAAGCCGAGGTGGTGGCGCTGTCACCGGATGCCTCTTCCACCAAGGCGGCACAAGGGTTGAAGAACCCCAGCAAATGGCCCAGCCTGGGCTGCAATGAAACGGCAGCCTGGGGCGAATGCCAGGGCAGCGGCTCCAAGCCCTACCAGACCCAGGTCGATCTGAGTGGGCCATCCTTCAAGTGCTCTTGCCCGAGCCGCAAATTCCCCTGCAAACATGGCCTGGCGCTGATGCTGCTGCGCGCTGCCGGCCAGGTGGCCGACAATGCCGAGCCGCCTGCCTGGGTCAGCGCCTGGCTGGACAGCCGCGCTGAAAAAGCCGAGAAAAAAGAAGCCAAGGCTGCTGCCATTGCCGCAGCTCCGCCGCCCGATCCCGAGGCGCTGGCCAAGCAGCAGGCCAAGCGCGACGACAAGCGCTGGGACAAGGTGGCCGCTGGCATGCAGGAGCTGCAACTGTGGATGCAGGACATGCTGCGCAACGGCCTGGCCAACCTCTCGGGCGACCAGCAGGCGCGCCAGCACTGGAACACGATGGCCGCGCGCATGGTCGATGCGCAGGCCAGCGGCATGGCCGCCCGTATCAAGGAGGCCTGGGAGCTGGTGGACAGCCATCCGCAATGGTCGCGTGACCTGCTGGTGCAGCTGGGCCACTGGCAATTGCTGGCCGATGCGGTGGCACGGCGCGATACCCTCGGCGCCGAGACCCGCGCCGATGTGATGGCCGCGCTGGGCTGGCCCATGGACAAGGCCGAGGTGCAGGCGCGCGGCCAGGCGCTGGCCGATGACTGGCGGGTCGTAGGCCTGCGCCAGATCGAGCGCGAAGGCCGTCTGCAGGAGCGCCGCGTATGGCTGCAAGGTCTGCACAGCGGGCGCATCGCCTGGCTGCTCGATTATGCGCAAGGCGGCCGTGGTTTTGAGACCGCCTGGGTGCCGGCGCAAAGCTACCGGGGCAGTCTGCATTTCTACCCCGGCCAGGCGCCTCTGCGCGCGATTGCGGGTGCTGATATCGAGTTGCTGGCGCCTGGCGCCGGCGCGCCTTTGGGCGAGGCGGCATGGCGCGATGCCTTGGCGCAGCTGAGCCAGCGCATGGCCGCCAACCCCTTGCAGCCGGTGCAGCCGCTGTGGTGCGGCCAGGGGCGCTTGCAGATCAGCGCTGGCCAGTGGTATGCGGTCTGGCCGCAACAGGGCGAGGCCCCGGCGCTGGTGCCGCTGGCCTTAGCCGATGACCAGGCCTGGCAATTGCAGGCGCTCGGTGGCGGCGCGCCGATGGCGCTGTTTGGCGAATGGGAGGGCGGCCAGCAGCAAGGGCGTTGGCGCCTGCTCAGTGCCTGGCAGGCTAGCGATGGCCAGGCGCCATGGACCAACATCTGGCAGAACCGGGGTGACGTGCTGTGAGCCATGCAAATCTTTGGGCTGCCTTGCAGCAATCGGCGCTGGTGGGCGCCGAGCGGCTGGCGCTGCCAGCCATCTTTACCCAGGGCATCGACCGCAGCGCGCCCGCCAGCCAGCAGGCCCTGCAAGCGGCCTTGATGCAGCCGGCGGGCAGCCAGGCCGAGCAAGTGCTGCGCGCCACGGCCGTTGCTGCGGTGCTGGAGCGCGTGGGCTGGCAGCCCGGTGCATCGCAGCCGCAACTGCCAGCGGCGGCCGGCCCCGCTGCGGTGCCGCCACCGGCCCAAGAATCGCGCCCGGCACCGCAGGGCGAGCCACTGTTGCGGCTGCTGGGCGAGGTGCTGCAGGGCAATGCGCCCGAGCTGCTGGCGCTGGCCTTGGCCAGCCTTGATGAAGCCGGCCAGCGTCTGCCTTATGCGCTGCTGGTCGATGCCTTGCACCAGGGCCGCCAATCGGTGGAGCTGCGCCAATGGCTCACGCCGGTGCTGGGCGAGCGCGGCCGCTGGCTGGCCGCCCAGAACCCGCAGTGGGCCTATGCGCATGGCGTGCAAGAGACGGCCGATGCCGAGCAGATCTGGCAGGAAGGCTCGCTCGAGCAGCGTGTGGCCTTGCTGCAGCAGCAGCGCGCCACCGACCCGGCAGGCGCACGCGCGCGGCTGGAGGCCAGCCTCAAGGAGCTGAGCGCCCGCGAGCGCGCACCCATGGTGCAGAGCCTGGCGCGCGGCCTGTCGGCCGATGACGAGGCCTTGCTGGAAAAGCTGCTGGGTGACCGCAGCAAGGACGTGCGTGAATCGGCCGCCAGCCTGCTGGCACGCCTGCCCAACAGCCCGCACAGCCAGCGCATGGGCGCGGCGCTCCAGGCCATGCTGAGCCAGGATGCCAATGGCGAGTGGCAGATCGAGCCACCCCAGGAGGGCCACAAGGACTGGGAGCGCGACGGCATCACCCTGCAGCCGCCCGCCTATATCAAAGGCCATCGCGCCTGGTGGCTGCAGCAGCTGGTGGAGCTCACGCCCCTCGATTTCTGGCAGCAGCATCTGGGCAAGACGCCCGAGCAGCTCTGGGAATGGAGCCGGCGCAGCGACTGGAAGGGCGCACTGCGCCAGGGCTGGATCGCGGCGCTGCGTGCCCAGCGCGATGTGCGCTGGCTGCCGCTGATCCAGAGCATGGAGAGCGACTCGCGCAGCAGCGATGTGCTGCCGCTGCTGATGGCCGAGCTGAGCGCCGCAGAGCGCGAAACCCAGTGGCTGGCACAGCTGCAGGCCAAGCTGGGCAAGAGCGCCTTTATCGAGGCCATCCACCGCATCGACGAAGGCATGGGGCGCGCAGAGTTGCTCTCGCCTGCGATGTCAAGCTGGTTGCTGGAGGCCTTGCTCAGCACCTTGCAGGCGCGCCAGCCTGCGGGCAACTGGCACAGCTGGCAGGCCGACCATGCCATTCTGGCCTGCGCACGCCGCCTGCAGGTGGGCGATCTGGAGCGCTTTGCGCAGCTGTGGCGCGCGCCACGCGCGGCAGTGCCCGCCGAGCCTGTGCCTGCCGAAGACGACACCGCGTTGGTGGTGCCCGAAGGTGCTACCGAGGCCGAAGTTGCCAAGCTCAAGGAGCAGCAGCAAGCGCGCCTGGAGCGCTCGCGTCTGCGCCCCTGGGACGACGAGCAGGTGCTCGCCCAACTCAACCGCATTGTCGATCTGCGCCTGGCGCTGCAAGCGGCCCAGCCCGCCTGATGGCGCCCACCCCGAACCTATTGATCTCTACCGGAAGCACACCATGAGCCAAGTACTACGCCAGCATGCCGAGCAGCAATTTGCCGAAGAACTAGATGCCCTGCAAAAGGCCGATGACCGCCCGCGTCCGCCCAACTGGAAGCTCTCGCCCTGGGCCGTGCTGCAGTACCTGATGGGCGGCACGCTGAGCAATGGTTTTGAAGTGAGCGCCAAGTACATCGGCAGCCCACGCCTGATGGAGATCGCGGTATCGACGCTCGCCACCGACCGCGCACTGCTGCTGTACGGCGTGCCCGGCACGGCCAAGTCCTGGGTGTCCGAGCACCTGGCTGCGGCCGTGAGTGGCGACTCGACCATGCTGATCCAGGGCACGGCCGGCACCAGCGAAGAGCAACTGCGCTACGGCTGGAACTATGCGCAGCTGCTGGCCCATGGCCCCTCGGAAAAGGCGCTGGTCCCCAGCCCGCTGGTGCATGCGATGAAGCTGGGCAAGATCGCCCGCATCGAAGAGCTGACCCGCATCCCCGCCGATGTGCAGGACACCTTGATCACCGTGCTGTCCGAAAAGACCTTGCCGGTGCCCGAGCTCTCGACCGAGTTCCAGGCCGTCACCGGCTTCTCGGTGATCGCTACGGCCAACAACCGCGACAAGGGCGTCAACGAGCTCTCCAGCGCCTTGAAGCGCCGCTTCAACACGGTCGTGCTGCCCGTGCCTGCCTCGCAGGATGAGGAAGTGAAGATCGTCACCAAGCGCGTGGGCGAGCAAAGCCGCGCGCTGCAGCTGCCCGCTGAAGCCCCCGCGCTCGAAGAGGTGCGCCGCGTGGTGCAGATCTTCCGCGAGCTGCGCAATGGCCAGACCGAAGACGGCAAGACCGTGCGCATCAAGTCGCCCAGTTCCACCTTGTCGACCGCCGAAGCGATCTCGGTGATCAACAGCGGCATGGCGCTGGCCGGCCATTTCGGCGATGGCGTGCTGCGTGCGCACGATGTCGCCTCGGGCCTCTTGGGCGCCGTCATCAAGGACCCGGTGCAGGACAGCGTGGTCTGGAAGGAATACCTGGAGACCGTCGTCAAAGAACGTTCCGAGTGGAAAGACCTGTACCGCGCCTGCCGCGAGCAAATCTAAGCCGCTGGCGCCGTTTTTCTTCTGCCCCGACAACGCTGACCGAGCCCATGGCCACTTCTGCTGACAACGTCCATTTCTTTGGCATTCGCCACCACGGCCCAGGCTGTGCGCGCAGCCTGGTGCATGCGCTGGCGCAACTGCAGCCCGACTGCCTGCTGGTGGAAGGCCCGCCCGAGGGCGAGGCGCTGCTGCCGATGCTGCGCAGTGCCGAGCTGCGCCCGCCTGTCGCCATGCTGGTGTACATGCGAGACGAGCCCAGCCAGGCCGCGTTTTACCCCTTTGCCGAGTTCTCGCCCGAGTGGCAGGCGCTGCAATGGGCGAGCGAGCAAGGGGTGACCACGCGCTTTATTGACCTGCCCCAAACCCATGCGATGGCCCAGGACTGGGCGCGGCGCCAGGCGTTGAAAAAGCCGGAGCCCGCGCAGGATGTGGATGGGGAAGAGGGCGAGGACGATCCGGTGCAAGCAGTGGACGAGGCGCCAGGCGATGCCGCTGAGGCCAGTGCCGACACAGCCCCGGTGGTGGATATGGACAGCGACGTCGGCGAACCGATTGAGAGCAAGCAGCCACCGATGCGCGACCCGCTCGACTGGCTCGCCCATGCGGCCGGCTTTGAGGATGGCGAGAGCTGGTGGAACCGCTTGGTGGAAGAGCGGGGTGACAGCGAAGCGCTGTTCAGCAGCATCAACGAGGCCATGACGGCAGTGCGCAGCGAACTGGGCGACGACGGCGAGGCCTGGCGCGGCCCCCACTATGTGCTGCGCGAGGCCCAGCGGGAGGCGCATATGCGCCAGTGCATCCGTGAGGCAGTCAAGGCCGGCTACCAGCGCATTGCGGTGGTCTGCGGCGCCTGGCATGTGCCGGCGCTGCAGCAAAGCACCACCGCCAAGGCCGACAGCGCCGTGCTCAAGGGCTTGCCCAAGGCCAAGGTGCTGGCGACCTGGGCGCCCTGGACCTACCGCAACCTGGCCAGCCGCAGCGGCTATGGCGCAGGCGTCACCTCGCCGGGCTGGTACGCGCATCTCTGGCAGTGCTACCGGGCCGATGCGGCCTTGTCACAGCATGCAGCAGAAGGCCTGGCCGTACCTGCACGCAGCGCCCGCGATGCCGCCACCTTGCGCACCGCAGGCTGGCTGACCCGCGTGGCGCGGCTGCTGCGCGACAAGGACCTGGACTGCTCCAGCGCCCACATCATCGAGGCCACCCGTTTGGCCGAAGGGCTGGCTGCCATGCGCGGCCAGCCGATACCGGGGCTGCAGGAGATCAACGAGGCCATCGTCACGGTGGTCTGCATGGGCGAGACCGCACCGCTGAACCTGATCGACGACGAGCTCACCGTCGGCCATGTGCTGGGCACGGTGCCCGCCGATGTGCCGCAGGTGCCGCTGCAGCGCGATATTGAGCAGCAGCAGAAATCGCTGCGCATGAAGCCCGAGGCGGCGAGCAAACTGCTGGCGCTGGACCTGCGCAAGGAGACCGACCTGGCGCGCAGCCATTTTCTGCACCGCCTGCGCTTGTTGGGCATTGGCTGGGGCACGCGCGCGGCCGATGCGCAGCGCAACCGTGGCACCTTCCGCGAGAGCTGGCAGATGCAGTGGGAGCCGGAGCTGGCCGTGCGCATCATCGAGGCCAGCGTGCATGGCGCCACCGTGGCGCAGGCCGCCACCGCGCGCCTGCGCGCCAGCCTCCCGCCCGATACGCCCTTGCCCGAGATTGCGCAGGCGATTGACGACGCGCTGCTGGCCAATCTGCCGCAACTGGTCGAATCGCTGATCGCCACCCTGGCCGAGCGCGCGGCCACCACCGGCGATGTAGCCCAGCTGCTGCAGGCGCTGCCGCCGCTGGCCAATGTGTACCGCTACGGCAGCGTGCGCCAAACCGATACCGCCTTGCTGGCCACGGTCATCGATTCGCTGGTGCTGCGCGCCGCCATTGGCTTGCCGGTGGCCTGCATGGCGATGGACGAAGACGCGGCCGCTGCGATGAAGGGCAAGGTGCTGGCCGCGCACGAGGCGCTGCGCCTGCGTGGCAATGATGCGCAAGCCCAGGCCGCAGTCGACGCCTGGCGCGCTGCGCTGCGCAGCCTGGCGATGGGCGACGCCGCTGCGGCCTTGCTGCGCGGCATGGCCTGCCGGCTGCTGCTCGATGAGCATCTGCTGGACAGCGCCGAGGTGGTGCTGCAGTTCAACCGCAACCTGTCCTTGGGCGCGGCGCCGCTGGATGTCGCCGCCTGGCTGGATGGCTTTTTGAACCAGCAGGCGCTGGTGCTGCTGCACGACGAGGCCATCTGGGGTGCCGTCGATGCCTGGCTGGCCGGGTTGGGTGAAGTGCAGTTTGCGCAGATTTTGCCGCTGGTGCGGCGCAGCTTTGCCAACTTCAGCAAGCATGAGCGCCAGAGCCTGGGCGACAAGGCCCGGCGCGCGCCTGTGGGCGGTGCGGCTGTGCCTGCTGCCGCCTTGGCGCTGGGCGATGAGGATGCCCCCTGGGACGAGGCGCGCGCCGTGCTGGCGCTGCCGCTGCTCAACACCCTGCTGGGGCTGGAGCTGCCGCCCGAGTTGCTGGCGCAGATTCCGCCTGCCGCCACGCCTGCCAAACAAGCCCTGGAGTGATGACGATGACTAATGCCACCCATCCCGCGCCAGGCTCGGCGCAAGACGATAGCCAAACCCTGGCAGCCGACGCGGCGGAGGCGCTGCAGCCGACCACCCGCTTGCAGCGCTGGCGCATGGTGCTGGGCAGCCCGGCCGATGCCAGCTGCGGAACCGTGGGCGGACGCCTGCAGGAGATGGACCAGGCGCTGGCCGCGCTCTACGAAGGCGACAGCCAGCTCGGTTCACGCAGGGGCGGCCGGGGCAATTCTTCGCCCTCGGTGTCGCGCTGGCTCGGCGATATCCGCAAGTACTTTCCGAGCCAGGTGGTGCAGGTGATGCAGCGCGATGCGATGGAGCGCCTGCAGCTGCGCGAGTTGCTGCTGCAGCCCGAGATGCTGGAGAACGTGCAGCCCGATGTGCACCTGGTGGCCAACCTGATTTCGCTGGGCTCGGTCATCCCGCAAAACACCAAGGCCACCGCGCGCCTGGTGGTGCGCAAGGTGGTGGACGAGCTGATGAAAAAGCTCGAAGAGCCGATGCGCAGCGCCGTGGCCGGCGCGCTGGACCGCAGCCAGCGCAACCGCCGCCCGCGCCATGCCGAGATCGACTGGAACCGCACGATACGCGCCAACCTGCGCCACTGGCAGCCCGAGTACCAAACCATCGTTCCCGAGACCTTGATTGGCTACGGCCGCAAGGCGCGCCGCCCGCAGCGCGAGGTGATTCTGTGCATCGACCAAAGCGGCTCCATGGCCAACTCGGTGGTCTACTCCAGCATCTTTGGTGCGGTGATGGCCAGCCTGCCTGCGGTAGCGACCAAGCTGGTGGTGTTTGACACGGCGGTGGTGGACCTGACCGACAAGCTCGACGACCCGGTCGATGTGCTGTTTGGCGTGCAGCTGGGCGGCGGCACCGACATCAATGGCGCTGTGGGTTACTGTCAGAGCCTGATCAGCGAGCCGCGCAACACCATCCTGGTGCTGATCTCGGACCTGTACGAGGGGGGCGTGGAATCCGGCCTGCTGCGCCGCGCCAACGAGCTGGTGGAATCGGGCGTGCAGTTCATCACCTTGCTGGCGCTGAGCGACGAAGGCGCGCCCGCCTACGATGCCGCACTTGCCGCCAAGCTGGCGGCCTTGGGCGTGCCATCCTTTGCCTGCACGCCGGATGCCTTCCCGCAGCTGATGGCAGCCGCCATTCGCCGCGATGATGTGGCGGCCTGGGCGGCAACCCAGGGGTTCAAGACCAGTCAATGACGCTGCCTGGCACTCACCCAGCCAGAAAAAAGCCCTGCGGTGCAGGGCGGTTGGAGTAAACAGAGGCTGGGAGATGGAGCCGTTTAGCGGCCCAGCGAATCGGGCAGCGGAAAGCCGGTGATGCGCTTGGCACGCGGCGGCGCATAGGTGCGCACCTTGGAGGTCTTGAGGCCCAGGCGCACCAGCGATTCGGCAATGGTCACCGCAGCGGCCACGCCATCGACCACGGGCACGCCGGTGCGGCTACGCACCTTGTCTTCAAGCTCGGCCATGCCGCCGCAGCCTAGGCAGATGACCTCGGCATGGTCTTCTTCCACCGCCTTGGCCGCCTGCTGCACGATGGCATCGACGGCGCGCTCGGGCTGGCTCTCCAGTTCCAGCACGGCCATGCCGCTGGCGCGTACCGAGGCGCAGCGCGCATCCAACCCGGCCAGCTTGAGCCGGTCTTCGATCAAGGGCACGGCGCGGTCCAAGGTGGTGACCACGGCGTATTTGTGGCCCAGGAACATGGCCGTCGATGCCGCAGCCTCGGTGATGTCGACCACCGGCACTTCCAGCAGCTCTTGCAGGCCTTCGCGGCCATGCTCGCCGTAGCCGGCCTGGATGACGGCATCAAAGGGCTGGTCATAGCGCATGACGGCATCCATCACGCCGACGGCGCAGAGGTAGCTCTCAAAATTGCCCTCCACCGATTCAGCGCCAAAGCGCGGGGTGAGGGCGACGATCTCGGTGCCCGGTGCGGCCGCCCGGCGCGCCTGGGCGCCGATGGCCTCGGTCATGCTCTCGGTGGTGTTGACGTTCACGATCAGAATGCGCATGCAAAAAACTCCGTCTCAATGTTGGGCATGGTTCACGGCAATGGCCTCGCCGTCCTGGTCTTCATAGTGCTGGCCCTTGGGCGTCAGCAGCCAGTAGAACAGGCCGCCAAGCCCGGCCGCTATGAACCAGGAGAAATGCGACACCGACTCGAGTGCCGGCAAAAAGGCGAACAGCAGCGCAATCAGGGCCGAGGGCACCAGGGCCTGGATGGCGCGGCGGTTGACGCCGTTTTCGTAATGGTAAGGGCCGTTGCGGTCATCGCTGTAGAGCGCTGGCACATGCACGCGCTGCTTGCGGATCAGCCAGTAATCAGCCATCACGATGCCAAACAGTGGGCCCAGGAACGAGCCCAGACCGCCCAGGAAATACAGGATCACCAGCGGTGAGTCATAGAGGTTCCAGGGCAGGATCACAAAGCCGAGGACGGCGCTGACGAGGGCCGCGCGGCGGAAGTTGAGCTGGCGCGGCAGCAGGTTGGCCAGGGCCAGAGCGGGTGCGACAAAGTTGGCCATCAGGTTGACGGCGATGGTCAGGATCAGCAGCGACAGGCTGGCGAGCACCAGCAAGGGCTTGTTGGGGATCTTCTCGACGATGTCGGTCGGGCTCAGGATCAGCGTGCCATCAATCGCCAGCTGGCCGCCGGTCAGCACGACGACGATCAGGCCGAAGATCAGCATGTTGATGGGGATGCCCCAGAAGTTGCCCTTGACCACGGCGCTGCGCGAGGTGGCACCCCGGGTGAAGTCACAGAAATTGAGCACAAAGGTGCCATAGATGGCGACCCACAGCGAGGCTGCACCCATGATCTGCACCCACATCGCCGCACCTGTGCTGGGCTTGGGCGCCGTCCACTGGATCTTGCCGCCCGAGCTGTACAGCACCCAGCCGGCCAGCGCGATAAAGGTCACCAGAATCACCGGGCCAGCAAAGGCCTCGTACTTGCGGATGCTCTCCATGCCCCAGCAGGCAATCATCGTCTGCACCACCCACAGCAGGCTGAAGCTGATCCAGCCGAGCACCGGCAGGCCCAGCACCTGGTGCGCCAGCAGCGACTGCAGGCTGGGGAAGAGGGTGATCAACAGCACATCGAGCACCTTGGAGGCCAGGTAGGTCTGGATGCCGAACCAGGCAATCGCGACACCGCCCCGGATCAAGGCCGGGATCTGCGCACCCCGGGTGCCAAAGCTGATGCGGCTCATCACCGGAAAAGGCACACCCGTCTTGGGGCCCATGAAGCCCGACAAGGTCAGCAGCACAAACAGCAAGGCAGCGCCCATCATCAGCGCCGTCAGAATCTGCCAGCCACCCAGGCCCAGCGCAAACAGGCCGATGGCAAAGGCGTAGTTGCCCAGGCTGTGCACATCATTGGCCCAGAGCGTGAACAGGCTGTAGGCACCCCAGGAGCGGCTGTCTTTCTTGGTGGGCGCGAGGTCTTTGTTGTAGAGCGAGGGGCATACGCCGGCGGGCAATGCACCGGCCGCTGCGGGGCGCTGCTGTGCGGGGTTGAAGGCAAAGCCTGCGTTCTGGTCTGCTGCAAGATCGGTCATTGACATCCTTGGATCGGGCGCATCCAGCTGCGCCTTATTTGCGGCCTGGCGGCCGGGTTTGTCTCGTCATGTGCGCGGGTCCATGCATGGCATGTGCAGCACAAGACAGGCCTCAATGGCTATGCGTTGTGTGCACATATGCATACATTAAGTGTATACAAAACACCTGAAAATGAACTAGGGGCAACCCTCGGTGAAGTGCCACGCTGTTACTTGGGAGACGCCTTGGCTGCCTCTGTCAGAGGGTGCCAAGGGAGAGCTGCAATACATGAGCTTGCTCATGTTTCGGCTTGTAGCGGTTGGCGTTTTGCTGGGTCCAGGCCGCAACAGCAAGACGGAAATACGATCCATTCCTAAAGAACTTGGCGCGGTTGGGGCCATGTGCTCCTAAGCGCTGCGCAGCGTTTAGACTGCGGCTTCCCTTGGGGAGTAGCCTGCTTCCGCGCTGGAAGCGTCTGCGTCAACATACTCGGCATTTCGCATGCTGTGGCGCAGACATCCGTTCTTCGGTTGGCGAGACCATCGGCATGCCAGCACGACCTCGGTCGGGCAGTGGTGGCGTGCCGTTGTGCTCATGCCCGACTGTCCTAGAAGAACCTCCGATGAACGCTGCTTCCATTTCCCTGTTGGCGCTTGCCATGTCCACCGATGCCTTTGCTGCCGCGATTGGCAAAGGCTCTGCCCTTGTCAAACCCCGTTGGTCCGAGGCGCTGCGCACCGGCCTGATCTTTGGTGTCATCGAAGCCATCACGCCGCTGGTGGGCTGGGCGCTGGGCTATGCCGCGGCCGATTATGTGAAGGCCTGGGACCACTGGATTGCCTTTGTGCTGCTCTTGGTGCTGGGCGGCCGCATGGTGCTGGGTGCCTTCCAAAGTGCCGATGAGCCCGAGATGAGCCGGCCCGCGCGCCATGGCTTCTGGCTGCTGGTCGCCACGGGCTTTGCCACCAGTATTGACGCGATGGCGGTAGGCGTGGGCCTGGCCTTTCTGGATGTGAACATCACCGTCGTTGCGCTCAGCATTGGTTTTGCCACCTTTGCGATGGTGACCCTGGGCGTGATGGTCGGCCGCATTCTGGGCAATATCACGGGCCGCTGGGCAGAAGCGGTGGGTGGTGTCGTGCTGATTGCCATTGGCTCGCTGATTCTGTACGAGCACATGGTGGCCGTATAAAATCAAAGCCCTCCGCTGGCGTGGCAGAGGGCTTGGCTGCGTTTTGCGCTGTAGGAGCGTTGCTACAGGCAAAACAAAGCCCCGCAGAGCAGGGCTTAAGTGAGAGAGATCAGTGGGCTTGCAATTGCTGCGGGTGCCGGGTTTTTAGTTCTGGCTCAACCGCTTGCAGGCTGCGCTGGTATCAGAAGCGGGCAGGAGCACGCTTACGGTCACGTTCGTCTTCAGGCCAAATAGCAAACACTTCAGTCATTTCAGTCCTTTCACCTTTCTGGTGTAGATGGGTGTACAACGGGCCGCGCGCTGAAGTTGTTGACAAGGCCTGCATAAAGTTTTGTGAACAAGCTCCAACAAAACGTAGAAATCACCGTTTTATAGGGTCTGACACAGCATTGCACCGCGAAATCGCTATGATTTGCCACCGAATTTGGATTGGGAGTGCGTAATGGCTGGTGCTGGTTTGTTGATGTTGCTCGATGATATTGCGACCTTGCTTGACGATGTGGCGCTGATGACCAAGACGGCTGCGGGCAAGAGCACGGCCATCCTGGACGATGTGGCCACGCAGACCAAGGTGGCGGTGCAGAAGACCGCGGGGGTGCTGGGCGACGACCTGGCGCTGAACGCCGAGCAGGTGACTGGGGTCAAGGCCAACCGGGAGTTGCCGGTGGTCTGGGCGGTGGCCAAGGGGTCGCTCAAAAACAAAGTCATCTTGGTGCCGGCAGCGCTTTTGATCAGTGCTTTTGCGCCTTGGTTGATCACGCCGCTGTTGATGCTTGGCGGCGCTTTTCTGTGTTTTGAAGGGGTGGAGAAGGTGCTGAGCCTGTTTCACAAGCCCGGCAAACAGGCGCCCCATGATGCCGTCAAGGAGTCCGAGCAGGCGGCGCAGATGGGCGTGGCGCCATCATCCGTGAAGGCTGCCAGCGAGAAAAACATGGACCCGGTGGCCTATGAAAGAGCCAAGGTGGCGGGTGCGGTGCGTACCGATTTCATTCTGTCTGCAGAAATCATCGCCATCGCGCTGGGCACCGTGGCCAGCAAGCCGCTGTGGGAGCAGTTTGCGGTGCTGGTGGCCGTGGCACTGGCGATCACCGTGTTTGTCTATGGCCTGGTGGCCGGTATTGTGCGCATGGACGATGTGGGCATGTGGCTGATGCGCAAGACCAGTGCCGCAGCCCAGGCCCTGGGCCGGGGCCTGATTGCGTTTACGCCCTGGCTGATGCGTGGCCTGTCGATTGTGGGAACGGCTGCGATGTTCATGGTGGGCGGCAGCTTGCTGGTGCATGGCATGGGCCCGATCGAGCATTGGTTGGAGAGCACCGTAGCCCCGATGGGCGGTGTGGTGGCCATGCTGGCCCCAACGCTGGTGCACGTGGCCGTCGGTGCGGTCATTGGTGGCCTGGTGGTGCTGGCGGTAGAGGCCTGGCACAAGATGCGCGGCCACTGATCGACAGCAACCACGGATGGCTGCTGGCCGCGTCCCTCGGGCGCGGCGCTGCAAGAAGCAGAAGGCGGCATCGCAACAGCGGGCCGCCTTTTTTCATCGCTTGTTTTGTCGGGTTGATCTGGGTCAGGGCAGCCTGGCCCGCATGAGCAGAAGATGCTGAACATGGACGGCAGACAAGGGCCGGTTCCGCAACTTTTCAATCCATGCGAGCAAGATCGCAGCGAGGGCAATGACGATGAAAAAAATGATGTTGGCAGCGGCAGCTGTATGTGCAATGGCGTCGGGCGCGGCGATGGCGCAAGAGGCGCAAAGCCCCTGGCAAGTGCGTGTGCGCGCCGTGCATCTGGACAGCGCCAACAAGGACTCCACCGGCCTGGGCCTGTCGATCAATGACAAGACGATTCCCGAAGTGGATGTGAGCTACTTCTTCACGCCCAATATCGCGGCAGAGCTGGTGCTGACCTACCCGCAAAAGCATGACCTGCGCTCGGACGGCGCCAAGATCGGCACGCTCAAGCACCTGCCGCCCAGCCTGCTCGCGCAGTACCACTTCACCAATATGGGCGCCTTCAAGCCCTACCTGGGCGCTGGTGTGAACTACACGCGCTTCTCGAACGTGAACTTTGCACCGGCTGTTGAGGCCGCGCTCGATCCATCGATCAAGAAGAACAGCTTTGGCCCGGCGCTGCAGATCGGCTTTGACTACATGCTGGACAAGCACTGGTCGATCAACGTCGACGTGAAGAAGGTCTACATCAAGACCGATGTGCGCTCGGCCGGCACCAAGGTGGGCACTTTTAAGGTGGATCCTTGGTTGCTGGGTGTGGGTGTGGGCTACCGCTTCTAAACAGGTCCTCATGCCCGCTCCTGGTGATCCAGGAGCCACAGAGCACTGTGTTTGAGCCGCTTGTTGAAAGCGGCTCTTTTTTTGCGTGCGACGGCCCCTCAGACCTTGGCCAGCGCCTGCTCCAGATCGGCCAGCAGGTCATCGACATGCTCGATGCCGACCGACAGGCGCACCATGCCTTCGCTCACGCCGGCTTTCTCCAGCTCTGCGCTGTCCAACTGGCGGTGCGTGGTCGAAGCCGGGTGCGTCGCCAGCGATTTGGCATCGCCAATATTGACCAGGCGGGTGAACAGCTGCAGCGCATCCAGAAAGCGGGCACCGGCGGCGCGCCCTTCGCCGTCTGCGGCGTTGAGGCTGAAGGACAGAATGCCCGAGGCGCGGCCGCCCGACTGCTTTTGCAAGGTGGCATGGTCCGGGTGGTCCGGCAGGCCCGCATAGCGCACCCAGGCCACCTTGGGGTGCTTTTGCAGCGTCTCGGCAATCTTTTGCGTGTTCTCGCAGATGCGGTCCATGCGCAGCGCCAGGGTCTCGATGCCTTGCAGGATCTGGAAGGCGTTCTGCGGCGAAATGGCTGCGCCCATATTGCGCAGCGGCACGACGCGCGCGCGGCCGATGTAGGCCGCAGGGCCCAGCGCTTCGGTGTAGACCACGCCGTGGTAGCTCACATCGGGTTCATTGAGGCGCTTGAAGCGCGCCTTGTGCTCGGCCCAGGGGAACTTGCCACTATCGACGATGGCGCCGCCCACGCTGGTGCCATGGCCGCCCAGGTACTTGGTGAGCGAATGGACGACGATGTCGGCGCCATGCTCGATGGGGCGCAGCAGATAGGGCGAGGGCACGGTGTTGTCCACGATCAGCGGCACACCATGGCGGTGGGCCACATCGGCGAGCGCGCGGATATCGGTCACATTGCCCAAGGGGTTGCCGATGGACTCGATGAACACGGCCTTGGTCTTGTCGTCGATCAAGGCGCCAAAGCTGGCCGGGTCGCGTGGATCGGCAAAGCGCACCTCAATGCCCTGCTGCGGAAAGGTATGGGCAAACAGGTTGTAGGTGCCGCCATACAAGGTGCTGGCCGAGACGATGTTGTCGCCCGCTTCGGCCAGCGTTTGGATAGCTGCGGTGATCGCTGCCATGCCCGAGGCCAGCGCCAGCGCGGCAATGCCGCCTTCGAGCGCGGTCACGCGCTTTTCCAGCACATCGGTGGTCGGGTTCATGATGCGGGTGTAGATATTGCCCGGCACCTTCAGGTCAAACAGGTCGGCGCCGTGCTGCGCGCTGTCAAAGGCGTAGGCCACCGTTTGGTAGATGGGCACGGCAGCAGCCTTGGTAGTGGGGTCGGGCGAATAGCCTGCGTGAACGGCCAATGTCTCGATGCGCATGGTGTTGGAATCCTTGTGTGCTTGGCGGAATGAATCGTTGGTTGTTGTAGCAGTTTTGCGCGCCGGGCCAACGATTTTTTGGGTATGAGCTTATGAGGCCGCAGAGCCCCGAGCCCCCTCAGAGCCAGGTATTGACCGCCAGCCCGCCCAGCACCAGCCAGACAAACAGCACCAGGGCCAGCAGCAAGGGCTTGATGCCCGCAGCCCGCACGGCGCGCACATGGGTGGTGAGCCCCAGGCCGGCCATCGCCATCGTCAGCAAGGCGTTGTCCCACTGCACACCGATGGCGAGCGCCTGCGCCGGGATGACGCCCAGCGAATGGATGCCCGCGACTGCGACAAAGCCCAACGCAAACCAGGGAATGGTGATCTGGCGGGCCTGCACGGCGCCACCGGCTGCCGGCTGCCGGACCGCTGCAGCGCTGCCAGGGCGCCTGGCCAGCCACAGCGACAGCGCGATCAGAAACGGGGCCAGCATCATCACCCGCACCATCTTGGCGACCACGGCGGTGTCGGCCGCGCTGCTGCTGATGGCGCCGCCAGCAGCGACCACCTGCGCCACCTCATGCACGGTCGAGCCCACCCAGAGGCCATAGCCGGACTCGCTCATCTGCAGGCTGGGCGCGAGCCACTGGTAGAGCACCGGGTACAAAAAGGTGCCCACGGTGCCAAAGACCACCACGGTGGCGATGGCGACCGCCACATCATCGGCGCGCGCCTTGGCCACCGGGGCGGTGGCCAGCACGGCCGCTGCGCCGCAGATGGCGCTGCCCGCGCCCACCAGCATGCTGGTGCGGGCATCCAGCCCCAGCCAGCGCTGGCCCAGCCACTGCGCCAGCACAAAGGTGCTGCCGAGCATCAGCGCATCGATCAGCACGCCGCTGGCGCCGACGGCGGCGATGTCCTGGAAGGTCAGGCGCAGGCCATAGAGGATGATGCCCAGGCGCAGCAGCTGCTGCTTGGACAGGCCCACCCCCGCAGCCGCCGGCGCCTGCACCCAGCCGTAGACAGTATTTCCCACCAGCATGCCGATGACGATGGCCAGCGTGAGCGCGCTCAGCCCATGGCTGCCAAACCAGGGCAGGGCCGCGAGCGTGCTGGCCAGCCAGGCAATGGCCGCACACAGCAGCAGGCCCGGTGCCAGGCGTTTGGCGCCATCGAGCCAGTGGCCGTTGCGCAGTTGGGGGAGGGAGAGGGGGGCGAGTGACATGGGCGGTTCCAGAGGCCCTGGCAGGGCCAAAAGCGGTGGCCTGCCGGGCGATATGGAATCACTATAGAAATTATTCTTATATCTGTATAACTAATTGTTTGGTTAATATCTACCGATAAAATAGGTAGATATTTTTTATCAACCCAAGCGCCTTGTGCGCCATCAATATGCTCCATCTCAGCCTGCGCCAGTGGGAGGTCTTCTGCGCCATCGCCCACAGCGGCAGCACCGTCGCTGCGGCCCAGGCCATCGGCCTGTCGCAATCAGCGGTCAGCGCCGCTTTGCAGCAGCTGGAGGCGGGCCTGGGCGCGCAGCTGTTTGCGCGCAGCGGCAAGCGCCTGGTGCTCAATGATCTGGGGCGCAGCCTGTGGCCGCAAGCGCAAGGCTTGCTGGAGCTGGCCTTGCAGCTGGAGCAGGCCACGCAGCAGACCGAGCCGATGGCGCCCGTGGTGCTGCGGCTGGCGGCCAGCACCACGATTGCCAACCATGTGCTGCCGGCCATCCTGACGGACTTCATGCAGCGCTATGCGCTGGTGCGGTTTGAGGTGGTGATCGGCAATACGCGCGAGGTGGCCGAGGCGGTGGGCGAGGCCAGTGTGGACCTGGGCTTTATCGAAGGGGTGAGCCACTGGCCGGCGCTGGAGGTGCAGCCCTGGCGCGAGGATGAGCTGGTGCTGATTGCCGCGCCGGGCCATGCGCTGGTGGCCGCTGCCGGCCACAGCCCTGTCAGCGCCCAGCAGCTGGGCGCTTGCCGTTGGCTACTGCGTGAAGAGGGCTCGGGTACGCGCGAGGCAGTGGAGTTTACCGTGCTGTCCCAGCTGCGGGAATGGCCGATTGCGGCGGTGCTGGGCAGCTCCGAAGCCATTTGCACGGCGGTGGCGCGCGGGGCGGGCATCAGCTGCCTGTCACGCGTCATTGCCCAGCCCTGGATCGAGCGCGGCGAGCTGGCCGTGCTGCACAGCCTGTTGCCGCCGATGCGGCGCCAGTTTTCGCTGCTGCAGCGCCAGGGCAAGCAGCGATCGCCGGTGCTGCAGGCCTTGGTGCAGGCCTGTATGGACGCTGTCTGAGCCCAGTTGAGCAGGTTCTTAACGAACGTGCTGCTTGTCGAGCTTGCGCGCCAGGGTGCGCCGGTGCATGCCCAGGCGGCGCGCGGTCTCGGAGATGTTGAAGCCGGTCTCGGCGAGGGTCTCGTGGATCTTCTCCCACTCCAGCGTCTTGATGGAGGTGGTGGCGGCGGTCAGATCGACTTCGGTGCTGCCTTCGACCCGGCTGAAGGCCGCCTCGATGTCGTCGGTGTTGGAAGGCTTGGCCAGGTAGTGGCAGGCGCCCAGCTTGATGGCCTCCACCGCCGTGGCAATGCTGGCGTAGCCGGTCAGCACCACAATCAGTGCCTCGGGGTTTTGCGCATGCAGCAACTGCACGCAGGACAGGCCCGAGGCGTGGCCGGCCAGCTTCAAGTCCATCACCGCGTACTGAGGGCGCTCGGTCTGCAAGAGTTGCGCCACTTCGTCGGCGCTGCTGGCATGGAGCACGCGGTAGCCACGTCGCTCAAAGGAGCGGCGCAGCGTGCGGGCAAAGGCGGCATCGTCTTCAACCAGGAGTAAGAGGCGTTCTTGGGTTGGCGTCATAGTGTGGTTCGTCATCCAGGGCAATGGAGGCCAGCGGCAGGCTGATGCGCACGGCCGCGCCGCCGCCCAGGTGCTGTTCGCGGTTGCGGGCCTCGACATGGCCGCCCAGCGAGCGGGCCACATTCATCACCAGGAACAGGCCCAGGCCACCGCCAGGGCGCTGTTTGGTGGACTGGTAGGGCTTGCCCAGGTGGGCCAGGATCTCGCTCTTGAAACCCGGGCCGCTGTCGGTCACCTGCAGCACCAGCTGGGCATCGTCCTGCGCGGGGCATTCCACCACAAGCTGGACAAAGCCGGGTGAGGCCTCTAGTGCATTGTCCAGCACATTGAAAATCATCTGTTGCAACGAGGTATCCGAGATGATCGGAATATCGCGCGCGACCTGCTTGCGGTAGACGAAGTTGCCGGGCTGGCGGTGGCTTTGCCACTGC
This sequence comes from Comamonas sp. JNW, assembly GCF_003105075.1. Taxonomy (NCBI): domain Bacteria; kingdom Pseudomonadati; phylum Pseudomonadota; class Betaproteobacteria; order Burkholderiales; family Comamonadaceae; genus Comamonas; species Comamonas sp. JNW. Next base: position 189,821 of record NZ_QETI01000003.1, read on the forward strand.
GCGGCGACCCGGTCCATGAAGGTGACCAAGGTGGTGCTCTGCGGCGCGTCGCCGCGCGTCTCACCGGCCGACAGCAGCACGCCGGTGACGATGGATTTGCAGCGCTGCACCTGGTGCTCCATCTCGTGCAGGTCCTCCATCAGTTCGCTGTCTTGCGCGATCGAGGGCATGCGCTGCCAGTCGCCCAGAATCACCGCCAGCGTCGACAGCGGCGTGCCCAGCTCATGGGCGGCGCCGCTGGCCAGCAGGCCCATGCGCACGATGTGCTCCTCTTCGGCCGCGCGCTGGCGCAGGTCGGCCAGGCGCGCATCGCGCAGCTGCAGGTTGGACATGATGCGGTTGATGAAGGAGACCAGCAAGATCGCATTGAGCCCAAAGCTGATCAGCAGCCCCAGCAGGTACAGCGCATGCATGGCGCCACTGCGGTGGCTCATGATCTGCAGCGGCTGGTAGAAAAAGGCCAGCGCCACCGCGCAGCTGCCGGTGACCACCACAATGCCCCAGGCATAGAACGGCTTGAGCAGCACCGCCCCCAAGGTGACCTGGAGCAGGAACAAGGTAATGAAGGGGTTGTTGGCGCCGCCGCTCAGGTAGAGCTGCAGGCTGAGCGCCCCCACATCGGCCAGCAGCGCCACAAACAGATCGCTGGAGGAGATGTCGTGCTGGCGCCAGCGCAGCCACCAGACGCAGATCAGGTTGGTGATGACCAGGCCGGCCAGCACGGCAAACATCTCGTACAGCGGCAGGTAGATGTCAAAGCCCCAGCGGACCAGCGAAATGGTGACCACCTGGCCCACCACCGCCAGCCAGCGCAGCTGGATGAGCAGCTGCATGTTCTGGCGGTCAGTGGTGTGGGTGACCTGAAACGGGGAGGGGATGGACAGTGGCACCGTGCAATTGTGCCGCAGGACTGTGCGGCAGGAATGTGCGGCAGTCGGCAGGCCTTGCGCCTGCCAGTGTTACCGGCGCCGACGGGCGCCGGTAACTGCACCGTGGCTAACGCGCGCCCTTGCGTTTGCGCAGAACCAGCCAGGTGGCGCCCACCACCATCAGGGCCAGGCCATACCAGGTCAGCGCATAGACCAGGTGGTTGTTGACAAAGCGAACCTGCGTGAGCCCTGCGCGTGGCCACTGCTGGCCTTGCAGGTCGCTGGCGCTGCTGCGCTTTTGCTCGCCCACCAGCTCGGCGCTGCCATCGGGCAGGCCTTCGTCGATGAAGAACGGTGCCACCTGCGCCAGGCCCTGCGCCTGTGCAATGGCCTGCACATCGCGCGAGAACCAGCGCTGGGCTTGCGGGTCGTTGTCGCGCAGAAAGCCGCCCTTGGGCTCGGTAGCGCGCAGCAAGCCGGTCACGCTGACCTCGCTCGTGGGCGTCGCTGCTGTGAGCTGCGGGCCGCCTGCCCAGTCACGGCGCAAGGCGTCGGGCACAAAGCCGCGGTTGACCAGCACCTGGCTGCCATCGGCACGCTGCAGCGGCGTGAGCACCCAAAAGCCCGAACCCAGCGCCGTGGTGGCCTGGGTCAGCACGGTCTTGTCCGTCAGCCACTGGCCTTGCAGCTGGCTGGGCTGGTATTCCAGCGCCTTGGCGTCGAGCTGGGGCCAGCTGGCTACTGCGGGGACGGGTTGGGGCGCGCTGTGCACCCGGCGCTCGACCCGCTCGATGAGGTCGAGCTTCCACTGCAGGCGGTAGACCTGCCAGGTGCCCAAGGCGCAAAAGCCCAAGAACAAGGCGATGCCCACGGTTGCGAGCATCGCCTGAAAAAGTGCGGAATGCCGGGGCTGGCCCTGTGCATTCCGTTGCGTTTCGTTGGTCAAAACAGCTTAGTGGTTGGTGTGGCCTTCGCTGGCAGCAGGTTGCTGCTGGGTCACGGCGGCCGGGTTGTGGTTGTGGCCAGGCATCATGTTGGTGTTCATGTGGTACATGACCCACAAGGTACCGGCCAGGGTCACGGCCACGAACACGATGGTGAAGATGGTGGACATCAGGGTCCAGCCGCCTTCGATCTTGCCGTTCATGTGCAGGAAGTAGACCATGTGCACGATGATCTGCACGACCGCGAAGAAGGCGATCACGACCACGGTGGTGGTGCGGTTCTCAAACACATCGCCCATCACCACAGCGAAGGGGATGGCCGTCAGGATGATCGACAGGAAAAAGCCGATCATGTAGCCCGAGAAGGTGCTGTGTGGGCCGTCGTCATGACCGTGGTCATCGTGGCCGTGTGCTGCGTGGTTATGTTGTGCGCTCATTTACAGCACTCCCATCAAATATACGAAGGAGAAGACGCCGATCCAGACCACGTCCAAGAAGTGCCAGAACATCGACAGGCACATCAGGCGGCGGTTGTTCTCGCGGGTCAGGCCGTGCTTGCCGATTTGCAGCAGCAGCACCACCAGCCACACCAGACCAAAGGTCACGTGCAGACCGTGGGTGCCCACCAGTGCAAAGAAGGCCGACATCGCAGCGCTGCTCTGCGGGCCAGCGCCCACATGGATCAGGTGGTGGAACTCATACAGTTCCACGCCCAGGAAACCGGCGCCGAACAGCATGGTGATGATCAGCCAGACGACGGTGCCCTTGACCGAGCCCTTTTGCTTGGCCAGCATGGCAAAGCCGAAGGTGATGGACGACAGCAGCAGCAAGGCGGTGTTGATGGCCACCAGGCTCAGGTCGAACAGCTCGGCGCCACCTGCACCGCCTGCATAGTTGCGGCCCAGCGCGCCATAGGTGGCGAAGAGGGCAGCAAAGATCAGGCAGTCGCTCATCAGGTAGAGCCAGAAGCCCAGAGCGGTGCCATTTTCAACGTGCGGTTCTTCCTTGAGGAAGTAGTCACGGGTACCGGTCGCGCCGGCGAGGGTGTTGTGATTAGACATGGCGGGCCAACAGTTGGGTACGTTCTTCTTCGGTGGCTGCTACTTCGCTTGCAGGGATGTAGTAGTCACGCTTGTAGTTGAAGGTGTGGATGATCGAAGCCAACACGATGCCGGCAAAGCTGATGCCTGCGATCCACCACATGTGCCAGATCATCGCGAAGCCGAAGACCAGGGCGATCATCGAGATCACGAAGCCGGCGCCGGTGTTCTTGGGCATGTGGATTTCCACGAAACCGTCGAGTTTGCGCTTGTAGCTGTGCTTCTTCATGTCCCACCAGGCGTCGCTGTCATGCACGGCTGGCGTGAAGGCGAAGTTGTACTGGGGAGGAGGCGACGAGGTGGCCCATTCCAGGGTACGGCCGTTCCAGCAGTCACCGGTCACATCACGCAGCTGGTCGCGCTTGAGGTAGCTGACGAACAGTTGGATGAAGAAGCAGGCGATACCCAGCGCGATCAGCACGGCACCGAAGGCAGCGATGATGAAATAGATCTGCAGCGAGGTGTCTTCGTAGTGGTTGACGCGGCGGGTCACACCCATCAGACCCAGCACGTACAGCGGGGTGAACGCAACCCAGAAGCCGAAGAACCAGAACCAGAACGATGCCTTGCCCCAGAACTCGTCGAGGCGGTAGCCGAAGGCCTTGGGGTACCAGTAGTTGATACCGGCGAACACGGCAAACACGACGCCACCAATGATCACGTTGTGGAAGTGGGCGATCAGGAACAGCGAGTTGTGCAGCACGAAGTCAGCAGGCGGCACGGCCAGCAGCACACCGGTCATACCACCGATGGTGAAGGTCAGCATGAAGCCCACGGTCCACAGCATGGGCACGGTGAACTTGATGCGGCCACGGTACATCGTGAACAGCCAGTTGAAGATCTTGGCGCCGGTCGGGATCGAGATGATCATCGTCGTGATGCCGAAGAACGAGTTCACGCTGGCACCGGACCCCATGGTGAAGAAGTGGTGCAGCCACACCAGCCAGGACAGGATGGTGATACACACGGTCGCATACACCATCGAGGTGTAGCCGAACAGGCGCTTGCGCGAGAAGGTCGCAACGATTTCAGAGAACACACCGAACGCAGGCAGGATCAGGATGTAGACCTCTGGGTGGCCCCAGATCCAGATCAGGTTCACATACAGCATGGGGTTGCCGCCCAGCTCGTTGGTGAAGAAGTTGGTGCCGACGTAGCGGTCCAAGGTCATCAGCACCAGCACAGCGGTCAGGATCGGGAACGAAGCCACGATCAGCGCGTTGGTGCACAGCGAGGTCCAGGTGAAGATAGGCATCTTCATCAGGTTCATGCCAGGCGCGCGCATCTTGATGATGGTCACAATCAGGTTGATACCGGACAAGGTCGTCCCGACCCCGGCAATCTGCAGTGCCCAGATGTAGTAATCCAGACCCACGCCCGGGTGGTATTCGCCCAGACCCGACAGGGCCAGCCAGCCCAGCGTGGAGAACTCACCGACGAACAGCGAGGCCATCACCAGCACGGCGCCGGAGGTGGTCATCCAGAAGCTGAAGTTGTTCAGGAACGGGAAGGCCACGTCACGCGCACCGATTTGCAGCGGCACCAGATAGTTCATCAGGCCGGTCACAAAAGGCATGGCCACGAAGAAGATCATGATCACGCCGTGGGCGGTGAAGATCTGGTCATAGTGGTGCGGGGGCAGGTAGCCCATCGATTCACCGGCGGCCAGCGCCTGCTGGCCACGCATCATGATCGCGTCGGCAAAGCCGCGCAGGAACATGACCAGGCCCAGGATCATGTACATGATCCCGATGTTCTTGTGGTCGATTGAGCAGATCCAGTTCTTCCACAGCGGACCCCAAAGCTTGAACTTGGTGATACCGGCGACGACCACGAGGCCGCCCAGGACCACGGCGATGAAGGTCCACAACACGATGGGCTCATGCACCATCGGTATGTCATTCCATGTCAGCCGCCCGAGGAGCGGGTCATGGCTTACGTTTGTAGCTACGGACATATTGAGTCTCTTTGAAAATTCTCGATGGGGTTACTGCGCCACGGGGGTGCCAGGCGCTGGCTCGCCCAGGGAGGCGACCACGGCAGGGGCGTTGGCCACCGTGCACACGTCGTCCTCAGGGATCAGCGAAACACTCTTGCCTGCAGCTGCACGGGCCTTCATGTTGGCCATCGCATCCTTGGCCATGATCTCGTCCATGCACATCTTGCCCGCTTCAACGCAGCGGTTGAGCACGGCGTGGTACAGGGTGCTGTCGACGGTGCTGAACAGGCGCACAGGATCGCGCTCGCTGGGCTTTTCCAGCTTCACGTATTCAGCACGGTCCAAGGTAGCGCCTTCGGTCTTGGCCTTTTGCACCCAGGCGTCGAAGTCACCATTGCTCAGGCCGTGGAACTTGAAGGTCATGCCGGCAAAGCCCGAGCCGCTGTAGTGCGAGCTCATGCCCTTGTACACGCCAGGCTTGTTGATCACGGCGTTCAACTGCGTCTGCATCGATGGCATGGCATAGATCATGCCGGCCAGGTCAGGCACGTAGAACGCGTTCATCGTGGTGGTGGCGGTCAGCTTGAAGCGGATCGGACGGTCCACGGGCGCAGCCAGCTCGTTGATGGTGGCAATGCCTTGCTCGGGGTAGATGAACAGCCACTTCCAGTCCATGGCCACGACTTCGACCTCCAGCGGCTTGACGTCTGCAGCCAGTGGGCGGTTGGCGTCAATGCGGTCCAGAGGACGGTAGGGGTCGAGCTTGTGGGTGTAGATCCAGGTCAGGGCGCCCAGCGCGATGATGATCAGCAGAGGAACGGACCAGATCACCAACTCCAGCACCGTCGAGTGGTGCCACTCGGGATCGTAGTCGGCGGGCTCATTGCTTTCGCGGTACTTGAACGCGAACAAGAGGATCAGCACGATCACCGGAACGATGATGATCAGCATCAGCAACGTGGCGATGATCACCAGATTGCCGGACTGCGCCGCCACGTCACCCGCAGGGTTGAGAACGACGGTATTACAGCCTGCAAGGCTGGCGGCAACCAGTAACGCCGCAACGAGCCGTGAGGGCCCGCGAAGTTTGTTGAGATCAGGCATGCGAAAGGGCACGGCTAGCGCGCTTAGGTATAAACATGGATTGCAAAATCCCCCCAAATGTAAATGCTAGAGGCAGGCCTGTCGATTGGACATTTTGTCCTACGCCCTCTCAGAAAGTACCCAGCTAGGCTCCTGGTAAAGGTACGGTCTCAGCAGGCCGGTAACAGCTTGAGGAAGGAGCTTTTGTATGAGTAGTCTCGGTTACACAGCATCTCCTGTCGGCGGCACCCCCGGTGCTGATCCCCGTCCCCGTGCCCATTCTGAAGAAGATGTAACACCTGGCGAGATCGCGGTCGGGGTGATTATCGGCCGTTCGTCAGAGTATTTTGATTTTTTCGTATTTGGCATAGCGGCGGTCTTGGTCTTTCCAAGCGTCTTTTTTCCCAACTTTTCTCAGCTCAATGGCACGTTGCTGTCATTTGCGGTGTTTTCCATCGCTTTTGTCGCCAGACCGGTCGGCACCGCCATCTCGATGGCCATTCAGCGCCGCTGGGGACGTGCCGCCAAAATGACAGTGGCCCTGTTTTTACTGGGCGTTTCCACGGTTGGTATCGCTTTTTTACCCGGGTATGACGTACTGGGCCGCACCGCCATCTGGCTGCTGGCGCTGTTCCGCTTTGCCCAGGGTCTGGCGCTGGGCGGCTCCTGGGATGGGCTGCCGTCGCTGCTGGCGATGAACGCGCCGAGCAACCGCCGAGGCTGGTACGCGATGATCGGCCAGCTGGGCGCGCCACTGGGCTTTGTGCTGGCTGCCGGCCTGTTCGCCTACTTGTACAGCGCGCTGTCGAAGGCCGAGTTCCTCAGCTTTGGCTGGCGCTATCCGTTCTATGTCGCTTTTGCGGTGAACGTGGTGGCCCTGTTTGCCCGGCTGCAACTGGTGCTGGGCCAGAGCTACACCCAGGCGATGCAGGAGCGCGAGCTGGAACCCGTCAGCGTCACCCGCCTGATCGACGAGGAGGGCAGCCATGTGGCGATCGGCGCTTTTGCCGCGCTGGCCAGCTTTGCGCTGTTCCACCTGGTCACCGTGTTTCCGCTGTCCTGGATTTCGCTCTATTCGGACCAGCCCATCGCCCATGTGCTGGGGGTGCAGATTCTGGGGGCCTTCTGCGCGGCGCTGGCCATTGTGGCCTCGGGCAAGCTGGCAGACAGTTTTGGCCGGCGCAATACCCTGGGCGCGATGGCGGTGCTGATTGCGCTGTTCAGCCTGGCTACGCCCAAGCTGCTGTCCAGTGGCGTGACCGGTAACAATATCTTCATCATCGTCGGCTTTGTGCTGCTGGGCCTGTCCTACGGCCAGTCGTCCGGCACGGTCACCGCCAACTTCTCGGCGCGCTATCGTTACACCGGCGCGGCACTGTCTACCGACATGGCCTGGCTGGTGGGCGCGGCCTTTGCACCGCTGGTGGCGCTGGGCTTGTCAGCCAAGTTCGGCCTGATCGCTGTGTGCCTTTATCTGCTGTCGGGTGCCGTCTGTACCTTGGCGGCCCTGGGCATCAACCGTGCACTGGAGTCGCGCGAAAGCGCCGAGGCCAGCACCTGACCGGTTTTATCAAGGGACTGCCCATTGCGGACAGCCGGGACGAAGGATTGACCTGAGCTCCTGGGCCTTGGTGAAAAAAAAGCTGCAAAGCTTGGCTTCTGCAGCTTTTTTCTTGATGCGGGCGGCTGGCCTGCTCAAGTACGCACCACCGCAGGCCTGGTGCGGTAGAACTGCATTGGGAACTCCTGCATCTCCTTGGCATGCTGGTTGATGACCGAGCGCTTCATCTTGCCGACCACATGCATCTCGCAGGGCTTGCAGTCAAAGCGCAGGGTCAGCTTTTCCTTGCCATTGATCAGCTGCAGGGGCTCGGCCTTGATGGTGCCCTTGACGCCGATGACGCCCTTGGCCTGCTTGGGGCACAGGCTCATCGAGAAGCGCACGCAGTGCTTGGTGATCATCAGCGAGACTTCGCCTTCCTCTTCCTTGCTCTCGTAGGCCGCGTCGATCACCTTGACGCCATGCTTCACATAGAAGTCATGCGCCTTCTGGTTGAACACATTGGACAGATAGGTCAGCGTGTCCTCCGGGAAGGGCGCGGGTGGCTCCACCGGTAGCGCGCGCGGCAGGCGCACAAAGCCGGCCTCGCGGGCGGCTTCGAGCGCAGCCACGGCATCGCGGCGCAGCTGGTTCAGTGCGGATGCCGGGATGAACCAGGGCTGGTCCAGCTGCAGGCTGATGTCGTGCACCGAGAAAATGGTGGCGCCAAAGCGGCCCAGCTGGTCGCGCAGGGTGGCCTCGGCCCGCTCGCTGTCGGTGGCGGCTTGGTGCGGCTGCACCAGGCTCGCGCTGCCGACAAAGCCGTCGTCATCGGTCAAGGTCAATGCAAAGCCGTCCGGGGTTTGGCTCAGCTGGGCCCAGAGGCCAATGCGGCGCTCGCTGGATTTCTTGTCCAGGGTGCGCACCCAGGCCATGTCGCGGTTGCGGTTCACTTCCAGGCCCTTGCGCAGGTCCTTGAAGCCGGCGATCGGGTCCTTGGGGAACACACGCCACAGCGATTTCTTTGCATCTACGGACTCGGCGCGGTTGATCTGCATGCCAACCAGTTCTTTTTGCAGGTCGTAGTAGCACAGGCCGTCGCCGTTGTGCAGCACGGTGTCGCCGCTGGAGGCTTCGAGCTCGACAAAGTTCTCCCCCACCTTCGTGACCCAGCCGATCGCGCGGCCCGGGGTCTTGGGGGTGTCAAAGGCGCCAATATCGTCCTTGCGGCCGTTGACAAAGTAATCGGTGAACTCGCGGTTGAAGTTCTGGTCCGGATCGGGCGTGAAGCTGAAGTTGGTCCGGCCCGAGGACGAGCGCGCCAGTGGCGCCTCGGAAAACTCGCGCTCTTCGATGATCTCGTCGAGCAGCTTGCGGTAGTGGGCGGTAATGTTCTTCACATAGCCCATGTCCTTGTAGCGCCCCTCGATCTTGAAGCTGCGCACCCCTGCATCGATCAGTGCGCGCAGGTTGTCGCTCTGGTTGTTGTCCTTCATCGACAGCACATGCTTTTCATGCGCAATGATGCGGCCCTGGGCGTCCAGCACCTCATAGGGCAGGCGGCAGGCCTGGTTGCAATCGCCCCGGTTGGCGCTGCGGCCGGTGTGGGCGTGGGTGATGTAGCACTGGCCCGAGTAGGCCACGCACAAGGCGCCATGCACAAAGAACTCAATCGTCGTGCGGGCCGGGTCGGTGGCGGCGCGCACGGCGGCGATCTGTTGCAGATCCAGCTCACGCGCCACCACGATCTGCGACAGGCCGGCATCCTGCAGAAAGCGGGCTTTCTCGGGTGTGCGGATATCGCTTTGGGTCGAGGCATGCAACTGGATCGGGGGCAGGTCCAGCTCCAGCAGGCCCATGTCCTGGATGATCAGCGCGTCCGCCCCGGCCTCGTAGACCTGCCAGGCCATCTGGCGCGCGCCTTCCAACTCATCGTCGCGCAAGATGGTGTTGAGCGTGATGAAGATGCGGCTGCCAAAGCGGTGCGCATGTTTGATCAGGCGCTCCAGGTCGCGGATGTCATTGCCCGCCGTGGCGCGCGCGCCAAAGGCCGGCCCTCCGATATAGACGGCATCGGCGCCATGGTTGATCGCTTCAATCCCGATATCGGCATCGCGGGCCGGGGAGAGCAGTTCGAGCTGGTGGGGCAGGAGGGACATAGGGGCAGGATTATCTCAGGTCGCTGCAGGAGGGCCGCTGCGCTCGGAGATAAGCTGACTGCAGTGCCAGCCCAAGCACCATGCAGACCCGGTTTAGTCCTTGGGTCAGCCCGGTTCAGCCGCGCGGGCTGAAGGTGCGCGGAAACACCACCGGCGCGCTGCGGTCGGCCAGGCGGTAGCCCATGGCCGGGCGGTTGGAGGGCCCCTCGACATGCCCAGCCTCCTGCAAAAATTGCGCTGCCAGCATGCGGGTGCGAAAGCCGCTCTTGTCTACCGGCCGTCCCAGCACTGTCTCGTACACCTGTTGGAGCTGGGGCAGGGTAAAGGGCTCGGGCAGCAAAAAGGCGGGCAGAGAGGTGTACTCGACCTTGCCGCGCAGTCGCTCGGCGGCAGCGCGCAGGATCTCGCTGTGGTCAAAGGCGAGAGGGGGGCCATCGCAGATGGCATCGACCTCGAACCAGGCCACATCGGCCGCATTAGCGCCCTTGGCCAAGGTCAAGGGCTGCGCAGCTATCAACGCAAAGTAGACATGGGTGGCCGACCAGCCACGCGGGTCCCGGCTGCGCCCGCCCCAGCTGCCCAGCTGCTCCAGGTAGGGGCTGGCGACATTGGTCTTCTCGCGCAGCTTGCGGTTGGCGCAGGCCTGCAGATCGCTGTCCTGCGCCACGTCGACAAAGCCCCCAGGCAGCGCCCACCGCCCGGGGAAGGGCTCGGAGCTTGAGACCGGCCGCTGCACCAGCAAGACCTTCAAGGCCCCGTCCACCACGCTGAAAATCACCACATCCACGGTGGTATAGGGCCGTACAAAATCAACGGGTTGGTGGCTGGCAGCGGTGGAGGCCATAGAAAAACCTTGACGGATAGGAAAGCGAGTTGTATTGTACAACTCATTTAAGTTGCTCAATACAACTTACAGTCTGAAGGTGTGGTGCAGGCTGGACGACTGCACTCTAATAGATGCATAACTACAAAAAGGATAGATGATGACTTTTGAACAACCAACCAAAGACACCCCGGTCGGCGAGCAGTCCACCACCATGACCCGCCGCAGCAAGCTGCTCAGCCTGGTGCTGCGCCACAGCCCGCAGACCATTGGCCTTGAGCTTGACGAGGCCGGCTGGGCGCATACGGACGAACTGCTCGCCTGCCTGGCCCGCAGTGGCAAAGCCATGAGCCCGGTGCAATTGCAGGCAGTGGTGGCAAGCTGCGCCAAGCAGCGCTTTGCCTTCAGCGAGGACGGCAAGCGCATCCGTGCCAACCAGGGGCATTCGGTAACCATCGAGCTGCAATTGGTCCCCAGCACCCCACCGGATGCGCTCTACCACGGCACGGCAACCCGTTTTCTTGACGCGATCCTGGCGCAAGGCTTGCAACGCCAAAAGCGCCACCATGTTCACCTGTCCGCCAGCATCGAGACGGCTGGCGCAGTTGGGCGGCGCCACGGCAAGCTGGCCTTGCTGCGGGTGGATGCGGCGGGCATGGTCGCCAATGGCCATGTGTTCTATTGCTCGGACAATGGTGTCTGGTTGACCGACGCCGTGCCCGTGACCTACCTGCAGAGGCTGGACGAATGAGCGGCCATCGCGTATTGGCGCTGGATGCCGATGGCGTGCTGCTCGACTACAACCTGGCCTATGCCACTGCCTGGCGGCGTGCTTTTGGCCGCTACCCTGACTTGCGCAACCCCCATGCCTACTGGGCGGCAGACCGCTGGGATGTGGAGCGGTTGAGCGGCGAGGCGCTGCACCGGTTTCGCGCAGGCTTTGATGCGCAGTTCTGGTCCGCCCTGCCTGCCGTACCCGGTGCGCTCGCGGCATGCCAGCAACTGGAGGCCGCCGGCTTTGAGCTGGTGTGCCTGACTGCTCTGCAGCCCCATTTTGCCCAGGCACGGCTTGGCAACCTGCAGGCCCTCGGCTTTCCGATTGGGCGGGTGATTGCGACTGGTAGCGATGCCAGTGGCGGCAGCCCCAAAGCCGCAGCGCTGGCCCAGCTTAAGCCGCTGGCCTTGGTGGATGACTATCTACCGAACTTTGCAGGGTTGCCCGAAGGCATCCATGGCGCACTGGTACTGCGCGAACCCGATGGCAGCCCCAACTGCGGACCGGCACTGCAACAACTGCATTCCACCCATGCCAGCCTGGCCGCGTTTGCGCACTCGTGGCTGGCTCAGAGACAAGAGAACTGATATGAAACACACCAACCACGTCCAACTGCCTGCGTTGGCGCGGCGCGCAGATAGCGTAGATGCGTTCGTCATGTTGGCGCGCGCGCAGCTGCCCACCGGAGGCCAGTGATGACGCCAACTCAGGACCGTTTTCAAGGCGCACTGCTGGGGCTGGCCTGCGGTGACGCGGTGGGCACCACGGTCGAGTTTCAGCCGCGCGGTAGCTTTGTGCCGCTGACGGACATGCTGGGCGGGGGCCCGTTCTCGCTGCGCGCGGGCCAGTGGACCGATGACACCTCGATGGCGCTGTGCCTGGCCGAGAGCCTGGTCACCAAAGGTGATTGCGACCCGGCCGACCAGATGGCGCGCTATGCCAACTGGTACCAGTGGGGCTACTGGAGTTCCACCGGCCATTGCTTTGACATTGGCATGACCACGCGAGAAGCGGTGCAGCGGTTTTTGTTGACTGGCGAGCCCCTGGCTGGCAGCACCGACCCGCACAGCGCTGGCAATGGCTCGATCATGCGGCTAGCACCTGTGGCGCTGCGCTTTAGCGGTGATGCGCAGCATCTGCAAGACAAGGCAGCGCTCAGCTCGCAAACCACGCATGGCGCGGCCGAGTGCCTGGATGCCTGCAGCCTGCTGGCGGTCGCCATCGCCCGCGCGTTGCAGGGGCGGCCCAAACACGATGTGCTGGCATTGTCGGATCTGCCGCTGGCCAGCCCCCAGCTGCAGCAGATTGCACAGGGCCATTACCTGGCCAAAAGCCGGGACGACATCCACGGTTCGGGCTATGTGGTGCGTAGCCTCGAAGCGGCGCTGTGGTGCTTTGCCAGGCATGACTGCTTGGAGGACGCGGTGCTGGAGGCCGCGAATCTGGGCGACGATGCCGATACCACGGCAGCCATCACCGGGCAGCTGGCCGGCGCCTTCTGGGGCGAGCAGGGCATACCGCGCCACTGGCTGCAGCGCCTGCACCTGGCCGATGAGATCCGGGCGCTGGCTGTGCAGCTGTGGCAGGCCAACCAGGGCTTGCCTGCCACTGGCTGCGATGCCGCGCGATAATCAGACCGCATACGGTATGGAGGGAGGATGCTATGCGTGCGGTATTGGGTTTGGCAGGCTTACTGATGGTGATGGCAATTGTGGCGCTGCTGATGAAGCAGAACATGGGCGTGACGAAGGCGCCCGCGCCCGCCGCCGTCGAAGGCGTGCGCGTGCCGCAGATTGACACCAGCAAAGATGTGAATGCACAAAGCCGGCAGATCCAGCAGCAGGTGCAGGACCAGCTGAACCAGGCGGTGCAGCAGGATGCGCAGCGCCTGAAACAAGCCGAAGAGTGACGGCGATGGCCGACAGCCTCGTCCCCGCCAGCACCGGCGGCCAGCTGCCCCCCCAGCCTGTTGACGCGCACTGGATGCGCGCTGCGCTGGAGCAGGCACGTGCCGCCGCCGAGGCAGGCGAAGTGCCCGTGGGTGCCGTGGTGGTGCGTGACGGCCAGATCGTCGGCCGGGGTTTTAACCACCCGATTGGCGTGCATGACCCCAGCGCCCATGCCGAGATCGAGGCCCTGCGCGATGCGGCCAAGCGCCTGGGCAATTACCGGCTCGATGGCTGTGCCTTGTATGTCACTTTGGAGCCTTGCGCGATGTGCGCCGGTGCCATCTTGCATGCGCGCCTGGACCGCGTGGTCTGGGGCGCTGCCGAGCCGCGTACCGGTGCCGGGGGATCGGTGCTGGACCTGTTTGCGCAGGCTGCACTGAACCACCACACGGCGGTGACCGCGGGTGTGCTGGCGCACGAGGCTGCAGCCCTGCTCACCGAATTTTTTGGCAAGCGCCGCGTGCAGCAAAAGCAGCAGGCGCTGGCCAGCCACCCGCTGCGTGACGACGCACTGCGCACGCCCGATGCGCTGTTTGCGCCCGCATTGGACTGCGCCTGCCCCAGCTGCTTTTACAGCGAGTGGCCGGCTTTGGGCGGCCTGCGCCTGCATACCAAAGACAGCGCGGGCCAAAACCCACCGCCAGCCGCCGCTGCCCGGCAATGGCTGCTGCTGCCCGGCCTGCCGGCGCAGCAAGGGCTGTTTCGCGAACTGGCCGCTGGCCTGGCCGCGCGCGGTGACCGCGTGGTGGCACCCGATTGGCTGGGCCTGGGGCGCAGCGACAAGCCCAAAAAGGACAATCGCCTGGGCGATGCCCAGCAACTGGCGATGCTGCAAGACCTTGTCTACCAGTTGCATCTGGAGGGCGAACAGGGCCTGGTCGTCGTTGCCCATGGCGATGCCGCGCGCCTGGCCCAGGCGTTGGTGGCACAGCAGGCTGCGCTGGGCAAGCCGGTGCAGGGGCTATGGCTGATCAACCCGCCGAATCCCGCAGCGCCGAGCGCCGACTACCGCCTCTGGCTGGAGCAATTGGCGCGCAAACCGGCGCTGGGCATTGCCGCTGCGCTGGGCACCAGCGCGGTCGATGCTGCGATGGATGCGGACCGCCAGCAATGGGCGGCGCAGTTCCCCGACAAGGGCTACCGCGCAGGGCTGCGCGCCTGGGCACGCGATGCCTTGGCGGCGCTGGATGCGCCCGTTGTGATGCCAAGCGCATCAGCGCCAGCGCTTCCTGTGCTGGTCAGCCTGGGCGAGCAAGCCCGCTGGTGGCCGGCACCTGCGCAGGGACTGGAGGCCTGGCTGGCAGCAGTCGCTACAGCGGCAGGCGGCGCCGGGCCGCTGGCTTGGCAGCGCTGCGCAGGCGGTGACTGGCTGCCGCTGCAAAACAGCGCGGCACTGCTGCAGGCCAGCCGCTTCTTTGATGCGGGTGCCGAGGCCGCAGCGCTGGGCTTGGTGGCGGCGGCTTGGCGCTGAGCCTATCTGCTGCACAATAGCCCGCAGCTGTTCCGTTTTCTGACCGACTTTTTTTGCTATGAGCTCCACCCCCAAACACCAGGCACCGATCACCGGCATCATCCACCACCCCTACACCGCCGATGCGCCCTTTGCAGCGCCGCAGCCCGGCGTGTTCAAGGCATCGAGCGTGTTCTTTCCCAACGTGGCGGCAATGCGCAGCTGGGACTGGAAGGACAAGAGCGCCTTCACCTACGGCCTGCACGGCACGCCCACCACCTACATTCTGGAAGAGCGCATTGCCACCTTGGAAGGCGGCAGCCACTGCGTGCTGGTGCCCAGCGGCCTGGCATCGATCTCGGTGATTGGCCTGGCGTTGCTCAAGAGCGGCGACCATGTGCTGCTGCCCGACAACGTCTATGGCCCGAGCAAGGGCTTTGCCGAGAGCGAGCTGCAGCGCTTTGGCGTCAGCATCGGCTACTACGACCCGATGCGGGTGGACCATTGCGCCAGCCTGATCCAGGACAACACCCGCCTGGTGTGGCTGGAGGCGGCCGGCTCGGTCAGCATGGAATTCCCCGATTTGCTGGGTCTTGTGCGCCTGTGCAAGGAAAAAGGCATTGCCACGGCGCTGGACAACACCTGGGGCGCGGGCCTGGCCTTCAACTGCTTTGACCTGGATGGCGACGGCAGCTACCGCCTGGGCGTGGATGTGTCGGCGCATTCGCTCACCAAGTACCCCAGCGGCGGCGGCGATGTGCTGATGGGCTCCATCGTGTCGCGGGATGCAGCCGTGCACCGCAAGGTGCAGGCCACGCATATGCACCTGGGCCTGGGCGTGGGAGTGAACGATATCGAAACCGTGCTGCGCAGCCTGCCCAGCCTGGCGCTGCGCTACCACGCGCAAGATGCGGCAGCCCGGCAGTTGGCCGCCTTCATGGCCGAGCAGCCCGCCGTGGTGCAGCTGCTGCACCCAGCCTTTGCCGGCTCGCCCGGCCATGCGCATTGGCAGCAGCTCTGTGGCGCGGGCAGCGTGGCGGGCAAGCAGGGCGCAGCCGCAGGACTCTTTAGCGTGGTGATCGATCCGCGCTACAGCCAGCAGCAGATCGACCTGTTCTGCGAGAGCCTGCGCCTGTTCAAGTTGGCCTACAGCTGGGGCGGCCCGATCAGTCTGGTGGTGCCCTACAAGATCAGCAGCATGCGCGCGCTGGGCGAGTCCCAGCTGCAGCCGGGTACGGTAGTGCGCTTTTCGATCGGGCTCGAAGATGCCAACGACCTGCAGCAGGATCTGGCGCAAGCGCTGCAAAAAGCCTTTGGCTAAGAACCTGTTCTAAGGGGTAGGGCTAGCCGCATAAATGCCGCCAGCACCGCGCTGGCGGCATTTTTATTTCATCAGCTTTTGCAGCTCGGGCCAGACATTGGCCAGCAGCTGCGGGTGGGCGCTGGCCAATGGGTGGATGCGGTCGGCCTGGAAGTTCTTTTCCGCGTTGGGCACATCGGCCACGCCGTGCAGCAAGAAGGGCACGACAGCGGTTTTCTTCTCGCGCGCCAGGCTGGTGAAGACCTGGGCAAAGTCCGTGGTGTACTTGCTGCCGTAGTTGGGCGGCACCTGCATGCCCAGCAGCAGCACCTGGGCGCCAGCCTTTTGGGCGCTTTCCACCATCGCTGCCAGGTTGGCCCGGGTGCTGGCCAGCGGCAGGCCGCGCAGCGCATCGTTGGCCCCCAGCTCCAGCACGACGATGCCGGGCTTGTGCTGCGTCAGCAGCTGGCCAAAGCGGGCCCGGCCGCCGGCGGTGGTGTCGCCGCTTATGCTGGCGTTGTGCACCTGGTAGGCGCCTGCGTTTTTGCTTTGTTCGAGCTTGTCCTGCAGCAGCGCCACCCAGCCGGTGCCGCGGGCAATGCCGTATTCGGCGCTGATCGAGTCGCCCACCACCAAAATCGTGGCAGGCGCCTGTGGTGCAGCAGCCTGTGCTGTAAAACCTATAGCGATGGAGGTCATCATTGACAACGCTACGATGCTGCGCAGACACCGGCGTCGCGTGACGGGTGTTCGATCATTGGAGGAAAGATTGGTTGTCATGACAGATGCAGTGCTTTCTCAATCGCAGGCGCCTGAGGCGGTGTTGGTGGCCCAGGGCCTGGGTAAATCGGTCTCGGATTCGACTGGCAGTTTGACCATTCTGCGTGATGTGGACTTTAGCATCGCGCAGGGGGAAACCGTGGCGATTGTCGGTGCATCGGGCTCGGGCAAAAGCACCTTGCTGTCGATCCTGGCGGGCCTCGATACCCCCAGCGTGGGCACGGTGCGGATTGCTGGCCAGGACCTGTTTGCGCTGAGCGAAGACGACCGGGCAGCGCTGCGTGCGCGCACGATGGGATTTGTGTTTCAGAACTTTCAATTGATGGGCAATTTGACGGCGCTGGAAAACGTGATGCTGCCCCTCGAGTTGGCAGGCCAGCGCGATGCCCGCAAGCAGGCGACTGCCATGCTCGAGCGCGTGGGCCTGGGCCAGCGCCTCGCCCACTACCCCAAGCTGCTGTCGGGTGGCGAGCAGCAGCGCGTGGCACTGGCCCGCGCCTTTGTCGTGCAGCCCGCCGTGCTGCTGGCCGACGAGCCCACCGGCAGCCTGGACTTTGCCACCGGCGAAGCGGTTATGCAGCTGGTGATGGACCTGAACCGCGAGGCGGGTACGACCCTGATCATGGTCACGCACGACCGGGCCATTGCCGCCCAGTGCCAGCGCGTGATCACTATCGCCGCCGGCGCCGTCGTGCAAGACAGCCGCATTTAAATTCTTTATCGTCTTTTTTTATGCATTAAGACATCGGTAAGCTCCGCCCGCCACAGTGCCCACCTACAGATTGCGCTGTTGCCGGGTGAACTCCCATCCAGAGCGGCCTTCTGCGCGAGGGGCTTGCGATGGATGCATTGAATCTGCAATGGTTTGCATGGATGGCTGGGGGCTTTGGGCCCACCGCCTGGGTGTTGGCGCTGGCCCGCTGGCTGGGCATGGACGGCGTTGCGCTGGCCGGGGCGGCGCTGCTGTGGCTGTGGTGGAAGCGGCCGGCGGACCGCCTGTACCTGCTGGGCAGCCTGCTGTGCTGCGCCGCTGCCGTGCTGCTGGCGCACCGGCTCGCCGTCTGGCTGGGGCATCCTCGCCCCTTTGTAATGGGGCTGAGCCCCGCCTATATTGACCATGCCGCCCGGGGCTCACTGCCCAGCGCGCATGCCAGCGCACTCTTTACCCTGGGATTTTGCCTGCTGTGGTTGCGGCAGTTGCGCCTGGGCGGCGCGGCCATCGTGGCCGTGGCGCTGGCGGTGAGCTGGGGCCGGGTGTACTGCGGCGTGCATTTTCCACTCGATATTGCAGCCGGCGCTGCGCTGGGCGGGGTGATCGCGCTGTTGTTCGGCTGGCTGTGGCGGCATGCCGGGCCGGTGGTGCAAGATCCTGCTGACCTGGCTCTGCAGGGCGCTGCAGCGCCACGCCCATCGCCGCTACCCGCATCGGTGGAATAAGGCATGAACAGTCTCGCTTCTGCGCGGGCCGTGCCTGCCCGCGTTGCTTGGTCGATCCAGGTCCGCATGGCACTCTTGCTAGCGCTGTGGCTGCTGGCGCTGGCCTGGCTGCGGCCGCTCAGCGATCCGGATGAGGGCAGGTACGCTGTGGCTGCCTTGCAGATGCTGCGCAGCGGCGACTGGGTGACGCCTGCGCTCAACGGCCTGCCGTTTTTCCACAAGCCGCCGCTGTACTACTGGCTCGCTGCTACGGGCTTGCAGGTCGCGGGCGTCCATGAATGGGTGGCGCGCCTGCCGTCGCTGCTGGGCGCATGGCTGGCGGCAATGTCCTTGTTCGCCCTGCTCAAACGCTATGCCAGCCAGTCGGTAGCCGTGGCTGCTGCCGTGGTGCTGGTGACCATGCCCTACACCTACCTGGCCGCGCAGTACGCCAATATGGACATGCTGCTGGCCGGCTGCCTGACGGCCTGCATCTGCAGCGCTGCGATGGCGACCCTGGAGGCGCGCCAGGCGTCGGGCCGCATCCGGGGCATGGCGTGGATGGGCTGGCTGGCTGCGGCCGGTGCCTGGGCCGGGCTGGGCTTTTTGGCCAAGGGCCTGATTGCGCTGGTGCTGCCCGGCATGGTCTGGGCCCTCTGGCTGGTCTGGGACCGGCGCTGGCGCCAATGGTGGCTGCCTTTGCATGCCGCGGCATGGCTGCCGGTGCTGCTGATTGCCGGCCCCTGGGTGTTCATGGCGCAAGAGCGCCACAGCGGCTTTTTCCACTACTTTTTTGTCACCCAGCACTTTCAGCGCTACACCGGCAGCAGCTTCAACAACCCCCAGCCCTGGTGGTTCTATGGTGCGGTGATCGCACTGGCCGCCTTGCCTTGGACGGGCTGGGCGCTGGCTGCTGGCTGGCGCAGCTGGAGGCGCAGGCGTCTGGACGGATCGGCTGCGAAGCCAGCAGCACGGCCGGCCGAGCAGACCTTGGTGCAAAGCCTGGACCGGCTGATGCTGGTCTGGTTTGCCGTCATCGTGCTGTTCTTCTCGGTGCCGCACAGCAAGATCGTGGGCTATGTGCTGCCTGCGCTGCCACCGCTGGCCTATGCGGTGGTGCGGCTGGTGCAAGCCGCTGGCTGGCAGCGCTGGGGCCGGCATACGGCGGCGTTGGCCGCGCTGTTGTGTGTGGCGCTGGCCGTGGCGCTGGGCACGGTGGCTGTGCCTGCCAAGGCCCAATGGCGCGCACTGCGCAGCCTGCCGGTGCAGTCGGCGGACCGCGTGGTGATGCTTGAGCACCTGTACTACGAAGTGCCTTTTTACCTGCCCGCCATGGCCGATCCGCTGGTGGTGGACGACTGGAGCACCGAGGACCAGCAGGCCGACAACTGGAAGAAGGAGCTGAGCGATGCTGCGCAGTTTGCGCCGCAGCTGGGCAGCCGTGTCTTGCTGGATGCGCAGAGCTTGCAAGCCTATGCCTGCGCGCATCCGCAGCAGCGCCTGTGGGTCGTTGGCAGCGCCGAGGCGGCCCAGCGCCAGATGCCGGCGCTGGCCACTGCCGCAGCGGCCCTGCATTTGGGCAGCACCCAGGTCTGGCAATTGCAGGCGGGCCAGGCCTGCGACCGAGGCACGGGCCGTTGAGTCACAGCGCGGCCATGGCCGCGCTGTTCGCGTTGGACTACATCGGTTGTCGCCAAGCAGGGGTATAACCAGAGGCTTTCCTATCCTCTGCATGTCCTGAAAGTGAGAATGACTGTGGCAAAACCCCAAATCGGCGTGATCGTTGGCAGCAACAGCAAGACCTCGATCAACAAGCAACTGGCGCATGGCCTGGTCAACCTGGTGCAGAACCAGGCGGACTTCGAGTTCCTGGACCTGAGCGCGCTGCCGTTCTACAACCGCGACGACGATGCCGACGCCTATCCGGCGGCATTTACCGCTTTCAAAGACAAGGTGCGCAGCAAGAACGGCATCCTGTTTGTGACGCCCGAGCACAACCGCTCGGTGCCGGCCTACCTGAAAAACGCGTTGGACGGCGCCAGCCGCCCCTATGGCAGTGGCGCATGGAACGGCATCCCCGCCGGCATCATAGGCACCTCGACCGGTGGTCCGGCCACCTCGATGGCCCAGCAGCATTTGCGCAATATTCTGGTGTTTCTGGACATGCCGGCGATGGCGCAGCCCGAGGGCTTTATCCGCTGGACCGATGGCCTGATCAGTGCCGATGGCAAGGTGGCCGAGGCCAGCGAAAAGTTTTTGCGCAGCTACATGGAGCGCTTTCTGGCCTGGGTGGCTCTGCACCCGAAGAAATAAGCCATCAGCGCTGGGTAGGGGGCTGCCGTCGCTGGCAATGGCGCCCACCGCAACGCGTTTTGCTGTGGTTGCCACCATGGTTGCCAGGGCTGCGGTACGATGCAGCCAATTTTTTTGACCAGGGCTGCCATGTTGAACCTTCCCCTTCACCACCTGTACCGCGCCGCTGCGGTGGATACCCCAGCACCTTGGCTGCTGGTGCTGATGCATGGCGTGGGCAGCAATGAGCAGGATCTATTTGGCCTGGCGGGCATGGTGCCGCCGGCTTTCCATGTGCTGAGCCTGCGCGCGCCCTACACCTTGGGGCCCAGCAGCTATGCCTGGTTCCAGTTTGGCGTGAACCCCGACGGCAGCCGCACCATCGATACCGCGCAGGAGAAAGCCAGCCGCGCGCTCGTCGCCCAGACCTGCGCCGAGGCGGCACAGGCCTTGCAGATACCGGCCCAGCGGCTGGTGGTGGGTGGTTTCAGCCAGGGCGGCATCATGTCGCTCTCGGCGCTATTGACCCAGCCGCAGCTGCTGCAGGCCATCATGGTGTGGCACAGCCGCCTGTTGCCCGAGATTGCGGCCGAGCAGGTCGCGCCCGCGCAACTGGCTGGCCATCAAGCCTGGATCAGCCATGGCACCGCCGACAATGTGATTCCACTGGCGCAGGCCCATGCGATTCGCGCGGCGCTGCAAGCTACGCCTGTTGACTTGGCGTACCACGAGTACCCCTGCCGCCATGAGCTGCACCCGCAAGAGCTGCAGGACAGCATGGCCTGGCTGCAGGCTCTGACGCAGGCGCAGCGCGGCTAAGGTCAGTATTTAGCCTGCGTCCGGCCGGAACAGCCCGGCCAGCATGCGGTCGAGCTGCGGCCATTCCTGTGCGAACTGGCTGCGGTTGACAAAGAAGGCCTCGCACGCCACCGCAAAGAACTCGGCCGGGGCGGTGGCGCCATAGCTGTCCAGCCAGGGCGCGGGCTCGCCAAAGCGCTGGGATTTGGCAATCGCATGGCCAAAGGCCGCAAAGGCCGATGCCCAGGTGCGCTCCCAGGTCTGGCGTGCTTCGGCGGCGCTCGCCAGGCCCAGAAAATGGCCGGGCAGCGAGGGGTAGCCATCGGCACCGCCATTGCGCATATCGATCTTGTGGCAGAACTCGTGGATGACGACGCTGGTGCCGCGCGCGTTTTGCTGCAGCGGATCTTGCGCAATGGCTGCCCAGCTGAGCGTGACGGGGCCATGCTGCATCGCTTCGCCTTCGAGCATCATGCGCCGGTGCGATACCAGGCCCGCCTCGTCATGCATGTCGCGCGCAGCCACCATCGTGCCCGGGTGCACGACAATGCCGACAAAATCATCGTAGAGCGCGATGGCCTGCTGCGCCTCACCCCGGTGGAGCAGCGGCACGCAGGCCTGCGCGGCTATAGTCAGCGCCATCGCATCGCTCACCACCAGGCCATGGGCACCCGAGAATTGTTTTTGGCGCAGAAACAGTGCGCTCAAGGCGCGCAGCTTGGCTTTTTCTTCCAGCGACAGCGCCTCGAGGAACGGGTATTTTTGCAGCACCTGCAACCACAGGGCGGCGGGGATTTCGGGCACGGGGCGCGCCAGCGCGCGCAGGCGTGACCAGGTGCGGTGCAGCCAGGCCATGGGATCAGTGCGCGCCGGGCTGTGGAGGCCGGGCCAGGTAATCGGCCAGCGCGATGCGCTGCTGGCCGGCGGCGTCGATGCGCAGCACTTCGGCGCGGGCGGGTTCCAGGTCGGTGTCCCAGTCGCTCAGCACCAGGCGCTCGTGGCCCGCATCCAGCGCGTGGCGGGCAGGGCGGTGGGTGTGGCCGTGGATCAGTGTGGGCGCCTGGGCCTGTTGCAACCAGGCGAGGGCGGCCTGGGTATCCACATCGGCGGTGATCACTTCGCGCATGCGGCGCGCCTCGCTCTGGCTGCGCATGGCGCCAGCGAGCTGGCGGCGCTGGGCCAGCGGCTGGGCCAGAATCTGCTGCTGCCAGGCGGGGCTGCGTGCCACCGCACGAAAACGCTGGTATTCGGTATCTTCCACGCACAGCGCATCGCCATGGCTGAGCAGCCAGCGCTGGCCGAGAAAAGTGAGGCAGCTGGGATCGGGCAGCAATTGCATGCCGCTGCGCTCGGCAAACTGCGCGCCGATGAGAAAGTCGCGGTTGCCATGCATGAAGAAGACGGCGCGCTGGCCACTGGCCTCGCGCAGGCTCTGGGCGCAGGCCGCTTCAAAGCTGCCGGCCTCGTCAAGCGCATCGTCGCCGACCCAGGCTTCAAACAAATCGCCCAGCATGAAGATCGCATCTGCCGTACTGGCTTGCAGGTACTGCTGCCAGCTGTGCCAGGTCTGTGGCAGCTGGGGTTGCAGATGCAGATCGGAGATGAATTCGATGCTGCGCCAGGCGGGGGGCGCAGCGAAGGCATGGACTGCCGTGGTGGCCAACTGGGCGCGCAGCGCCTCATGGGGGTCTGCGGCGCGGGTGTCGGTCGGGCTGTCCATGCAAATGGAGGCGCCTATTACAGGGCCACAGCCTTTTCGATCAGCACTTCTTCCTTGGGCACGTCTTGGTGCATGCCCTTGGAGCCGGTCTTGACGGCCTTGATCTTGTCGATCACGTCGTTGCCCTTGACCACCTTGCCGAACACGGCATAGCCCCAGCCGCTAGGGGTGGGCGAGGTGTGGTTGAGGAAGTCGTTCTTGGCGACGTTGATGAAGAACTGGGCCGTTGCCGAATGGGGATCGCTGGTGCGGGCCATGGCTACGGTGTACTGGTCGTTCTTCAGGCCGTTTTGCGCTTCGTTCTGAATCGGAGCCTGGGTGGACTTCTGGTCCATGCCCGATGCAAAGCCGCCGCCCTGGATCATGAAGCTGTTGATCACGCGGTGGAAGATCGTGCCGTCATAGTGGCCGCTCTTGACGTAGCTCAGAAAGTTCTCGGTGGACTTGGGCGCTTTGTCTGCGTCGAGTTCCAGCGTGATGACGCCGTGGTCTTTGATATGCAGTTCAACTTGTGGATTGGTCATGGTGTGTTTCCTGTTGAGAAAGGTGGGAAGGGCACCGCTGGCCGGGTTGGGGCCAACGGCAGGGCCATTTACTTGACGACGGTGGCCGACTTGATGATGACCGGGGTCTTGGGCACGTTCTGGTGCGGGCCGGCATTGCCGGTTTGCACGGCCTTGATCTTGTCGACCACATCATTGCCGCTGACGACCTTGCCAAACACCGCATAGCCGTGGCCATCGGGGTTGGGGGCATTCAGCGAATCGTTGTTCTGCACATTGATGAAGAACTGCGCGGTGGCCGAGTCGGGAACCGCCGTGCGGGCCATCGCGATGGTATAGGTGTTGTTCTTGAGGCCGTTGTTGGCCTCCAGCGGGATCGGCGAGCGCGCAGGCTTTTGCTGCATATCGGGGGTGAAGCCGCCGCCCTGGATCATGAAGTTGCCGATCACGCGGTGGAAGATCGTGCCGTCGTAGAACTTGTCGTTCACGTACTGCAGGAAGTTGGCCACCGTCTTGGGCGCTTTTTCTGGATTGAGCTCGACCACGATGTCGCCCATCGAGGTCGCCAGCTTCACGCGGGGCTGGTCCGCTGCTTGTGCGGCGCTGGTCAGCAACATGCCGCCGGCCAGTGCCAGGCCGCCCAGAATGGAAAGAGTGTGTCGTTTGGAAGGCATCGGTTTCCTCTGTCGTTGTATACGGTAGATGTCCAGTGCAGGGCGCTGCGGGGTCCGCAAGACATCCTGCGCTGCGCGCAAATCTTGGGCGGTGCACGGTGTGCGTTGCATCGTGTGCGTTGCACGGTGTGCGTTTGCACCGAGTTGAGGGCCAACGGTGCAAGATTCAAGGCAAGGCCCTTACTATTTTGCGTCGGGCGCCGCTGCTGGGGCAGCCGGCGCGGCGGCAGCGGGTGCTGCAGCAGCGGCAGGTTGGGCCCTGGTTACCAAGAGGCGCAGGCTGCTGATCTTGGGCTGCAGCCTGGCTTGCTGGGCCGGCGCCAGCGTGCTGGCCTTGCTCAGCGACTGCTCGGCCAGGCGAATATAGATATCGCCCAGGTTTTCATAGGCGGTGGCATAGCCGGGGTTGGCCCGCACCGCATCTTGCAGCGCGCGGCTGGCTTTTTCCAGCTGGTTGTTCTGGGCGTAGAGCACGGCCAGGTTGTTGTAGGGCTCGGGCAGTTCGGGGTATTCCTGCACCAGCTTCTCGAACGTTGCCGTGGCCTCGTCACGCTGGCCTGCATTCATCTGGGCCACACCCTGCAAAAAGCGCCATTGCGGGTCACGCGGGGCTTGCTGGATCTTGGGCTCCAACTGCTCCAGTGCCAGGGCATTTTGGCCCGACTGGATCAGCTTTTCCACGGCCGAGTAATCGTCCGCATAGGCGGCGCCGCAGCTCAGCGCAAGTGCCAGCAAGGCGGCACGGGGCATCAGGGGGGAGAAAAGGCAACTGACTAACTTCATAGGGTTCGGGCGCGCTGGGCGCGTGCAAGTGGCCTGCAGGCTTATACTGCAGCGCATTGTAGCTGAGGGGGCTGGCGCCCCGGAACGACGGGCGGCCATGGTTTGCAGGGCATGGTCTCGGGCATCAGCTACCATACACGGTTCGGCGGTTCCTGCCGGGCGGCGGTGCCCAGGCAGGCGCTGCCAAACCCGTGCCCCAGCCTCTGTCAAGAGGATGGACGCGGAACGGGGTAGGGCGCCAGGCGTCTTTCCCTCTCTCAACCACAACCACGCTAATTTTTCATGAGTTTGCGCATCTACAACACGCTTTCGCGTGCGCTGGAGTCATTTGTTCCGATTGAGCAGGGCCATGTCCGCATGTATGTATGCGGCATGACGGTCTATGACCTCTGTCACCTGGGACATGCGCGCTCGATGCTGGCGTTTGATGTGGTGCAGCGCTGGTTGCGCGTCAGCGGCCTGAAGGTGACCTATGTGCGCAATGTCACCGACATTGAGGACAAGATCATCCGCCGCGCCGTGGAAAACGGCGAGACCATCCGCAGCCTGACCGACCGCATGATCGAGGCCCTGCACCAGGATGCCGATGCGCTGGGCATCGAGCGGCCCACGCATGAGCCCCGTGCCACCGAATACGTGCCGCAGATGCTGTCCATCATCTCGCAGCTGGAAGAAAAAGGCCTGGCCTACCGCACAGAAGGCGGCGATGTGAACTATGCCGTGCGCAAGTTCGCCGGTTACGGCAAGCTGTCGGGCAAGTCGCTCGACGAGCTCAATGCCGGTGAGCGCGTGGCCGTGCAGGACGGCAAGGACGACCCGCTGGATTTTGTGCTGTGGAAGAGCGCCAAGCCGACCGAGCCCGACGAGGCCAAGTGGCAAAGCAGCTATGGCACGGGCCGGCCGGGATGGCACATCGAGTGCTCGGCGATGAGCTGCGCGCTGCTGGGCGAGACCTTCGACATCCATGGCGGCGGCGCTGACCTGCAGTTCCCCCACCACGAAAACGAGATTGCCCAGAGTGAGGGCGCGCACGGCCAGCCGCTGGCCAAGATGTGGATGCACAACGGCTTCATCAATGTAGACAACGAGAAGATGTCCAAGTCGCTGGGTAATTTCTTCACGATCCGCGATGTGCTCAAGCGCTACGACGCCGAGACCATCCGCTTCTTTGTCGTGCGCACCCACTACCGCAGCCCGCTCAACTACAGCGATGTGCACCTGGACGACGCCCGCAATGCGTTGAAGCGCCTCTATACCGCGCTGAGCTTGGTCGCCGCCGAGCCGGTGGCCATCGACTGGAGCCACCCGAGTGCGGCGCGCTTCAAGGCGGCG
Source organism: Comamonas sp. JNW (assembly GCF_003105075.1). Taxonomy (NCBI): domain Bacteria; kingdom Pseudomonadati; phylum Pseudomonadota; class Betaproteobacteria; order Burkholderiales; family Comamonadaceae; genus Comamonas; species Comamonas sp. JNW. Next base: position 216,050 of record NZ_QETI01000003.1, read on the forward strand.
ATGGACGAGGACTTTGGCACGCCCGAAGCGGTGGCGGTCCTGTTTGAGCTGGCTGCCGAGGTCAACCGCAGCAAGTCGCCTGCGGTGGCTGGCCTGCTCAAGGCGCTGGCGGCCACGCTGGGCCTGCTGCAGGCCGACCCTGCCGCCTACCTGCAAGCGGGCGCTAGCGTGGATGCGGCCTATGTGGAGGCACAGATTGCGCTGCGCGCCGCTGCCAAGGCGGCCAAGAACTATGCGGAATCGGACCGCATCCGCGCCGAGCTGCTGGCCCAGGGGGTGGAGCTCAAGGACTCTGCGCAAGGCACGACCTGGACGGTAGTCCAGGCGGGCGCCTGATGCGCGCTCTGGGTGGTGTGAACCCGGCATTGGCATTGAAGCCGAGCGTCTAGCCGTATGCCTGGTATCAGCAACAAGCCGCTGTCAGCGGAGGATTGGGCCGTGGCCTGCAAGCACCTGGCCCGCAAGGACCGGGTGATGCGCCGGCTCGCCCCGCTGTATGCCGGCGAGATGCTGCGCCGCGAAGCAGACGGCTTTGCGCTGCTGGTGCGCTCGGTGGTCTGGCAGCAGCTGTCGGACCACTCGGCGCGCCAGCTGTGGAAGCGGCTGGTGGCGGCGCTTGGGTCGGCTAGCCCCAAGGCCATGCTGGCCTTGACGGATGAGGCCGCCAAGGCCATCCGCCTGCCCCAGCGCAAGCTGGGCTATCTGCGTGATCTGGCCGCGTGGTTTGTGCAAGAGCCCAAGGACGCGCTGTCCTGGGTGCATGTCGATGACGACGCGGTCATCGAGCAGCTGATGGCGCAGCGCGGGCTGGCGCGCTGGGGTGCGGAGATGTTTTTGCTGTTCCATCTGGGGCGGCCCAATGTGCTGGCCATTGATGATGCGGCGCTCCTGCAGGGCATCAGCGACCATTATTTTTCGGGCGAGGCCGTCAGCCGCAGCGATGCGCGCGAGGTGGCGCAGGCCTGGCAACCCTGGGCGAGTGTCGCGGCCTGGCTGATCTGGCGCTCCCAGAATGCCATGCCACTGGGGCAGGATGCAGATTGATCTGGTTTGGCCGCATGCGGTTACACTGTCGGTCGTTATGAGAAGGCTGCCTGCGGCTTTTCTCGAGGAGAATCATTTTGGCGAAAAGAACATTCCTGGATTTCGAGCAACCGATTGCGGAGCTGGAAACCAAAATTGATGAACTGCGCTATGTGCAAAGCGAAAGCGCAGTAGATATCTCTGAAGAGATTGATCAGCTCAGCAAGAAAAGCCAGCAGCTGACCAAGGACATCTACAGCGAGCTTTCCCCCTGGCAGATCACCAAGATCGCACGCCACCCCGAGCGTCCCTACACCCTGGACTATGTGAACGAGATCTTCACCGATTTCGTCGAAATGCATGGCGACCGCCACTTTGCCGACGACCTGTCCATTGTGGGCGGCTTGGCACGTTTCAATGGCAACCCCTGCATGGTAGTGGGTCACCAAAAGGGCCGTGACACCAAGGAGCGCACCTTGCGCAACTTTGGCATGAGCAAGCCCGAGGGCTACCGCAAGGCGCTGCGCCTGATGAAGACCGCCGAGAAGTTCAAGCTGCCGGTGTTCACCTTTGTCGACACACCCGGTGCCTACCCCGGCATCGATGCCGAAGAGCGCGGCCAGTCCGAAGCCATTGGCCGCAACATCTATGAAATGGCGCAGCTGGAAGTGCCGATCATCTCCACCATCATCGGTGAAGGTGGCTCGGGCGGCGCGCTGGGTATCTCGGTGGCCGACCAGGTGCTGATGCTGCAGTACTCGGTGTACTCGACCATCAGCCCCGAAGGCTGCGCCTCCATCCTGTGGAAGACCAGCGACAAGGCCCAGGAAGCGGCGGACGCCATGGGTATCACCGCCCACCGCCTCAAGGCCCTGGGCCTGATCGACAAGATCATCCACGAGCCCGTCGGTGGCGCCCACCGTGACCACAAGCAAATGGCGGCGCTGCTCAAGCGCGGCCTGAGCGATGCCTTCCGCCAGCTGGCTGACCTCAAGCCCGCCGAGCTGCTGGACCGCCGCTACGAGCGCCTGCAAAGCTATGGCCGTTTCTCGGACACCAAGGCTGAGCACTGATACGCGCTGCCGGCCGCCGCTGATGCTGCGCCGTTGCTGCCAAGCCTCCCTTCGCGGAGGCTTTTTGCTGTGGGGCGCGGGCCATGGCTGAGCCCGCTATTGTTGCCGCGCTGAACGGCTGGCAGCCCGCACTGCCGCTGGCTGTGGCCTACAGCGGCGGAGCCGATTCCACCGCCTTGCTCTGGGCCTGCCTGCAGCGCTTTCCCGGCCAGGTGCATGCCTTCCACATCAACCATGGGCTGCAGGCCGCAGCCGCGGTGTTTGAATCGCATTGCCGCGCCCAGTGCGCGGCCTGGGGGGTGCCGCTGCAGGTGGTGGCAGTGAATGCCCATGCGCAGCCCGGCCAAAGCCCGGAGGATGCGGCCCGCATTGCGCGCTACCAGGCGCTGACCCAGGCCGTGCTGGCTTGCGCCAATGCAGGGCAGGGCCGTATCCAGACCATCGCACTGGCCCAGCATGCCGATGACCAGGTCGAAACCGTGGTGCTGGCGCTGTCGCGCGGCGCTGGGGTGGCCGGCCTGGCGGGCATGCGCCCGCAGTGGCAGCGCGCCGGTCTTCAGTGGGCGCGGCCTTATCTGGGCCTGGGCAGTGCGCAGATCCGCGCTGACCTGGCTGCGCTGGGCATCGCCTGGGTGGAAGACCCGAGCAATACCGACACCCGCTACACACGCAACCGCATCCGCCAGCAGGTGATGCCCGGCCTGGCGCAGGCCTTTCCGCAGATCGCGCAGACGGTGGCGCGCAGCAGCGCAAACGCGGCGCAGGCGGCCGAGCTGCTCGATGACCTGGCGCAGATCGACCTGCAGGCCACCGGCGCGCCGCCGCGCATCGGCGCGCTGCAGGCGCTGAGCGAGGCGCGCATGGCCAATGTGCTGCGCTACTGGCTGCGCACGGCCCATGACCAAACGCCGAGCGCTGCACAGCTGGCGCAACTGCAGCAGCAGCTGCAGCGCTGCACCACGCGGGGCCACCAAATCCATATAAAAGTGGGCCGTGGGTATATACAGCGCCACAGAGATGTCATCGATTGGTACAATCCGCCAGTTTTGGTCTGACTAATGTACGATTCCGACGGCGTGCCAAAACACTTTGCATCAACGCCGAGCTTCGTGTTTCGTCATCGTGATATTCAATGGCACTGATCGTTCATAAGTACGGCGGCACGTCGATGGGCTCTTCCGAGCGCATCCGCAATGTCGCCAAACGCGTCGCCAAGTGGGCAAGGGCTGGCCACCAGATGGTGGTGGTGCCCAGCGCCATGAGTGGCGAAACCAACCGTCTGTTGGGCCTGGCCAGCGAGCTGGCACCCAGCCGCGCAGACAAGTCCTATTACCGTGAGCTGGACATGCTGGCCGCCACCGGCGAGCAGGCCTCGTCGGCCTTGCTGGCCATTGCGCTGCAGGCCGAAGGCGTGCCCTCGGTGAGCTACACCGGCTGGCAGGTGCCGGTGCGCACCGACGACAGCTACACCAAGGCGCGCATTGAATCGATCGACGACCAGCGCGTGCGGGCCGATCTGGACGCGGGCCGCGTGGTGATCGTGACCGGTTTCCAGGGCATTGACCCGAACGGCAACATCACCACCTTGGGCCGTGGCGGCTCGGACACCTCGGCCGTGGCCGTGGCAGCCGCCATGAAGGCCGCCGAGTGCCTGATCTATACCGACGTCGACGGTGTCTACACCACGGACCCGCGCGTGGTCTCGGCCGCACAGCGCCTCAAGACCGTGAGCTTTGAGGAAATGCTGGAGATGGCGAGCCTGGGCTCCAAGGTGCTGCAGATCCGCTCGGTGGAATTTGCCGGCAAGTACAAAGTGCCAATGCGTGTGCTGTCGAGCTTCACGCCCTGGGATATTGCATTGGATGAAGAGGCCAAATCGGGCACTCTGATCACATTTGAGGAAGACGAAAAGATGGAAAAGGCCCTCGTATCGGGCATCGCTTTCAACCGCAGCGAAGCCAAAATCTCTGTCCGTGGCGTGCCTGACACCCCCGGCATTGCCTACCAGATCCTGGGCCCGGTGGCCGACGCCAACATCGATGTGGACGTGATCCTGCAAAACATCGGCAAGGACGGCAAGACCGACTTCAGCTTCACCGTCAACCAAGGCGACTTCAACCGCACGGTCGAGTTGTTGCGCGAAGAAGTGGTGCCCAAGCTCGGCGCTGACGAAGTCATCGGCAACCCCAACATCTGCAAGGTGAGCATCGTCGGTATCGGCATGCGCAGCCACGTGGGCGTGGCATCGACCATGTTCCGCGCGCTGGCTGAAGAGGGCATCAACATCCAGATGATCTCCACCTCCGAAATCAAGACCTCGGTCGTGATCGATGAGAAGTACCTGGAACTGGCCGTTCGCGCCCTGCACACTGCTTTTGGTTTAGATTCTGAAGAAGTTTCCAAATCGGCCTAAATTTTCAGGTTAGAATAGCTGTATTGGAAACGTGACCGAGTGGCCGAAGGTGCTCCCCTGCTAAGGGAGTATGGGGTGTAGAGCCTCATCGAGGGTTCGAATCCCTCCGTTTCCGCCAAGAAGCAAACCCCTGAGTGTTCGCATTCAGGGGTTTTTTCTATGGTTCGAGCCTGAACCCTCCAGCCCTCCCGATCCTGTCCCTGCAGCGCGTCTTGTCGGTTTGCCCCGTTTGTTGTTAGTCCGATCACGCATGACTCGCTTGAACAGCGCATACGGATAGCGGCATGGCCGCAGCTGCTACTGCCTTCCGCTTCGTCTTGGGCGCTTGATGGCCGCTGTCTAGCAGCCAGCCGCGCATCCTACCTCCTTACACCGCTCCCGTGGTGCCCTTGAGACCCGGTGACGATCGTGCGAGGCCGGAGCGTACGACATTACACCTGCCCCGGTTTTTTATTCGTTGCCCCGGCGGCTCCAAGTTGGCAAAGCCTGAGCACCCACACTTTGCAGCGGGCATTTGGGTGTCTTCTGATGGTGCTGGTTGCCTGGCCGAGTGGCAATGGGTGTGTCGCAGCCAGTGCGACCTCCCGGGCTGTGGATGTTACAGCGGTTGCTGCAGTACCGGATGGCTGGGTGCTGCCTCGCACGAAAATCCACATAAAAATTTGGCAATACTCTCAAATACTGAGAATAAGTGCATAGGGAATTAATAGTTGGTGAGATTCTCTACACTATTCCTGTCAATTTTAATATTTTAAGAAAAATATTATTCTTATCGTGCTTCAGGTGAACCCCAATCGTGAGGACTCTTGGATTGAGAGAGGTGCGTAATTTCTTGATCTACTATCAATCTGTAATATTATGTATTGTGTGTTTGCAATGTTTTGATATGCATTTAATGTGGGTGCCTGCTGGTGTAACAGCTGTTGTCGATAGCGTTCATGGCCACCAACGCTCTGGGGTGGCATGAGGCTGCTAGGCGTAGTTTGTGTGGTTGCCATGCCATTTAAGCTTGCGCATGGGCAATTTGCCTGGGAGCAGTGGTTGTAGCTCAACGCTATCGCATATCCAAATGGGGGAGACGATGCAGCGCCAATATTTCGGTACGGACGGTATTCGTGGTCGGGTGGGGATCTTTCCCATTACACCGGACTTTATGCTGCGCCTGGCCCATGCCGTCGGCCGTGTATTGCGCCGCACGGAGGACCACCCCACCGTGCTGATCGGCAAGGACACGCGCATTTCCGGCTACATGCTGGAGAGCGCTTTGGAGTCGGGCTTCAACTCGGCCGGCGTGGATGTGGTGCTGCTCGGCCCATTGCCCACGCCGGGTGTGGCCTACCTGACGCGGGCTCAGCGCGCCAGCTTGGGAGTGGTCATCAGTGCCAGCCACAACCCCTTTGAGGACAACGGTATCAAGTTTTTCAGCGGTCTGGGCATGAAGCTGCCCGACGCGTGGGAATGGGAAGTGGAGAGGGCGCTTGCCGAGGAGCCGCTATGGGCGGAGCCGGCGGCTCTGGGCAAGACACGCCGCTTGCATGATGCCGCTGGCCGTTACATCGAGTTTTGCAAGAGCACCTTCGATCATGCGCTCACGCTCAAAGGGCTCAAGATTGTTGTTGATGCGGCCCATGGCGCTGCCTACGAGATCGCTCCCAAGGTCTTCCATGAACTGGGGGCCGAGGTCGTCGAGATCGGCTGTGCACCTGACGGGCTCAATATCAACGAAGGCGTGGGTGCCACCCACCCTGAGGCGTTGGTGAAAGCGGTGTCTGCATGCCATGCCGACTTTGGCGTGGCACTGGACGGCGATGCTGATCGTCTGCTGCTGGTCGATGCCGCAGGCAGGCTGTACAACGGCGATGAGCTGCTGTATTTGATTGTGGCCGATCGCATGGCGCGTGGGGAAAAGGTGCTGGGGGCCGTGGGCACGCTGATGACCAACCTGGCTGTGGAGCAGGCGCTTGCCGCGCAAGGCGTGGGTTTTGTGCGTGCCAGCGTGGGTGACCGCTATGTGCTGGAGGAGTTGGGCCGCCATGGCTGGAGTTTTGGCGGCGAAGGCTCGGGACACCTGTTGGTGCTGGATAGACAGACGACGGGCGATGGTCTGGTCAGTGCACTGCAGGTGCTGCAAGCCTGTGTGCGGTCTGGCCTTTCGCTGTCGCAATGGCTGTTACCGGTGCAGCTCTTTCCGCAGGCGCTATGCAATGTGCGGCTGCGGCCAGGCCAGGATTGGCGAGGCAATGCACTGCTCGTCCGGGCGACTCAAGAGGTGCAGGCGGAGCTGGGCGCAGCGGGCCGGGTGCTGGTGCGGGCAAGCGGCACGGAGTCGGTGCTGCGCGTCATGGTGGAGGCCCGTGACGGCGAGCAGGCGGGCCGCTGCGCCGAACGGCTGGCCGTCGCCGTCAGAGAGGGGTGATGGCCGGCAGTGCCGCATTCCTGCCTTGCGTTGGGAGCTGTTGGGGCAGGACAAGCCTGGCGGCGACGCAGGCCGGCTCGGCGGCATTTTTCTGTGCACAGGGTACATCCCGTACTCCCGTATCGGTGCCATCTTCAGCAAGAGCCATGGCGCTGCTGGCGCACCGGACTGTTAGCAAATCTCGGAGCAACGATGAATACCAAGTCTATGCCTATGGCCAGCTGTTCAGGTGTCGCTCAGCTGTTGATGGTCTCGGGCACGCGTCCGGAGATCATCAAACTGGCGCCGGTCTACCATGCGTTGCGGCGCTCCAGCTGGGCTCGGCCTATCTGGTTGCATACCGGGCAGCACGGTGACATGGCCGCACAGATGCTGGAGTGCTTCCAGATTCGCCCCGATCATGTGTTGCGCAGGGTCGGCAGCTCACTGCTGGACTTCGCCATCGGCTGCCGCTCGCAGCTGGAGTCCGTGCTGGCGCAGACGCAATGCGATGCCGTGATCGTGCAAGGTGATACCGAAAGTGCGTTTCAGGGGGCCCTGGGCGGCTTCTACCACCGGGTACCGGTCGCGCATGTCGAGGCTGGTCTGCGCACCTACAACTTGCATCGCCCCTTCCCGGAGGAGGCACTGCGCCAGATGATCGGGCGCATTGCCAGTTTGCACTTGGCCCCGACTGCTGCTGCGGCACGGGCATTGATACGCGAAGGCGTAGCCGCAAAGGACATCGCGGTGACCGGCAATACGGTGGTGGATGCCCAGCTGTGGGCGTGCGAGCACCATGGCATCCAGCGCCAGGTGCAGGAGCCCGGTCACCTCCTGGTGACCATGTACAGGCGGGAGAACTGGGGCAGCGACGTGGAGAACATCTGCGCGGCCATTGCCGACATTGCCCGCGAATTCCCGGCTCTGACGGTGGTGTTCCCGGTCCATCTGAACCCCCTCATCCAAGAGCCCGTGCATCGTTTGTTGGGCGGTCTTGCCAATGTGAGGCTGAGCCTGCCGCTGGACTACCTGGCCATGCAGCAGGCGTTGGCCGATGCCTGTCTGGTGGTCACCGATTCCGGTGGCCTGCAGGAGGAGGCGCCTACGTTCAAAGTGCCGCTGCTGGTGCTGCGCGATGAGACGGAACGCCCGGAAGTCCTGGAGGCCGGTTGTGCCAGGTTGGTTGGTGCCGATCGCAGGTCCATCGTGCAATGGGTGCGCCATTTGCTCACTGACGACGCCGCCTTTCGGGACATGCAGGCTGCTGCGAACTCATTTGGCGACGGGACCGCAGCCTACCGTATAGAGCGAAGGTTGTACCAAATGCTCAGGCCCGAAGGCTTGCCTGACTAAGCACGCTGCGCGCAACGCTCGGCCCATGGCCAGGACGCGGATCACCCGAGACCGCGCTCGGACCACGGCAGACATTTTTCATAAAGTCCGAAAAGCTTGAAGGCCGCCCATGGGGTTGCCCATGGGGCCGCCTGAATGGCCGCCTCTGCTGCATTCCGCCGCCTTAAAGCGCATGACCATGCGGTACCTGAAACCGAGCTTGCCTCTGAATAAATCAAAAATCCTCATATTGAGGGATGCCGCAAATAGGTGGCGCCATACATTTTTGAGTGTGCGGCAATTGGCGGTTTGGTATTTCGGATTAAATACTCTCATTTTGAGAGTTATTTTTTTATGCTCTTCTCAAAATTCACTATTTGTAAAAAAATAATTAATGTGTTTGATATCGTCTGATATAGCCGTATCGTTGCACTAACCGCTTGGTCAGAGATTTTTGCCGATGACAGAGCGTCCAGGCAATAACCATTGAGGTAGACGAGAGGCGGGCGGCAATTGATGCCGTTGTAATGAAATCTCGTCGCTCTGATTAATCGGTCATACGGTGAGAGCCGTTCTTTTTTCGCGCTATGGCATATACAGGTGGTGACGATAATGAAATATCAATTTTTCGATATCGACGGTATTCCCGGCTATATAGGGCGATTTCCCATGCGGCTCTATGCAGCGCAGGGCATCGTCCATGCCCTAGGACTGCTGCCCAGATGCTGCCGCATCGACACCACCAGGCTGACGGCGCCGGGGAGCCTGGAGCGACGAGGATGCCAGCCCGCCGCAGTGGGAGGGCGCCATGTCTACGTCGAATCCTGAGATGCCCACATCTGGGCCCGACCTCCTTGCGGAGCAGGCCCCTCAGGCCGTCACCGTACAGACCGAAGGGGTTGCCCTGACACCCACGCAGCAGCTGGTGTTGAACGGTGCCTACAGCGTACTGGCCATCGTCGCCTGCTTGCTGGCCATCTATGCCGCGCGCCACTACCTATTTACCTTGCACCGCATGTTCGCACGCCAGCGCTCTTTGTACGCAGGCATCGTGTCAGCGCCCTGGCCCAGGTTGGCGGTGCTGGTGGCCGCGCACAACGAGGAAGCCGTGATTGCGGACTGTATTTCGCGTCTGCTGACCGCAGACTACCCCTCCGATCGTTTGCTCATTATCCCGATGAACGACCGCTCGACAGATGGCACGCGCGCCATCATCGACCGCTATGCGGACAGCCATCCGGCGCTCCTGCGTCCCTTTCACCGCGTGGGGGGCACGCCTGGCAAGGCCGCCGCGCTCAAAGAAGCCACTGCCATCGTGGTGCGCGAGAAACTGGCCGATGTGATCGTCGTGTTCGACGCAGACTATTTGCCGGGCCCGCAACTCTTGAAACAACTTGCCGTGCCTTTTCTGGACCCCGAGGTGGGGGCGGTGATGGGCCGGGTCGTGCCGCAGAACACGGGCGTGAATCTGCTCACTCGGCTGCTGGATCTGGAGCGCTCGGCCGGCTACCAGGTCGACCAGCAGGCGCGCTTTAGCTTGGGGGCCGTGGCGCAATACGGTGGCACCGTGGGCGGAGTGCGCCTGTCGGCACTCGCACAAGTCGGGGGCTGGCACGAGAACATGCTGGCCGAAGATACAGACCTCACGTACCGCTTGCTGCTGCGCGGCTGGCGCATGGCGTATTTGGCACATGCCGAGTGCCACGAGGAGGTTCCGCAGAACTGGTCCGTGCGCTTTCGCCAGATCGGACGCTGGGCCAAGGGACACAACCAGGCGATGACGAAACATGCGCTGGGTCTGACCGTGCGCGGGCCGGTCGGGTGGGTGGCGCGCCTCGATGGACTGGCGCTGCTCGGTGTGTACGCCATGGCTCCGATGCTGTTGATCAGCTGGGTGGCAGCGGTGGTGGCCTTGTTGATGGGCGGTGATGCGATACCAGCATCGCTGACAGCGCTGCTGGCGCTGACGATGGTCGCCGCCTGCGGTTGTCTGGGCAATTTTGCCGCCTTTTTTGAGGTGGCCGCCGCGGTGCACCTCGACGGCCACCACGCTCGGCTGCGCCTCATGCCATGGTTGCTGGTTGGCTTCGTGGTCAGCCTGGTGGCTGTGTCCAAGGCAGCCTGGGACGGCTGGGTGGTCGACAAACTGATGCACCGTCCACTCATCTGGGACAAAACCGTTCGCTATCGCCGCTCGGGCAGGGAATTGTGAGCACACCATGGAACTCAATCTGTATCCTGCCTGGGAAGTGACTGCCTGGATGAGCGCCACGCTGTTGACCTTTCTGATCCCCCTCTGGCCGGCTTGGCATGAATGGCGCCATCCGACGGACGCACAGCCCTTGGAGCTGGAGGGCCAGGGCGAGGGAGATCTGCTGCCAAGAGTGGGCGAGTCCGCTTTTTTCGGACAACGCGTGCTGCGCTGCCAGGGAAAGTCGCTGCCGCCTTTGCTGCGTGCCTCTGAACGCATTGAATTGGCGGAAGGCTCCCGGTTTCGCCAGTTGCAGGCGCCCACCATCGCCGCCATCGCGAAGTCGGGCGCCAACGGGTGTGAGAGGGTGCCAGCGCCGCCGGTGCCGACAACGCCGCCAGCGCTGCCTACGCAGCACCATCGCCACTTCGGATCCCTGCACCTCAAGGCCCACTCCACCACAAGGGCTGACTTGGTGGTGACAGGTGACTTCAGCATGGGAGAGGGCGCACTGCTGATCGGGCATGTCAAGGTGCATGGTGATGCGCGGCTGGGCGTGGGGGCGGCATTGCATGGAGCCTTGTTCAGCGAGGGAAGTGTTCTCTGCCAGGGCGGCAACTGCCTCTCGGGCCCCATCGCTGCAGGCCACCGCGTCTTCCTGGGCGAGGGCAGCACTGCTGGCAGCATGCTGCAGCCCAGCAGTGTCACGGGATGGGAAGTGCTGTTGCAGCCGGGCGTGTCAGTGCACGGGGACATCGCAGCGGTTGAGCGCGGCGAGGTGGTGCCGGTTCGGTCGCCGCGGTTCATGTTCAGGTTGCCGCCCTGGGTGCGCAAACTCATCGGCGCGCTGCTGCTGGTGCTGACCGGCACCCCGGTATCTGCAGCCGAGGAGCCGCCAGCATTCCAGGCTTTCCATACCGGCGACGGGGCGTACATGACGACCTTTGACAGCGGCATCGTGGACCCGTACTTCGTCAACAAGTCCTTTGTGATCCTGCTGGAAGCCAATGCCAACGTGCGTGCGCCATTGAACGAATGGCTTGACTGGCTGCTGCCACGCATGCGTGCCGATGGAGGCTTTGACCGCTTCTGCCGCGACCAGGCGCAGCGCTGGTACGCCTGCAAGCCTGCCGATGCCGATGACGCCACTGCCGCTTCGGTCATCGAGATGATCAGCTTGGCAAAAAAGAAGCGCTGGATTCCCCAGCGCATGCGGGCCAGCACGCAAATCGCCGTGCGCGCCAGCCAGGGCATGCTGACGCGGCTACGCAATCCTGCCAGCGGCCTCTATCGCGTCTTCGAGGACAAAGAGATCTATTACCTGATGGACAACGCGGAGATTTACTCGGCGCTGCGTGCCAATGGCGACCAGGTGGAGGCCGACAAGCTCTTGAAGGCCATGCACCAAGGGTTCCGCCAAGAAGGGGTGTGGCAGCCGGCACTTCCCAAATACGACCGGGAGAGCTTTTATCCACACGGTCTGGCGCGCAGCTACCTGTGGAACAACGGCGTGCTGTCGACCGCCGAAGCGGGAGCCGATATGGCCGGCTGGATGTCGCTGTATGGAGACCGCTGGCGCAGACGCGCCGATGACAACTTCGCGTGGGGGCTGGTGGCTTGGGGTCTGCATCGCCTGGCGCCGATCGAGGCGGCCTGCTGGAGGCGGTCGGTGCGGCCCTTTTCTCCCGACATCGGCTGGACGGTGCTGGATGCCGCCGCCGACGCTGCGCTGGAAAAGCGCGGCATCGGCACCCAATGCCCGCGCTGAACGCGTGACCACACCCTGGATAAAACACATGCACCGCCCATCTCGCACCTCATCGCCCTTGTGGGTTGCGCACGCGCCGCCGCTGCAACTGGTGGTCCTGACCGGACTGCTGGGCATCGGGGGGACTTGCGCCGCACAGGTCGCACCGGGCGTCGCCGATCTAGCTGCTGCGCAGCCACTCCCGCTGGAAGCTGCCGCATCGGCGCCACTGCCTGAGACGGCGGGCTCTCGCGGTCAGATCGAAGCAGGCGTTGGAATCGCCCATTTGAAGGGTGCCAGTGGTGACTGGCGTGATGGCTATGTGCGCGCCATGTACCGCGTGGCCCCCGAGACCACCGTCAATGCCGAACTGGCGAGCCAAGGCCACTTCCACCAAAGGGGGACGCTTGGCGCACTGTCGGTGCTGCACGATCTATCGCCGCGTTGGTTCGTGATGGGCGGTATCAGTGGCGGCACCGCTGATTTCCAGTACCGCATGCGCGTCGATCTGGGCGGGTACCGCAAGTGGGGGGATGAGCGGCGCTGGGTCACGGGGGTAAGTTTGATGAAGGGTCTGAGCGGCGACCATGTGCACCGGGACGTGATGCTGCGCCTGACGGCCGCCTACTACGCGCCAGCTGGCTGGATTGCCGAGGGGGGACTGGCGCTCAACCATTCCCAGCCCGGTGCCGTCAATGCCGCGCGTGGCTTTGGTGTCTTCACGTGGGGCACGCGGGGCCAAGATCTGTGGTCTTTGCGGGTGGACCGCGGGCGGGAGGCCTATCTTCCGGCCGGTGCAGGCATACCAGCGGGCGGTAGCGTCAGCTTCAGCTCCACCGAGGTGATCCCCCTGTGGCGCCATTGGCTCGCCAAGGACCATGGCTTCGTCGCCGCGCTGCAGTACTACCGAAATCCGTACTACCGGCGCACAGGGGCATCTGTAGGCCTGTTCTTTGACTTCTGACGTGGGATGGAACTATGCCACGCACCCCTTCTTCCACGCGCTTTCCACTCACCGTGCAGCCACGCGGATTGCGCAGCTATGTCTGGCGCCTGCGCGATACGCTGGCGCTGCTGGCCATGCTCGTGGTGGCGCAGGGCCTGGTGGTGGCTGCACATGACAGCATCATGCGAGGTTGGCACCACATGCTTGCCTGGGCCTGGCCGCGCCTAGGCCTGGGCTCCGCAGAGCTTGTTGCATGGGGCGCCACCGATGTCGCAGGAATCTCGCTGCCCCTGGTGGTGGTGCAATTACCCATGCCCGCGCCTGGCCCGCTGGCGGCCATCTTCACGGGCTATCTGGCGGGCGTGCTGTGGCTGTTTTCATACCTGCTGCCCCAGGACGGATTGCCTCTGCGCTATTTCTTGCGTCTGGCCGGACTGCTGTGTGCCGCCAGTGTGCTGGGCTGGCTGTGGTTGCCACCGGGTAGCGGCATGAGCCCGCAGGCGGTGGTCAATCAACTGTTGATGCTGGGCGCGGGGTTGCTGTGGTGCATACCGCTGCTGCATGCGCTGGTGCTCTACATCTTTCCGCTGCCACTGGGCCGCCAATTCATGGCCACTGTTCATGCGTTGGCGCTGGTGGCGCTCAGCGTGCCGCTGCAGGCCGGTGCCATTGCCTGGTTGCTGGTCCACACCAACAGCCTGATGGTGCTCCCTCTTTATCTGCTGGCCACCTTTCTGCCTCAGGTGGTGATCCAACTGGGTCTGTACGGATATTTCGTCAGTCACACGCCCCATCCGGCGCAATGACGCGGATTGCAATGCCTGCCCGGGCTTCGGGTTTGATGTTCAGCGATAGGCTGACTAAGGAGATGCCATGTGCGCCGATATCCAAATGATCAGATCCAGGAGGCCCAAGGCGGACGCGCTCATGCTGCCCGCTCGGCACGCAGACTGGTGGCGCAGGGCGTGTTGGCTGACCGTGGGTATGGTTCTGGTGCTGGGGGGGAGCGGCATCAGCCAACGGGCAGAGAGCAAGGACATCGTGTCCGCACGCTCCCAGCCGGTCGCCGTGGCGCCAGATTCGGGGGTACTGCTGCTGCTCGTCCCCGACGGTACCTTGGAGGCAGAGCCTGGGGTGAAAGCCTGGAAGGACGCGGCCTCCGAGATTGGCGTGCGTATGACGGTGATAACGGATTCGCAGTTCCTGACCATGGGAACAGAGACCGCGCTGGAATATGCCGGCTTGGTCCTGCCCGACCAGTTGCACACCATTGCCACCGATGCGGTGGTGGCTGCGATACACGACTTCACCTACCAAGGCGGAAAGACCTTTCTCACTTTCGACTTCGGCGCTCTGACCCTGCGCTCCGACGGCATGGCGGTCTACCCCATTCCCAAATCGCGCTTGAGTGATCTTGCCGGTGTGGACTATGTGCTGTACGACAAGTACCTGGACCGTACGGTGGGCTTGGGGCCGGTGACGGCCATGCGCAGCACATTGCGTGAGCTGCAAGTTCCGCCGGGCAAGTCAGAGCCGTTTACCACGTCGCCTTCGCCGACCAGCAGCGCCCGCGGCGGCAGCCCCTCCATCAGCAGCAGCGCAGGACCTCTGGCCACGGCCCAGATCGTCACAAGGCTGGGGCAGGCGGCTGCCCGCGTGGCGCAGCCGCTGGGCAAGATCAGCGGCAAGGTGCCGTTGTTGCAGGCAGCGGGGCTCAAGGACGGGGAGGCCATGTATGCGCCGGTCAGTCCTGCCGACCCCGGCGGCGTGCGAGCCTTCGATACCCAACAGTTCCAGATGCTGCCCATGCCTGATGCTGGAGCGAGCGACCGCAGCCGTTCACGGGCAGTGCGGGTGAACTTCGGGCGTGTGCGACGCGGGGCTGAGCCAACACAGGCGAGCGTGGTGTCGCCCGCCACAGGTATTTCCCGCGCTGCTGAGCGCGCCAAAACCGACAGCCTGCAAGGGGCCGAGGCTGGCGCGGTGGATGTGTTGCAGGCCTACAGCGGTTACCTGCTCGGTTATCTGATTTACCCGAGCTACGTCACAGAGGGCGCCTATACCGGAACAGCGCTGGCGGCTTCGCCCCAATTTGGCCTGGTTGCAGGCCTCAAGGCCTACGGAGCCGGGCACGTGATGTTTGTGAACCTGCCGCTCACCTACCTCAAAGGGCGTACCGATGCCCTGCCCATGCACGGCATGTTGCAGTATTTCGCCAAGTATGTGCTGGGCAGCGCACAACTGGCCAATGTGCCCAATGGTGTGCCAGGCATGGTCTTCAACTGGCATCTGGACTCGATGGAGGCCCAGCAGCCGATGCGCGCGCTGGAACAGGCTGGAATCTTCAATACAGGCTCCTCCAGCATCCACATCACTGCAGGTCCCGACACTATCAATTTCGGGGATAAGCTGGGCTTCGATCTCAATAACAACACCACCGCCAAAGCTTTTCTGCGGCGCATGCGCGCCAAGGGACATGCCGTGGGTTCGCATGGCGGATGGATTCACGACTACTACGGTCTGAACGCCAGTGAAACCAATGGCAGCAGCTTTCTCCAGTACCTGGTGCTCAATCGCCAATCGGTCGCCGGAGCGCTGGGCCATCCTTCGCGGGACTACTCAGCCCCTCAGGGTAACAATCCGCGTTGGGCGATGGACTGGTTGGAGCAGCAGGGCGTGGTGGGCGTCTATTTTGGCGGTCATACCGGTCTGGGCGTGACGCGTCAGTACCGCGATGGCGCGTTGCGCAACGGCAATTTGTGGGTGGTCCCGGTAACGCCCATGGGCAACTACGCCACTTTCGAGGAGTTCCAAGAGTACAACGTGCCTAAAGTGGAGGTCATCGACTGGTACCACTCCCTGGTTGATTTCGGCATCACGCAGAACACGGTTCGCATGGTCTACGCGCACCCGCCTGGCGCTTATGACTGGATTGACGTGATGAAGGACTTGCAGACGTATGCCGCCTCCCAGGGCACTACCAGGTTCCAGTGGTACAACATGGCTCGCTTGGCCGACTTCATGACCAAGCGCGAGCAGGTGCAGTGGAGCGAGCAAATGGATGGCAGCGGGATCGTCCATTTCCAGGCCAGCCACCCGTCGGATCTGACCGAGATGGTGTGGCGTCTGCCCAAACTGCGCTACCAAATGCCCTCTGCCGTCAACGGCGGTAGTGTGGAGGATGGCGGAAGCGTGTGGCTCGTGCGGGCCGCAGCGGGTGTGCGTACGCTGACCTTCAAGTCCTTGCTCAATTAAACCCCGCCTCCAAGCGGCTCGATCGGTGAACAGGGAGATGGCGTCCTTGTTCACCGATTTGCTGCGTCTGCCCAAGCGATTGCACGGGGGAGATTCACATATGGGGAAAGCTATGGACCCCTGGGGATTCCATAGAGTTTGTTGGCTAGCGCACAGACCGAGATCATTGCTACCTGTAGCCTTGGCAACATATTGTATTGGCAGCTGGTGAATCGCTGACGGGTCCTCACAAGTTGCTGCCGTACCTGCTTTTTTGAGGATGCCCATGAGTGAATGGGTGGGTGGTGTCTGCGCTGCAACCCATGCTTCGCTGCTGCGCGGGGTGGGTGAAAGCCTTTCACCGAGGTTAAGAGCCGGTAACACGACCCAGCAAACCGAAGGTTTGCGGTTGAGACTAGGCGTTCTGCCGCAGGCAGTACAGTAGTACGACAAGGCAGGGCAACGACGTATCAAGGGTTGAGTTAGCGGCTCTAAAGATATTTTCAAGGAGCATTGATGAGACGGCCACTATCCATTAAGCCAACGGCGGAGGCCGCGCATGATTTCTCCATGGTCATGCAGAATTCCTCTATAAATTTTCACCAATCCAAAGGCGCCATGGGTGGAGATACCTTGGTGGCGCACCAAAGCACGCTCTCTCCAGAAAATGTGTCAGTCCGGGATCTTGTCATTTCATTGCAGGCGGAGCGGCTTAAATTTTTGGCATCCCCAGCAGAGTAGGAAAGCTGACGCCTTGGGGGTGTAAGCCGTAGTGCCCAGAGCCGACATGGATGGGGTGCCTGTTTTTATGGGAGATCAGATGGGAGGATGTTTTATTTGAAAGGATCGTTTTGAGGGGTGTTCAGGTGTATTGCATGGGTGGTTGGGGTGGTGCATTCCAAAAATACCTGATGAGGTCTGGGTAATCCCGTAGATGAATCAGATGCAAGCGCTTTTCTTTTGGCATCAATACATGTTCGTGTATGGGTCGATATTTTTTAATAATTAATAATGACGATCATGCAAAAAAACTCTAATTCCTTTAAATTTACAATTGCCATTGTTGAGGAAGATGAGGGTATTCGGCTGAATATTGGCAACTTCCTGGAACAAGCAGGCGTCCATGCCTGGGGTGCAGAGTCCGTCGAAAAATTCTATATAACGCTGTTGAGGGAAAAGGCCGATCTGGTCGTTGTAGATCTGAGCTTGCCGCGTGAAGACAAGTTGTGCCTCATCGAGCGTTTGGCGGAGCAGTGCATACCGGTGATTGTCCTGACGGCACGCAGTAGTCAGTGCCACTGCATCACCGGATTGACCACCGGTGCATTGCGCTATTTTGTGGAGCCTGAGGACCTGCATGCCCTGGCCGCCAGCTTGCGCGCGCAGCCGCCCCTGGCCGCAGCGGTGGCTGCGCCCGTGCAACATGCCCTTCACGGGAGCCCTGCTGCCTGGCAGCTCGACAAGGCGGCAGCTCGGCTGGTGGCCCCTAATCGACACTCGATACCGCTGACCAGTCGTGAGCTCCAGCTGATGGTGCATCTGTATGCGGCCGATGAAAACATCGTCGGCAAGAAGGAACTGCTCGATGCGATGGGCTATGCCTATGTGGAAGATGGCTTCCATCGCATTGAGTCGCAGCTCAACCGCCTCAGGCGTAAGACTTTGCAGAGCACTGGCATGCCGCTGCCCATTCGCGCCGTGTTTGGCAAAGGGCTGGTATTCGTCAGCCACCACGCAATGCGCGAATAAGGGCCGCAAACACCCGACTTGCTACATCGCTCTTTATCGTTACCGTATGCCGGTACTGGCTGCGACTGGGTGAGATTGGGTGCCTCGTCGGGGGCGCCCGGCCTTGACCGCCAATTTGCGTCGGGATGGGGCTTGTGGGCGCCTCAGGTTCCGCTGCGTTGGCGCTGCGCGTTCAGTCCGATGCCGGGATGGGCAGCAGGCGGTCGTATTCCCGTTTGACCACGGCGTAGCACTCGCAGGTGCGCTGCTCAATGGCGACACGATCGTGCACGGTGATATGGCCACGACGGTACTGGATCAAGCCCGCTTTTTGTAAACGCCCGGCAGCCTCGGTCACACCCTCCCGGCGCACCCCAAGCATATTGGCGATGAGCTCCTGCGTCATCATCAGGTCATTGCCGTCCAAGCGGTCCAGACTCATCAGCAGCCAGCGGCACAGCTGCTGTTCCAGGGAGTGGTGGCGGTTGCACACCGCCGTTTGCGACATCTGTGTCAGCAGCGCTTGGGTGTAGCGCAGCAGCAGATGCATCACGTCACCGGCGCGATTGAACTCCGTCATCATGAGGTGGGCCTTGAGCCGCAGCGCCTGGCCGGCGCTTTGCACGACGGCACGGCTTGGCGTGGTCTGCCCGCCCATGAACAACGAGACGCCAATGAGGCCCTCCTTGCCGACAACTGCAATCTCTGCGGAGCCTCCATCGGCCAGTACATAGAGCAACGAGACAATGGAGGAGATGGGGAAGTAGACGTGGCTGAGGTGCCCGCCCGATTCGTAGAGCACAGCGCCCAGGGGCATCTCAATGCACTCCAGATCCGGCAACCAATGGGCCAGCTCATGCTCAGGCAGGGCGGCCAACAGCAGATTACCTCGAGCATGGTAGGCAGTGACCACGGATGCCTCTCTACGGAAGAAAGCGATAGTCCAGCGTACTGGCGAACACCCCAGTGGGGAGCGCAGTCGAGACAGTATAGTCCGCTTTGTTCCTGGGGCCGTAGGCTGCGGCGCTCGGCATGCCATGCTGGCCAGACCAAGGCTGAGACTGGTGCGCACATGCATGCATCCAGCCGCCTGCTGAAAGACACGCCTATCCAAATATGTGCCCGGCTGGCAGCGTGAGCACGTATGATGCGTGACCACCTGCATTCGCGGGTGCGTGCATAAATACCAAATCCATGTCCACCCAGGTGCGTTCGTCCCAGGCCATGCCCGATTCGTCTGCAGTGCAGGGCAGTGGCACGGCTGCGTGCGCAGTCGCCGATGCTGCGCAGAAGGCTTGGGAGCGCGCGTTCACCGTCTTGTCTCCGGTGATCGGCCATCAAGGTGTGGCCGGTCTTTTCAGGCGGGCGCTCTCGCTCAGCCGCAGGGAACACCCGAGCCTCGTGCCTCTATATGAAGCCACCAGCCTGGGTGGGATCGACCTGACCCAACTGCAAGCCATGCTCCTCGCGCTCGATGCCGTAGAGGCCGCTGCAGTGCAAGCAAGCCTTGGACGGCATTTTATAGAGCTGCTGTCGCAGCTGATCGGTGCAAGATTGGCGGAACACCTGCTTCACCCCACAGGCGAGTTAATCCACCCGCTCAAATTTAATGGCTCAGCCGCCAAGGACCCATCGTCATGAAAACAGGCAAAGCAACCATAAAGCGTCTGGCGACGGGCGTGCCCGGTTTGGACGAGGTATTGGGTGGCGGGCTGCCCGAGCTCTCCTTCAATCTGATCGCAGGCCCGCCCGGCTGTGGCAAGACCACGCTGGCACACCAGATGATGTTCGCGCTGGCTACGCCCGAGCGGCCGGCCTTGTACTTCACGGTATTGGGCGAGCCGCCCATCAAGATGCTGCGCTACCAGCAGCAATTCGACTTCTTCGATCTCGACCAGCTCAACCGCGCGATTCGCTTCATCAACCTGGCCGAGGAGATGAGCAGTGGGAATCTCGACAAGGTGCTCTCACGCATTGCCGTTGAGGTGGAGAAACACGAGCCCGGTCTGGTGTTCGTCGACTCCTTTCGCTCGGTGGTGCTGGCCGGTGAGGGGGAAGGCCACAGCTTCATCAGCCTGCAGAAATTCATCCAGAGCCTGGGCGTGATGATGACCAGTTGGCAGGCCACCACCTTCCTGATCGGCGAGTACTTCACCGACAGCGATCCCAATCCCGTTTTCACCGTCTCTGATGGCTTGATCTGGTTGCGCCAAAGCGTGCAGGGCAACTCCATGGTGCGCAAGATGGAGATCATGAAGATGCGTGGCCAGCCGACCCTGCCGGGTCTGCACACCTTCCGCATCGGTCCGGCCGGTCTGCAGGTTTTTGCGCCGCCACCGCTACAGGTAGCGGCCGTGGAGCAGCCTGCTGCAAAGCGTCTGGCGATGGGCGTGCCAGGTCTGGATGACATGCTGGGCGGCGGATTGCCGCGTGGCTACTCCTTGCTGGTGACCGGGCCGTCGGGCTCGGGCAAGAGCATCCTTGCCGCAGCTTTCCTGGCCGAGGGTGCGCGCTGCGGCGAAACCGGCGTGATCGCCGCCTTTGAGCAGCGGCCAATCCTGTCACGCGGTGTGCAGCTGGCCAATTTGATCAAGAGCGGACAGGTCGCCGTGGTGGACACGCGTGCGGCGTCGTTGTCGGTGGATGAGATCGCGATGCAACTGATTGCCGAGATACGCCGGCTCAAGGCCAGCCGGGTGGTCATCGATTCCTTGTCGGGCTTTGAGTTGGCGCTGGCACCGACCTTCAAGCAGGAATTCCGCGAGTCGCTGTCACGCTTGGTCTCGGCTCTCGCCAGTACGGGTGCCACGGTACTGATGACCTCCGAGTTGGAAGACCGCTATGGTGATCTGCGCTTCTCGCCCTATGGCTCGGCTTTTTTGACCGACGCCATTATTGTGCAGCGCTACATCGAAGTCGACAGCCGTCTGCAACGTGTCATGGCAGTCGTCAAGTTGCGCAACAGCGCGCACTCCAACGAGTTGCGGCAGTTCCATATCGACGACCAGGGGCTGCATATCGGAGAGCGCCTGCAAGGCATGCAGGGCCTGCTGCGGGGCCAGCCGGTGCGCTGCGCGGACGTGCAGGAGTCCTGACACCGGTAGGCGGTTCAACCGGTACAGCGCTTGCCCATCGTTAACGCGCCCGTGACTCCCGTTTGAGGGTCAAGGTGGCTCGATGGAGTTTGGCCGTGAGCGGCGCGGCTCCATCGCCGGCACCGAGTCGCGGGGGAGGGGGCGATGGCAGCGTGTCAGGCGCGGGTGCGCCTTCGGCCGTGAAGTCTCTTTTTTGTTCCGCAAGTGCTTGGGGGTCGGGATCGTTGCGATTGGGCGTCATGGCAGCAGTCTCCTTGGGCAATGGCCGTGCAGGTGCTTGCAGCGTAGGCCCGCTGCTGCCGGGTGTCTGTGCGATCGCAAACATTGCTAGCGTCTTTTTTCTGGATCACCTTGCGCGCCGCGCCGCGTTTGGGCTGAGTTTGCGGGTGGGGCTTTCGCATGGCGCCAAGCGCTGGGGGAGCCATAAAAACAAAAGCACCGACTCAGCGATGCTTTGATTTGCCCCGTTTTCGCCAGGGCCGGCGCCGGTGGCCCGGACACCCAAAACCGCCGCAATGGCGGTCTCTGGCAACGACAAGCAGGCCTACTTGCGTTTCTTGCCTTGTGCCTGCCCGTCTTTGGGCGGCTGCTTTTGTGGGCTCTTTACTTCAGGACGAAAAGCAGAAATTTGGTTGATCGGCATCAACCAGATGTTGCGCAGATCTCGCCAGAACTCCATGTTTCGTTGGTACAAAAGAATTGAAAACATAGTGACCTCCTGTCTAGGAAGCGTCAGGGGAATGCCGCCCAAGCACGGGTGGCTTCAATGGCTGGGTTGTCTTTTCTTGAGCAGTTGCATAGGCGTCTCCTGCTCGGCCCGATCTACCGAAAGGGTCGAAGGATCAATACCAGGTCGTCATCGGACACCAGGTGACTCTCCCCATCTTTCAATGGGGCCATCATCCTCCAGCGGAGGTTGAAGACGGTTTTTTGCGAGAGTCATGGCTGCGTCAGCGCACTTTAGAAGTCGCCTGAGCCAGGGAACACCGTCGCGTTGCGATCTGGTTTTTCAGGCGCTTGGGGAAGTTTCTTGCCAGGATCAACGACTGCCACTTGCGCTGGCTTTCTGACGGAGAAGAATGACTTCACATGCTCCCAGAGCGTGGGCTTTCTATCTGGACGAGGGTGCATAAGCATATAGACCTCCGGTCTATGGTGGCGAATCACGATAGATCGCCTCCACCCACAGTACTCTCTTTAATCCCCTACAACGCGATTGCACAAAGACTTACCTGGGCAGCCCCGCACCCTGTCATGCGGGTGTGCTGTGGCCCCGCAGATCCGGCCCCATGTCGTTGTGCCCGATTGCATTTCTCCCGCGGGGATCTTGCGCCTCAGCTTCCTCCATCCAGCCGCGGATGCAAGTCAATGTACTTCTGTTTGCGCAGCTCCAGCGCCGCGATCTGCTCTTGCAGCTTGGCGATCTCGGCGTCGATGTCGTCCACGCTTTGCTCGATATGGTCCAGTGTCTGGATCAGCAGCTCCTTGGCCTCTTGCTTGCTGGATGCCGCTGGCGTGGCGCCGCGCAAGGGGCGGTTGGCGGTTTCCTTCATGAAGATGCCGGTGATGATGCCGACGACTGCGACAAACATCAGGTAGTAGGCAGGCAGGTAGAGGCTGCCGGTGGAGTCGACCAGCGCAGCGGTGATGGTGGGCGTGAGGCCGGCGACGATGATGGCGATGTTGAACGAGGCGGCCAGAGCGCTGTAGCGGATGCGGGTCGGGAACATCGCAGGCAAGGTGGAGGCCATCACGCCGGTAAAGCAGTTCAGCACAATGGCCAGCATGAACAGGCCGACAAAGATCAGCGCGATCTGGCCGTTGATGATCAGCCGGAATGCGGGAATCGCCAGCACCAAGAGGCCGATCGAGCCAACGATCACAAAGGGTTTGCGGCCAAAGCGGTCACTGGCCAGGCCAATCACCGGCTGCACAAAGAGCATGCCGATCATCACCGCGATGATGATCAGCACGCCATGGTCTTCGGAGTAGTGCAGGTTGTGCGACAGGTAGCTGGGCATGTAGGTCAGCAGCATGTAGTAGGTGATATTGGTGGTCAGCACCAGGCCCACCGACACCAGCAAGGGGCGCCAGTAGCGCGTCGCGATTTCCTTGAAGGAGATGCGCGGGCGGTTCTCCACATCCTCCTGGTCGTCCTTTTCCATCTGGTCGAGCTGCTGCTGGAAGGCAGGCGTTTCTTCCGCCGCATGGCGCAGGTACAGGCCTACCAGGCCCAGGGGCGCTGCCAGGAAGAAGGGCACGCGCCAGCCCCAGTCGAGAAAGCGCGCCTCGCTCAGCAGGCTTTGCAGCAAGACGACGACACCCGCGCCCGTGACAAAACCTACGATGGAGCCAAAGTCCAGAAAGCTGCCCAGAAAGCCACGCTTGCGGTCGGGCGCAAACTCGGCCACAAAGATGGCGGCGCCGGTGTATTCACCGCCGACCGAGAAGCCCTGCGCCAGCTTGCACAGCAGCAGCAGGATCGGCGCCCAGATGCCAATGCTCGCGTAGGACGGTATCAGGCCAATACAGAAGGTGCTGGCCGCCATGATGATGATGGTGATCGACAGCACCTTCTGGCGCCCGAACTTGTCACCCATCACGCCAAAGAACAGGCCACCCAGCGGCCGAACCAGGAAGGGAATCGAGAAGGTGCCCAGCGCGGCAATCATCTGCACACTGGGCGATGCATCGGGGAAGAACACCTTGCCCAGCGCAAAGGCGACAAAGCCATAGACGCCAAAGTCGAACCACTCCATCGCATTGCCCAGCGCGGCGGCAGAAATCGCCTTTCTGAGCTTGACCTTGTCGACGATGGTGATGTCATGCAGCTCCAAGGTGCCGCTTTGGGTCGGGATCAGCGGCGGCGAAGGAGGCGTCGGATCGGCCGCTGTGTTGTTGTTGATGCTATCCATGCGGTTCCCCGGTAATTATGGGTCGCCATCTTCGCCAATCGCCGCCGGGCCGTCTGTAGGACGAGGGGGCTGCACGCTGCCGCCAAACTTCGCCGGCCACCCGTTATGGGTGGTTGGGTGATCTGGCTGCGCGCCTAAACTCTTCCCGAGCATCTTCTAGACAATGACGAGACAAAGGAGTCCCATGTCCGAAGCTTTTATCGTGGCGGCACAACGCACAGCCGGTGGCCGCCGGGGTGGCCAACTGGCCGGCTGGCATCCGGTGGATCTGGCCGCACAGGTCATCAATGCGGTGGTCGAGGGCGTCGATGCCGACCCGGCCGCTGTGGACGATGTGTTTCTGGGCTGCGTCAGCCAGGTGGGCGAGCAGTCCAGCAATGTGGCGCGCAATGTGGTGCTGGCCTCCAGGCTGCCCGAATCGGTGCCCGGCACCAGCATCGACCGCCAATGCGGCTCCTCGCAGCAGGCCATCCACTTTGCCGCGCAGGCGGAGATGTCGGGCGCGATGGACATGGTGATTGCCGCCAGCGTCGAATCGATGACCCGCGTGCCCATGGGCAGCCCGGGTGGCCTGGCGCACAAGGCCGGGCTGGGCCACTTCCACAGTCCCGGCATCGCCAGCCGCTATGGCGATACCGTCTTTAGCCAGTTTGTCGGTGCCGAGATGGTGGGGCGTTCAATATAGGCGGTGCTGGCCAAGTCCACGCAGCATGTGATGGTGTGCTGGGGGGCTAAATGTGCTCTGGCCTTTGCCATGGGCATCAGGCTGCGCCCCAGCCTGTGACAGGCGCCCAGCGCAGCGTATTCAGAGCACGGGCTGATGGCACACTGCCTCGATGTTATGGCCGTCGGGGTCAAGCACAAAGGCCGCGTAGTAGTTGGCGTGGTAGTGCGGCCGCAAGCCGGGAGCGCCGTGGTCACGCCCACCGGCCGCCAGCGCTGCTGCATAAAAGGCATCCACCTCCGCTCGGGTCTGGGCGGTGATGGCGATGTGCACAGGGATCGGCTTCTGCGAAGACTCCGTCAGCCAAAGCGAAGGCTTGCCGTTGCGGCCCAGACCGATGCTGCCGGGCCCCTCCATCGCAAGCCCAACGCCCAAAGGGAGCAGCGATGGGAGAAAAAAGGATTGGCTCACATTCAGGTTGCTGACACCGATGCCGATATGGTCAAACATCTCTTTTCCTCCGTTGTGATCATCAGAACGTGCGTTGCGGCAGGACCGCCTCGCAAGCCGGCAGCCTAGCGTTGTTGACGCGCTCTTGACTATAGGCGGGACTGCCAGCGGTCGGCACCAGGTCAAGATTGGCGGGGAATCGGGGCGCGAAGGGGTGCTGCGCCAGATGTGGCTGGCGACTGCGTGCAGACCATCGCCCCCGCTATGCTGAACCCGCAGCGATGGCAAGGGGCAGCGGTGTGACCCGCAGCGCATTGAGCACCAAAGAAAAGGCGAGTGAAGGCTGTCGTCGGCTGGGGTAGTACAAGTAGTATCCGGGGAAGGGTGGGCACCAGTCGTCCAGCACCCGTATCAAGCGGCCTTGCTCCAGGTGGGGGGCAAACTCGTCTTCGGGCAAATGCGCTATGCCCATGCCGGCCAGTGCTGCATCGACGATGCTGGGAGAGGTATTGAAGATGACCTGCCCGTCCACCCGAACGCTCAGCGGCTTGCCCCGGCGCTCAAAATCTCAGGTCCACAAGCCTCCTGCTGTCTGCATACGCATGTTGATGCAGTTGTGTGTGATCAGATCGCCTGGCGTCTTGGGCTGCGGATGGCGTTGGAAGTAGGCCGGCGATGCGGCGGCCGCCATGCGCAATGTCGGTCCGATGGGCACAGCGATCATGTCCTTGTCGATGGTGTTGCCAAAGCGCACCCCTGCATCGAAGCGGTCCGCAACGATGTCGCGCAATCCGTAGTTGACGTCGAATTCGACCTTGATGTCAGGGTACTGCAGCAGCAAGGGCGCCAGCTTTGGCACCAGTGTGGCGCGCGCGACATGCTCGCCACAGGTGATGCGCACCAAGCCGCTGGGCTTGTCGCGCATTTCGGTGAGCTGGTGCAGCTCGGCGTCGATTTCGTCAAAGCGATGGCCAATCGCGCTCAGCAGCCGATCGCCGGCGGCCGTGACCGACACGCTGCGCGTGGTGCGTGTGAGCAGGCGAATATGAAGCCTCGCCTCCAGACTGCTGACGGCCTGGCTGAGTGCCGATTGGGTCACTCCCAGCACCGAGGCCGCGCGCGTGAAGCTCCCCTCACGGGCGACCGTGACAAAGTACAGCAGATCGTTGAGGTTGCGTTTGACCATCGCGAAAGTGTCGCACGGGCAATTGATTAGCAAGGCTAATAAGGTCTAGAAGGTTTCATTAGCTAGTCAAAGAGGCCAGAGGATCTCAAGATAGGCCCATGGCCAGGTCTGGAAGCACCGGCGCCCGTGTACGACCACCCGCCGCACAAGCTGCGCTGCTGTCTGACTGGCGCGCCCAGCATCCAGCACTAGGATCTAACGGCTTGCGCTGCAGGTTGTCTGATGCTGGGCAGTGGCGTCGCGCAAGCCCAGGTCGGACTCCAGCTCCATGTGCCGCTTGGGGCACTGGAGACCGGAGGTACCGCTTCTGACATCCGTTGCCCCGCAGCACGCCAAGCCCGCATGCGTCGCCAAGAACGCAGCCGCTTGGGGCCCGCCATGCCGAATCGCAAGCGCCTCCCGGCGCGCAATCAAGGAAACCACGATGACACATTCCGATGATGCTGATTTCCCCGTCGAGCTGAGCGCCGACGAATCAGCCTTGCTCCAAGAAATGCCGCAACTCCAGGGGGTGGGCCAGGCAAGGCGCAGCTTCATGATCCATTCGGCTGCAGGCAGTGTGGGGCTGTTTGCCGCAGATCTGCTGGCGCAGGAGGCCGCCCTGGCGCAGATGCCGCTGGCCGAAGGCGCGGCGGTGGCGCCCATCAAAGCGCAGAACGTCGTCAAGGTGGCTTTCCAGGTCAATGGCGTGCCGCAAACGCTGGAGCTCGATTCGCGGGTAGTGCTGCTGGATGCGTTGCGTGAGCGGCTCGCGTTGACGGGCTCCAAGAAAGGCTGTGACCAAGGGCAATGCGGCGCCTGCACGGTGCTGGTAGACGGCCAGAGGGTGCTGTCCTGCCTGACCTTGGCGGCGACGCTGGAAGGGCGCGAGGTGACCACGATCGAGGGCCTGGCCCAAGGCGACCAACTGCACCCAGTGCAAGCGGCCTTCATCAAGCATGACGGCTTTCAGTGTGGCTACTGCACGCCAGGGCAGATCTGCTCGGCCGTTGGCGTGCTCGCGGAGGCCCAACGCGGCCATGTCAGCCATGTCACAGGTGATGTGCGCAAAACCACGACCCGCCTGACGAACGACGAGATCAAGGAGCGCATGAGTGGCAACATCTGCCGCTGCGGTGCCTACCCGGGCATCGTCGCTGCCGTGCAAGAGGTCCATTCAGGCAGGCAAGCTGCCAAGACCTGGGGCTATGCCACGGAGACGCAAACCGCCTCGGCAGGCAAGGAGGATGGCCATGCGACCGTTTGAATATCTGCGGGTGGCCGATGCTGCCGCTGTTGCCTCCGCGATGGTGGGCGTGCCGGGAGCCAGGTTTCTCGCTGGCGGTTCCAATCTGGTCGATCTGATGAAGGAAGATGTGGAGCGGCCCACGCGCCTGGTCGACATCCGCCAGCTACCGCTTCGGCAGATTCAGCGCAGCCGCGCGGGTCTGTCTCTGGGTGCGTTGGCGACCAATACCGAGACGGCCAACCATCCGCTGGTCCGCGAGAACTACCCGCTGCTGACCCAGGCCATCGTGGCTGGCGCCTCGGGGCAGTTGCGCAATATGGCGACCAATGGCGGCAATCTGCTGCAGCGCACGCGCTGCAACTATTTCTACGACACCGCCACGCCTTGCAACAAGCGCGAGCCTGGCACAGGCTGCGGCGCGCGCGAAGGGCTCAACAAGATCCATGCCGTGCTCGGATGGAGCGATGCCTGCGTTGCCACCTATCCCGGCGATATGGCCAATGCGCTGGTTGCGCTGGATGCCAGTGTTCGGGTGCGGGCGACCGACGGGCGCGAGCGCTTGATCCCGATCACGGAGTTCCACCGTCTGCCAGGCGATACACCCCAGCGGGACAACAACCTGGAGCATGGCGAGCTGATTTTGGCCATTGAGTTGCCGGTCGCGGCTGCGCAATTTGCCCAGCATTCGCACTACCTCAAGGTGCGTGATCGCAGCTCCTACGCCTTCGCAATGGTGTCGGTGGCTGCAGCGCTGCAACTGGAGGGCGGCACCATCGGCCAGGCGCGCGTGGTGCTGGGCAGTGTTGCCCACAAGCCCTGGCGCAGCGCGGAGGCCGAGGCGGCCTTGGTGGGCCAGCGTGCCAACGAGGCGACCTTCGCCAAGGCGGCCCAGGCGGCGCTGAGCGGTGCCAAACCGCTGGCCCACAACGGCTACAAGGTGGAGCTGGCTCAACGTTCCGTGGTGCGCGCGCTGATGCGTGCTGCCAAACTCGGTTAAGGGCGAAGGAGAATCACCATGGCACGTTATCTAGGTAAAGAGACGACCCGCGTGGACGGGGTCGCCAAAGTCACCGGCAAGGCCAAGTACGCAGCTGAGTTCCAGGTGCCGCATGTCGCCTATGGCTTTGTTGTGCTCAGCACGGTGGCCAAGGGGCGCATCACCGCGATTGACACCCGCGCCGCCGAGCAGGCCGCAGGCGTGGTGCGCGTTTTTACCCACCTCAATGCCGGGCGGCTGGGCAAGGCGCCCGCTGCCGATGCCGCTCCGCAATGGGCCTGGCCGCTGCAGTCGGACCGGGTGTTCTTCAACGGCCAGCCGATCGCGCTGGTGGTGGCCGAGAGCTACGAGCAGGCGCGCTATGCGGCGCGGCTGGTCCAGGCCAGCTACCAGAGCGAGCCCCCTACCACCGCGTTGGAGACGGTGCTGGACCAGGCCAAGCCCTCGTCGGACAACACACCCCCACGCGGAGATCCGTCAAAGGCACTGCAGGCAGCGGCGGTTCAGGTCAACGCCGAGTACCACATCCCCATCAACCACCACAATCCGATCGAGCCGCATGCCGCGATCGCATTTTGGGAGGGTGACAAGCTCACCGTCTTTGACAAGACCCAGAACGTGTATGGCGTGCAAAAGCACCTGGCCGAAGGGCTGGGCGTGCCCGCAGAGAACATCCGCGTGGTGTCACCCTTTGTGGGCGGCGCCTTTGGTTCATCGCTCAAGCCCAATTACTACCCCTCACTGACAGCGATGGCGGCCCGCGAACTCAAGCGGCCAGTGAAGCTGGTGCTGACGCGCACGCAGATGTTCACCGGCCACGGCTACCGGCCACAGACGATCCAGAAAGTCAGGCTGGGTGCGGACGCTAACGGCAAGCTGCAAGCCATCATTCAGGAGGCCTTCCATAACACCTCCTCGTTCGAGGTGTTCTCGGACAACACCACCGGCTTTCTCAAGCAGGTGTATGCCTGCGAGAACCTGGACATGCCGCTGAAGGTGGCCGCCACCGATCTGGCCACCCCCACCTGGATGCGTGCGCCCGGCGCTGTCAGCGGAATGTTTGCGCTGGAGAGCGCCATGGACGAGCTGGCGTATGCGCTGAAGATGGACCCGATGGAGCTGCGCCTGGTCAACTATGCCGAGGTGGATCCGGTCAGCGGCAAGCCGTTTTCCAGCAAGGCGCTGCGCGAGTGCTACCGCCTGGGCGCCGAGAAGTTCGGCTGGAAGAACCGCAAGCCCGAGCCCCGCTCGATGCGCGACGGCAAGCTGCTGGTCGGCTGGGGCATGGCATCGAGCGTGTGGGGGGCCATGCAGATGCCCGCGAGCGCCAAGATCACCTTCCGCCAGGATGGGACGGCCACCGTGTCCAGCGCGACCAGCGATATCGGCCCGGGCACCTACACCGTGATGAGCATGATCGCTGCAGAGTTTCTGGGCCTGAAGCTGGACCAGGTGACCTTTGAGCTGGGTGACACGCGCCAGCCCCAGGCACCGGCGCAGGGCGGCTCCTGGACCACCTCCAGCGTCGGATCGGCCGTGCGCGGGGCGGCGCTGACGATCACCGCCAAGCTGCTGGATTTGGCCAACCGCGATGGCAGCTCGCCATTGCGGGGTGCCAGCGCTGAAGATGTGGAGATGCTCGACGGCCGCTTGCGGCTCAAAAGCGATGCTGCGCGCGGGGTGGAGATCGCCGATGTCATGCGCAGCACCGGTACGAACGAAATCACCGAGGTCTACAAGTCAACACCGTCGCCCGAGCGTGACAAGTACGCATCGCTCGCCCATGGCGCACAGTTTGTCGAGGTGAAGGTGGATCCCGATCTAGGGACCGTCAAGGTCACCCGGGTCATCGAGATCACCGCCTGCGGCAAGATCCTCAATCCGCTCGCCTCGCACAGCCAGGAAATCGGAGGCGTGGTCTGGGGCATCGGCATGGCGCTGGAAGAGGCCACCGAGGTGGACCACCGCACGGGGCGCTTGATGACCGCCAATTTGCAGCACTACCATGTGCCGGTCAATGCGGACATCCATGCGATCGAGACCGTTTTTGTGGAGGAAGACGACACCATCGTCAACCCGCTGGGGGTCAAAGGCATGGGCGAGCTTGGCATGGTCGGCATCCCGGCGGCCATCGCCAATGCCGTCTACCACGCCACCGGCAAGCGCATCCGCAGTCTTCCGATCACCCCGGAAAAACTGCTGTAAGCGCAGAGGGTCGGGCCGTGCACCGGCTCGCTGCGGCCAACCTGGGCGCAATCAGGCGCTGTGTCGCAAGATGCCGTTCTTGACTGCCAACACCTCTGCCATGGCGCTCACCGCGATCTCGGCGGGGGTTTTGCTGCCAATATGCAGGCCTACGGGAGAGTGCAGTCGCTGCAGCGCATCCTCTGTCGCGTCAAAATGCTCCCTGAAGCGCTGCTTGCGGCTGTGTGCGTTGCGCCGCGATCCGATGGCACCCACATAAAAGGCAGGGCTGTACAGCGCTTCGAGCAGCGCAAGGTCATCGAGCTTGGGGTCGTGGCTCAGCGCCAGAATGCAGCTGCGCGTGTCCGGCTGCATGCTGCGCACGGCGTCGTCCGGCATCTCGGTGCTGAGCTTGGCGCCTGCCACCGACCAATTGCCGCGGTGCTCGATGCGCGGATCGCACACTGTCACCTCAAAATGGTTGAACAGCGCCATCACGGCAACATACTCTGCCAGCGCGCCCGCGCCGATGAGCAGCATGCGGTACTGGGGCCCGAGCGTGACCGACAGGCTCGCACCATCAAAATGCACAGCCGCCGGCGATGAGGTCTCTGCCAGGCGGACCAGACCAGAGTGGCAGTCCACCGTGCGCTGCACCAGTTGCCCGGCATCGAGGCGCTGCACGAGGTCGTCCATCACCGAGAGCGCAGGCGCAAACTCGAGCAGCAATTCCAGGGTGCCGCCGCAAGGCAGGCCAAAGCGGTGGGCCTCGTCTGCCGTTACGCCGTAACGCACGAGCTCGGGCCTGGACTGCCGCATGCAGGCGTCACCATAGGCACTGGTGTAGCGATGGACCAGGTCGTCCTCAATGCAGCCGCCTGACACCGAGCCGACACACGGTCCGTCTTCGCGCAGGGCCATCATCGAGCCCACCGGACGGGGTGATGACCCCCAGGTTTTGACCACCGTGACCAGCATCACGCGGTGCCCGCTGGCCAGCCAGTCGCGCGCAATGCGCAATACCCGTGCATCAACGTTTTCCAAGGCTGGCCTCCTGCCCAAAGTTTCCGCTGGTCAGCAGCGCTTGTGCCCGCGCCAGGTCATCGCAGGTGTCGATATCGATGGCGATGCCGGGATCATCGAGCTGCAAGGTGTGCGCCGTTCCCGCTTGCCGATGGCTGCGCACAACGGCGCTGGCCCCCGTGTCGCCCTTCAGCTGCAGCAATGCCTCACGGCATGTTCTGTCAAAGCCGACCGGGTGACCTTGCTGCTGTCCGCATTGCGGCACCACCACTGGATGGGTGGCCAGGCTCAGCGCTACCGCCATCAGGCTCTGCGTGCGAACCAGGGGCAGGTCGCCGGGCAGGATAAGCCAGCCATCGGCGTCGGCAGTCGCTGCCACGCCGCGCGCGATGGAGTGGCCCATGCCATCGATGTGGGCAGCCGGCGGGGCCGCAGCGGGGCGCACGACATAGTAGGCAAGCCCCGATGCAACGACGCTGTGCAGCACCTGTTCCAGCACCGTCACGTCGCCGAGCATCGCGTCGAGCTTGTGCGTGGTGCCGCCCGAACGCGCAAAGCGCCGTCCTTGGCCGGCGGCCAAAACAAGGACCGTGGGGCGGAGGGGTTGCAGCATTTGGCTAGACCGCTGCATATCTGCGTGGCCTGGGCGGGGGGCTGACGGCCAGCCTCCCGGCCCAGCGCGGAGCGTTGAAATCATGCGGAGGCACAGGCAGCTCTTTCATCAGGTGGGCGCGATGCATGGCGCACCACAGGGGGTTTCTTCTGCTCAATTCTCAACGAAGCCATCGCTGCAACTCATTAGTGAAGCTAATAAGTGTATTAAGTGCACATGCGCCAGCAATCTCCTGTACACAGGCAATCTCTGTAAGACCCCATCGATAGGGGCGGGGTCGCGCTGTCTCATGGTTTGGCCCACAGGCAGAGGCGTCCGTCACGCCTCTGCCGCGCCGCCGCACAGCGCCTCCACCAACAGCCCCAGCGCGGCACTTTGGGGGGCGCCTTTGCGCAGCACCAGCTCATAGGGCTCGCTGCGCGATTGCAGGGTCAGATCGATGGTGCCGACCAGGCCATTGCGCGAAAAGTAGGTCGCGATGTCGTCGGAGACCAGGGCCACGAGGTCGTTGTTGCGGCCGAGCATGGTGACGGTGGCCAGGGCCGACGTGGTCTCGATCAGGTGCGAGGGGAAGTGCAGCCCCGCTTCGTGGAACTCGCGCTCGAGCAAGCGTCGCATGGGCATGCGGGCGCGGTAGACCAGCCAGCGGCTGTCCTGCAGGTCCTGCAACTGCACGGCCTTGGCGCCCATCGCAGGGTGGCGCACGCTGGCGATCACCGACAGCGACTCCTGCTTGATGAACAGCGACTCATAGACCTCGGGCGTGCGGCTGACCGAGGAGCGGCAGATGGCCGCATGGATCTGGCCGCGCTCGATCATGCCCAGCAAGGTTTCGCTGGTGTCCTCGATGATCTCCACCGACATATGCGGCTGGCGGGCCAGCACGTTCGACAGCGCATCGGACAGCAGCGGCACCGCACCCATGATGGTGCCAATCGCCAGGTGGCCGCCCACGCCGCTGGCAATGGCATCGAGCTCAAAGCGCAGCTGGTTGATGTCCGACTGGATCAGGCGGGCAAAACGCAGTGCGCAGTGCCCGGCCTCCGTCGGGATTAACCCTCGGTTGGTGCGCTCGAACAGGTCCACCTGCAAGGTCGACTCCAGCTCGCGCAGCGCCTTGCTGGCGCCCGGCTGCGTGAGACCTACTTTGTCCGCAGCGCCAAGCAGGGAGCCGCTTTCCTCGATGGCGATGAGCAGGCGCAGCTGCTTGGCATGCAGGCGCGACATGACGGAATTGAGGCTAGGGATGCCGCTGGCCATGAATAAAAGTTATATCGGTATGGGAAGCCGTCAGTGTACCGAATGGGCTGCGCTGCCTAGACTTCGGGCCTTCTGATAGCAATGGATAGAACTGGTAAAACGTTATGGCTCTGATCAACTATGTGACCGAAGTGCGCTTTGGCGCCGGTGTGCTGGCGGAACTAAAAGAGGTGTGCAAGACGCTGGGTATTACCAATCCTTTGATCGTGACCGACAAAGGGGTGGAGGCGGCCGGCATCATCGACCAGGTCAAAGAGGCGCTGGGCGCAGCCCGTTTTGGCGTGTTCAACGGCACGCCGTCCAACCCGTCGGAGACGGCCGTGCGCGCTGGCGTCGAGGCGCTCCATAGCAGCGCCTGCGATGGCATCATTGCCGTGGGTGGCGGCTCGTCGATTGATCTAGCCAAGGCGGTGGCGGTATCGGCCCGCCATGAAGGCCCGCTGCGCCAGTTTGCGCTGATCGAGGGCGGCGCGCTCAAGATCACCGCCGCCACCTTGCCCATCATCGCCGTGCCCACCACGGCGGGCACCGGTAGCGAAGTAGGGCGCGGCGCGATCATCATCGTGGACGATGGCCGCAAGGTCGGCATTCTCTCGCCCCATGTGATCCCGAAGGTCGCCATCTGCGACCCCAACCTGACCCTGGGCCTGCCCGCAGGCCTGACGGCCGCCACCGGCATGGATGCGATTGCGCACTGCATCGAGACCTTTCTGGCGCCCGCCTTCAACCCCCCGGCCGATGGCATTGCGCTCGATGGCCTGTGGCGCGCCTGGCGCCATATCGAGGTGGCCTTCCGCGATCCCGCCGATGTGGAGGCACGCAGCAACATGATGAGTGCCTCGCTGCAAGGCGCGCTGGCCTTCCAGAAGGGCCTGGGCTGCGTGCACAGCCTCAGCCATTCGCTGGGCGGCATCAACCCCAAGCTGCACCATGGCACCCTCAACGCCATCCTGCTGCCGGCGGTGATCCGCTTCAACCGGGGCGCAGAGTCGGTGGTGCGTGAGGACAA
This sequence comes from Comamonas sp. JNW, assembly GCF_003105075.1. Taxonomy (NCBI): domain Bacteria; kingdom Pseudomonadati; phylum Pseudomonadota; class Betaproteobacteria; order Burkholderiales; family Comamonadaceae; genus Comamonas; species Comamonas sp. JNW. The sequence goes on from NZ_QETI01000003.1 coordinate 250,759, forward strand.
GATCGCACGCCTGGCGCAGGCCATGGGCCTGGCCGATGGCGTATCGGTGGAAGAGGCCCTGGTCACCAAGTCCCGCGCACTGCAGCTGCCCACGGGCCTGGCCGAGCTGGGTGTGAGCGAGGACCTGTTCGAGCGCATCGTCAAGGGCGCGCTGGCCGACCACAGCCACCGCACCAATCCGCGTGAGGCCAGCGCAGATGACTATGTCGAGATGCTGCGCCAGTCGATGTAAACCGGCATTTTCTACAAAACAGACGCAAGCCCGGCCCGCCGCCGCAACGGCCGGCAGGCCGCAGGCTTGCGCACAGGCAGACATTCATAAATCAACAACCCGAGGTGGAGACATGGGCAGCAGCTCTCTGAATCACACGGCCACGATGGCCGACAAGGAAACCATGGTTCCGGATGCGGAACGCAAGCGCGCGCTGATTGGCAGCGCCGTGGGCAGCACCATCGAGTGGTACGACTACTTCCTCTACGGAACCATGTCGTCCATCATTTTTGCCAAGCAGTTCTTCCCCAGCGACAACGCGCTGGTCAGCCAGATGCTGTCGCTGGCCACGTTTGCGCTGGCCTTCCTGATCCGCCCGATTGGCGGCGTGATCTTCTCCCACATCGGCGACCGCATTGGCCGCAAGAAGACCTTGGCGATGACCTTGTCGATGATGGGCCTGTCAACCGTGCTGATGGGCCTGCTGCCCAACTATGCGCAGATTGGGATCTTGGCGCCCATCCTGCTGACGGTGTTGCGCCTGCTGCAAGGCCTGGCGCTGGGCGGCGAGTGGGGCGGTGGCGTGTTGCTGGCGGTCGAGTACTCGCCCCGCAAGAAGCGCGGCTTCTACGGCGCGGTGCCACAGACCGGTGCGGTGCTGGGCCTGGCACTGGGCAATATCATCACCTCGCTGCTGAGCGCGAGCATGAGCGAAGAGGCCTTCCTGTCCTGGGGCTGGCGCATTCCGTTTGTGGGCTCCATCGTGCTGGTGATGGTGGGCATGTGGATCCGCAATGCAGTGGGCGAGACGCCATCGTTCAAGAAAATCCAGGCCAGCCGCAGCAGCGCGCCCATTCCGATCAAGCAGACCCTGCAGTTCCACTGGCGCGAAGTGCTGATCGCCATCGGCGCCAAGGTGGTGGAGACCTCGACCTTCTTCCTCTACGCCACCTTCACCATCTCGTACATGATGGACCACGGCTTTGCCCGCGCGACGATCCTCAATATCGTGCTGGTCTGCGCGCTGATCGCCTTCCCCTGCATGCTGTTCTTCGGGCACCTGTCGGACAAGATCGGCCGCAAGAAAGTCTTTATCGGCGGCAGCATCGCCTTCATGCTCTGGATCTTCCCGTACTTCTGGCTGCTCGATCAAAAATCCGTCTGGGCCGCGGCGCTGGCTGTCGGCGTGGGCCTGGGCATCATCTGGTCCAGCTATGGCGCGATGATCGGCACCTTGCTGGCCGAAGCCTTCCCGCCTGACATCCGCTACACCGGCATGTCGCTGGGCTACCAGATTGGTGCGGCCCTGGTGGGCGGCCCGATGCCGCTGATCGCCACCGCGCTGATCGCCTACTACAGCGGCAGCTATGTGCCGGTCGTCATCTTCCTGGTGCTCTGTGCGCTGGTCTCCATCGTCGCGGTGGGCATTGCCCGCGACCGCAGCGGCCTGCCGCTGGACGAGTGATGGCCTGAATGCTGGCCGGACCTGCCGCAGTGCTGCTGGCCTGCGGTGGGTCTTGCCATTCCGGGCGGCCTTAGCGCCCCCATTCATCTATTCCCCCCCAAAGCAACTTCTTGAGGAAACCCTCCATGCAGATCACTGGAGACATGGTCATTGGCTACCGCACCGTGCGCGGCACCGCAGGCAGCCAGCGCGCCTTCAACCCCACACTGAATGCCCCCATTGCCGAGCCCGAGTTTGGTTTGGGTGGCAAAAGCGAAGTCGAGCGGGCGGCCAGCCTGGCCGCTGCCGCTTTCGACCCTTACCGCAACCTGCCGCTAGCTCAGCGCGCCGCCTTTTTGGAGGCGATTGGCGAAGAAATCCTGCAGCTGGGTGATGCGCTGATCGAGCGCGCCCATGCGGAAAGCGGCCTGCCGATTGCCCGGCTGACGGGCGAGCGCGGCCGCACGGTGGGCCAGTTGCGCCTGTTTGCCCAGGTGGTGCGCGATGGCCATTTTCTGCGCGCCACCATCGACACCGCCCAGCCCGAGCGCCAACCGCTGCCCCGTGCCGATCTGCGCCTGGCCAAGATCCCGCTGGGCCCGGTGGCGGTGTTTGGCGCCAGCAATTTCCCGCTGGCGTTTTCGGTGGCCGGTGGCGATACCGCATCAGCACTGGCCGCTGGCGCACCGGTGATCGTGAAAGCGCACAGCGCACACCTGGGCACCTCGGAGATGGTGGCGCGGGCGGTGCAAAAGGCCGCGCAGCGCCAAGGCATGCCCGAAGGCGTTTTCTCGCTGCTGGTGGGCGCAGGCCGTGAGCTGGGCGAGGCGCTGGTGGCTCACCCCGAGATCAAGGCCGTTGGCTTTACCGGCTCGCGCCAAGGCGGGCTGGCGCTCTTGCGCATCGCCAACAGCCGCGCCGAGCCCATCCCTGTGTATGCCGAGATGAGCAGCATCAACCCCGTCTTCTTGCTGCCCCAGGCGCTGGCCGCGCGGCCCGAGGCCCTGGCCCAGGGCTTTGCCGATTCGCTGGCGATGGGGGCAGGGCAGTTCTGCACCAACCCCGGCCTGGTGCTGGCCGTCGACAGCCCTGCGCTCACGACCTTCATCAGTGCGGCAGCTACGGCCATCCGTGCCAAGGGCGCGCAAACCATGCTGACCGCCGGCATCCACCAAGCCTATGAGGCCGGCCGTGCGCAGGTGCAAGCCGCCGCTGGTGTGGAGCAGCTGGCCGCCGGCGTGGCCGCAGACCATGACAACGCAGCCCAGGCCGCGCTGTATGTGACCAGCGCGCAAACCTTGTTGGCGAATGAAGCCTTGCAGTCGGAGATGTTTGGCCCCGCCTCCATCGTCGTCAAAGCCAGCAGTGTGGAGGAGTTGCTGCAGGTCGCCCAGCACCTGGAAGGCCAGCTCACCGCCACCTTGCACTTGGAGCAGGGCGACCACGACAGCGCCCGCGCCCTGCTGCCGGTGCTGGAGCGCAAGTGCGGCCGCATCCTCGTCAATGGCTTCCCCACCGGCGTCGAAGTGAGCCACGCCATGGTCCACGGCGGCCCGTTCCCGGCCACCTCCAACGCCATGTACACCTCCGTTGGCGCCAGCGCGATCGACCGCTTCCTGCGCCCGGTCTGCTACCAGGACCTGCCCGATGCGCTGCGACCGGTGGCTTTGCAAAATGACAATGCGTTGGGGCTGTGGCGCTTGGTGGATGGGCAGCCTAGTCAGGGGGCGGTGGGCTGAGGTTGGGTTTGTAGGGAGCGGTGAGGGCTTTTTTAGGGGTGAGTCGGGCGTTACATGTATATGGGGCGCCTGGCTTTTCGCTGGGGTGGGTTACGTCGCCGGTGTCAATCTTACATTCTCGGTCTTGAATTTCTTACCAGAGTGTACGGGGAAGCGTAAGCAATGGGTGCAAGCCTCAATAGAAGATTTACATCTGTATTCAGTTATCTGTAGCAACCCCGGTAAGTTGTGGATCACGAGACAATGAAATAGTCTTGAAATCGTCGTCAAGGAAGCTAAATTTCTTTGAGAAGAGCGAAGCGATCCGTGTGTCTGCAGTCGCAAAGAATATTTGGCGACCTGAGTTAACAGCGAGATCACGCAGGTAATCCAAGAATGACAATGCGTTCAAGTCGTCGATGTGTGCAATGGGGTCATCAATAAGCAGTACAGGAGGGGCATTTGTTGCAGTGCGGTTCCGAGCAAGGAAGATTGATAATGCAAATGCCGCTCTCTGTCCAGTGCTTACCTGAGCCAAAGTTCGAGTCTTCTGTGTTTCGACTGCCCTGAGAAGCACATCGGAGTTGCCTACATATTCGTATTCCTTAGGAGAATGGATGCGAGAGAAGACCTCGTCGATTTGGCGGCCAATTGCCTGCAGGGCTTCTTGTGTCGCATTTTCGAGTGAAGCATTAGCAGTCAGATCATCTAAGAGATTTCGGGCAGTTCCCAATGCTTCGGCTTCACTGCGTGCATTGCTGAGGTTTAGCCGGATATCTTCAATGGCTAGAGGAAACGCCTGCAGTTCTTCTGAGTTGCTGATTTCGCTGCGCAAGGCCTCAACCGCTTCGCTGCATGCTGAAGCTACAGAAGTAACACGAGCTTGGAGCTCTGCAAGTGGAACAGAACCAGCTACTTCCAAGTAGGAGCGTAAGCTCACGACGTTGTCAGTAGCAAGAATAAATTCTGCTTGCAATGCAACGAGCGACGCGAAGGAGTTGTTTGGCAGCACATGTGTTGACCAACCAGGCGAGTCGATTGTTCGGCAGATTGCACGAATATCCTCAACAACAACATCAATTTCCTGCCGGTGCGACTCAAGCTCCTTACTCTTGTAATCGACGGCTTCATTCTGGGCGCGCAACACCTCTGCCGTTCTAGTGATTGCGCCTCCATTCGCGGCTGGCTCGAAGAAGTGGCTGACTCGATTCCAAATATGATCGTGTTCATCGCTGCTAAAACCAGCTTCCCTCAAAACCCTGCCTTCCTCGCTAAGGCGGTGAAGTTCGGTTCGAGCGCTCTCATATTCATGCTGCAGTCCAACAAGTTCATCAAGAATTTCTTTGGAAGTTAAACCTTGTAGGCCCATACGGTTCGCAATGTTCTGGTAGAACGCCAATGCAGCTGCAATTCTCATGACTTCAGTGACATCCTGTTCAGCTTGACTCATTATGTTGACGAGGGCATTGATTTCGACTGACGAATCCGCACCTGAGTTCAGCTCCTCAATGAGGTGAAATAGGACGCCGTCTGGATGAACGGTCTGACAAAGGGGGCAGGTATTGGGGTCTTTAGAATGCTGGAGAGTCGTAAAGGCAGCGCTTTTGAGGTTCTCGAATGCGGCGGCGCGTGCTGAAGCAGCTTTTCCATGTACATCCATTGCCCTTTTTGCATTGGCAAGGCGTCCCTCTGCATCGTACAAGACTGATTGAGCGGACTGAAGTGCCACCTCTATCGGCAGCTCTGCGTAGTGAACTGGAATCTCTGGGGTTTCGCCTGCGACTTGGCTCTTAAGTCGCGCCGCAAGCATATCAACTCTATCACGGACCTTGAAATACTCAGTCCGCGTATCTAAAAATCCAGAAGATTCATAGACAAGCCTGCGGCTTAGCATCTCGACATTTCTTCTATTTAACTCGATATCGTTTACAAGATCCTTTTCCAGCTCATTAAGCTTTGAAAGACGCTCATGATGGGGCTGAGCGGCTATCAGCGCTGTATTCAATTTGGCTGAACGATGCTCGATATCATCTATTGTCCTTGCAGCGTCACCCAAAGAGGACAGTGCTTGGATATATCCCAGCGCTGCCAAGAGTCGTGGTCCTTCGCCCAATTGCCTTGCATCGGTGTTGGACGAGTTCTTCCAGTCGAGAGCAACGAGCGCTGCTCGATATGAATCAGCAAGTGTCTTTGCGTTTGAAGGTCTAAGCTGCAGTTCACGCAAACGCATCTCGAGATTGTCCAAGTCGTGTTCTAGCTTTTCTGCGCGCAAATCTGCCTTTCCTGCCGCCTTTTCCACGTCTTCACGGATTTTCTCGAGATAGTCAAAGGTAGTCGCAGCTGTCGCTCCTACAAGCAGCCGGCTAAGTTCGGTCGCGACATCAGTTGGCTGGAGTTTGGCCGACAGGCGGAAAGCCGCGTCAGTATCCAGAAAATTATATTGAGAAAAACTATCGACTATGGCGTCAACGGCAAAATCCTTTCGGTTGTACCAAGCTAAGCAACGAGCCTTCAGACGTGGACCGTCAGAAATGGATTGCAGGTCGATCAAATTTCCACCATCGGTAGGAGCAATCTTGCCCTTGATGCGAACCACTTCGGCACTTTTACTTCTTAAATTGTTCCCACAGTAAAATCGTTCTATTGCTTCGAGCAGTGATGTTTTTCCAGTGCCGTTAGCGCCTGTGACGAGTGTAACTTTGCCAAAGTCGTAGGTCTTACCATCATGCACGGGGCGAAAATTGTCGATGGTCAAGCTGAGCAGCGTAGAGGTCGCAAGCGGTATATCCGCCTGATGGAGCTCATTATTACGTTGACCAACCGCTGCAGACCTTCCTGCCTGACGCTTCGCGATTTTTTCAACTGTGGCATTGCGAGGGGTTGGGCAATCGAGAAGAAGTTCTAGCTGGCCTGCGGCGAGCCTGCGTCTCCACTCGGCGAGCACATCGGGAGGTGCACCACCTTCCGTTGTCTCGAAAAGTTCAGTGGTGCCTAAAAGCGATTCGAGGTCGTCCACTGATACGACTCGCTTTCGTGCATAGTCCCTGTCTGCCTCAATCGCTGCTTTAGCCGCAGCGAACTGTGGGTCGGATATTGACTTTGGACCAGCAACGAGATACAGATATTTATTCCATCGGAGGTGGCCCGGCGCATCAAAAAAGTCGTCGCCAAGAATTCGCTCCTGAAATTCGCGCAGTCGCTGAGAGCGTTGAACTACTTCATCGGCGAAATCGATGTAAGCGATGGCGTAGGCATGTTCCCTAAATCTCTTTTCTCCACGTACTACGTCTTCATCCACATCTTTCAGTGCTACAAGAAGATGCGAGAGCGAGTCTCGGGCTGTTTGCATTTCTGGCATCTCACTCTCCTCCTGTGATGGACGTCATGCTGGATCCATCAAAAGCAATATCGGTTTGCGCCTTAATATCGGCGAACATTATTTTTCCGGCGGCTGTCCGGTAGCAAACTGCTACCCGGTTTTTGTGAGCCTTGTCTTCCTTGCGGAGCAGCTCGAATGCTGCATCGCTGATATTCTTCACAACATCGGGCGTTGGACTCTCTCCTAGATAGGCTACTAGCGCTGGACGAACGCCTTCCTTCGTCACGTTGGTATTGGGCGAATGTGGGCTCCAAGATATTGATGCTCCACCTCCACTCAAGTCTTTAATAGGCTGAGGGAGCTGTTCGTTCAGAAGGATGTTTCCAAGGGCGGCGACCTTGCCAAGCCGTCTCTGTCGATTCTCTGCAGCGCCTGCGTTTCGGTCCAGTTGTAATGTTGCTCGCTCTACGATTTCGGATTCCAGGATTTGACAAACGTCCAACTTATCCGCGCGATGCCAGTGTTCTCCAATCTTATGAGGACCACAGGAAAGAGAGATTGCCCGTTCAATGTGTAAGCGGTTCTGGACGTCTTTGAGTTTCTCAAAGCCGGCAGCAAATTCTGGGTCTGCGTTGATGATGACTGACCAACCGGTTTCAGGGCACTCTGCAGCTTCGATCCACTTTCTAGTGTCGGTATCCCAGATGAAGCGAGCGTCCACCAGCGGTCCTACCTTGACGTCATGCACAGCCAGGCCGTCTTGCACCACCTTTGGTACGGTGAGTGCGAAAACGGCCTCGTCATAGTGGAAGTGCAATACGTGGCGCTTCTTCTCGTGCCGTGTGTAGTAAAGGCCTTTTGCCTCATTGCCAAGAACCTCATTGTCCTTTACGGAGCATCTATCATCAGGCAGATACCAAGCAGACCCGCTTTCATTGGACCACTCTGAGGGCTTTTTATCCTCTGCTTCATATTGCTCCATGTCTTGAGCCCAGTTCAGGCAGATAATATCGCAGTTGGTCATTAACGCACTGCGACTGAAGACATCGGTCCGGTATCTGCGATAGTCGTCATGCTTAGGTTTTGGATTTAACTGAATGTGAATAAGAATGGCGCGATCCGATAGTTTTCTAATGACAGCAGCGTCTAAATTAAGTGCATCTGAACAGATTATGGTTGAAAGCTTGATGAGCTTGTCATGTCCCTCGAAGCGGTAAATCGTTTGTCCGCAGCGCAGTTGTTTGTTTTCAAATCCATGATCGTCCCGAGATGGTGCAGTCTTGAACTGGATGATGATGACCCGCTTGAGGTTCTGTTCAGCGTCTCTAGTAACGAAGCAGTAGGCAACCGGGTCGAAGTAATTTCCCTGGACACCGGGTGCGCCATCGAGTTCAAAAATGACTTGACAATGCTCTGCACAATCTTGCTTGAATTGGGCAAGTTTTGCCGGAGTCATGCTCTCGCACCCCAGCACCCATAGCGCCCCCAGCGCAGGAAAATTCTCTCCCTTGGCAGCCTTTAGCAGGGATGCGATTGGTAGGAAGTACTCGGGAGTAACTGCCAACTGGTCACCACGCGCTCGTGCTGCCTCAAGAAACTTGTTCGCGCGGTCAGCCGCTTCGCCTAGGTCCTTGGGGCCGATGCGTTGCGTGTCTGCGTAAATCGGCCCTGACGGCTGTAGCAGGAGTGCGCGATAGCTCTGATGAGTGGCCTGAAGAAGGGAGAGATCAGGGGGTTGTAGCCTAAACTCTGTAAGCAATTCATTCACATCTCTGATGAGAACTGGCACCGTGTCTCCTAAGAAGCATTCCAATCATGGAAATGATACCATTTGTTTCAGTTGGCTGACGCTTCGACTTGAATTGGCACAAAGGTAATACGATGCATTGCCCTCATTGGCCGATATATGTTCCTTCTATAATCTCTCAGTTCCTTCAGTCTTAGGATGGGCGCTCACCTGACAAGCAGATGTTTGATGACCGGGCCTTTGGTATTTGTCATGAGCGATATCCATGAGGTCACAGTCATCATTCTTTCAAATATGAACTCCATCATTTGGGACAATCTGGATATAACTTCCGATGCACAGACTCCCCCGAAAGCGCTCTCAGGACTTGTAACCCCGTTAGGTGGCGTCCGCCATAGGCAGTGATGATTGTGCTGGTCTAATCTCCCCGGACATCAGGTGCAGCACCGTCGCGGCGATTTATTCAGGCGTGCCAAACCGGCCCAGCAGAATCTTCGTTTGGATGTTGGCGGGCCTGGCCTGCACTTGGCCAGGCCCAGCTTGCTGTAAAGGCGAGGTGCTGAGAGCGCTGCGGCTCACGACGCGCACGCGCAGGCCTTGGGGGCGCAGCTCGGTCGACGTGAGTCACCGACGGTGGCATATGAATAAGCGCTGCCGACCCAAGCATCCGCGCAAGTCGGCGTGGCCTGCAGCTCAGTCCTCGCCGGGGCGCGGATAGCCTGCATCTGCCCAACGTTGCGCAGACGCTCGGCTGAGGCTATGGTCCGGCCTGACGCGAACCTTGGCCAACTCACTGCCATCCTCTGCGGTGGCGGTAAGGGTCGCGGAGGGATTGTCCTCGTCGGGCTCAATATCGAGAGAGATGGTCACGCGCGATCCATTCACCAAGATCTGCATGTCCTTGTGCAGCTGGGCCGCCAGGTGCTGCTCATGCCGCCGCATGACTTCGTGGGCAGTCTTGACGAGGGTGTTGAAAGCAGAAACGTCAAGCGGCTTGGGATTTTTCTTGTCGCGGCCCATCGTCCATGGCCCCACCAGGCTTGGCTCGGCCTGGCCGTCCTGGGTCATGGCAACCGCCCAGCCATCGTCGTCTTCATTCTTGATGACGCGGGCCTCCCAGCCGTTGTGATGCCAAAGGCGATCTTCGAAGACTGATGCAGCTTCTTGTTGGAGCTCTTCGGACATTTCTGGACCTTTGTGAAAACTACCAAGGTCAGAATTTTACTGTTTATTCATACAGTTTCGCGTGCATGGGTCTTTTCCGAAGTGAATCCACTTCTTTCAGCGGAGCGTCCAGCAAGGCTGGAGTTCAGAGTGGCGGACACCAACGATCCACGTAGCGCGGGTTGCGTCGATCGGTTGAATTCGCAGCCAGAAGCTGTCATTGGCCGCAAAAACTTTCACTGCAACCTCTGGCTCAAGGTGGTTCTTGCGACGCAGCAGCTCCAAACCATCGCTCTGGAACCCACAGCCCCTCGCTTCACATCTGGCTCATGCCCCCATCCGCAATGATCTCGGTGCCCACAATAAACCCGGACTCCTTGGACACCAGGTGCAGCACGGTGGCGGCGATTTCTTCCGGCGTGCCAAAGCGGCCCAGCGGGATCTGCGTCTGGATGTCGGCGGCCATGGCCTTGGCCTGGTCGGGTGCCAGGCCCAGCTTGCCGTAGAGCGGCGTGCTGACGGGGCCGGGGCTCACCACATTCACGCGCACGCCCTGGGGCAGCAGCTCGGCCGACAAGGTCTTGGCCAGGGAGATCAGCGCGGCCTTGCTGGCGGCGTAGACGCTGGAGTTGGGCATGCCGATGTGGGCGTTGATCGAGCCGTTCAGCACGATGGATCCACCACGCGTCATCAGCGGAGCGAGGCGCTGGATCAGAAAGTAGGGGCCTTTGACATTGGTGTCAAAGCTGCTGTCCCACAGCGTTTCATCGATCTGCGGCAGCGGGCCGAACTTGGCCACGCCGGCGTTGATGAACACGCCATCGATCACGCCCATCTGCGTTTGTAATTCGGCGACCAGCTCGGCTTGGGCTGATACATCACCGGCTTCGCTGACCAAGGCCAGCGCGTTGGGGCCCAGCTCGGCCTTGACGCGGGCGAGGCTCTCGGCATCGCGGCCGGTGATCGCTACGCGGGCGCCTTCACGGGCAAAGGCGATGGCGGATGCGGCGCCAATGCCACTGCTGCCACCGGTGACCAAAATATTCTTTCCTTCAAAGCGGTTCATGGTATTTCCTTCGGTTGTTTCGTTGATATCTTGCTGGGTTATCAGCCCAGTTGTAGAGCTGATGAATGAAGTATCTGACGATGGGTGGCGCTACAGACACCAGCATTTCGATAAACTCGTGCAAAAATATCGAATATGTTGAGTCTGGAAGATTTACAGCTTCTCGAAGCGGTGCGTGCCACGGGCAGCCTGTCGCGCGCGGCTGAGCGCCTGGGCAAGGCTGCGTCCACCGTGTCCTATGCCGCGCGCCAGCTGGAAGAGCGGCTGGATGCCCTGCTGTTTGACCGTGCGGGCTACCGCATCGCGCTCACGCCAGCTGGCTTGCTGCTGGTGGAGCAGGGCGCGCAGCTGCATGCCCAGGCGCGGCGGCTGACGGAGCGGGTCAAGCAGGTGGCGCGGGGCTGGGAGTCGGAGCTGCGCATCGTGACCGACGAGCTGGCCAATACCGAGGCACTGCTGCCGCTGATCGCCGACTTTGATGCGCTCAACAGCGGCGTGCGCCTGCGCATTGCCCAAGAGGTGCTGGGCGGCACCTGGGAGGCCCTGCTGGACCAGCGCGCAGATCTGGTGGTGGCTGCCACGAACGAGCCGCCCGCGATGGCGCATCTGCAATGGTTTGAGCTGGCGCAGCTCGAATGGGTGTTTGCCGTCTCGCCGCGCCACCCGCTGGCACGCAAGGCACAAGACGGGCGGCCCCTGTCGGTGGAGGCCATTGCCGCGTACTGCTCGGTCGTGGTGGCCGATACCTCGCGCCTGGCGGTCGCGCGCAGCTATGGCGTGCAGACGCACCAGGAGCGCCTGGCCATGCCCAGCATGCGCGCCAAGATCGCCGCGCAGGTCGCGGGCCTGGGCGTTGGCTGGCTACCGCTGGAGAAAGTGCGCGATCACCTGGCCCAAGGCAGCCTGGTGGCCCTGGCCACGCAAGACCCGCGCGAACCCAACCTGCTGTTTGTCGGCTGGCATTCGCACCGCGCGGGGCCCGCGCTGCAGTGGTGGGTGGACAAGCTGCGTGACCCGCGCCTGGTGGGGCCATTGCTGCATAGGAACTTTTGAGTGCATTTGTCCGTGGCTGACTAAGCCAAGCTCAGCTCTTTTTACGCGCGGCGCGTTTGCGCAACCAGATCAACACCCCCGTCACACTGAGCATCGCCACCCCCACGCCTGTCAAGCTAATCAGCAGCTTGTAGGCCAAGCCGCCGACGCTGGCCATATGCAGGTTGCTGATCCAGGTGATCAAGGTGTCCGCGCCCGCCGTGCCGGTCGGGAACCAGGTGGCGACCAGGACTCCGCTGTCGCCGTCCATAAACAAGCGGGTGCTGCCGCCTTCGTCCTTGATGTCCAGGCTGCTGCGCACGTCGTAGCGGTACAGGCCCAGTCGGGGGTCATAGGCGAAGGAGCTTTCTGCCAGCACTTGGAATTGTTGTTGCTGGGCCAGTTGCTGCATGAGGCTGTGGGCCTGCGCGTGGGCGGCCTGCCAATCCAGCGCGGGTTGCCACAGCGGCGTTTTGCGTCGGGGCAGTTCGGCGGTGCTTGGTTGCTGCGCGCTGAAGGCCCGCAGGACCGGGTCGTGCCACTGCGGCAGGTTGAGGGCAAAGCTGCTCCAGGCCAGCACGAGCAGCAGCGGCCACAGCCACAGGCCGCCCGCGCGGTGCAGGTCGAAGGTGGCACGCCAGCGGCTTTGCATGTCCAGCTTCCAGGCCCGCGCCCAGCGTCCCAGCCAGGGGCGCTGCGTGCTCTTCGCGTTAACCGGCAAGGTCAGCCAAAAGCCAATGACGCTATCGACCATCCAGAGCAAGGACACCAGGCCCAGCACCCAGGTCCCCACCGCTCCGAGCGCCAGCGAATAGTGCAGGCGGTACAGAAACGGCATCAGGTTGCGCCAGGTCTGGGTGATGTCGCCCCAGCGCCGTTCGCCCAGGATCTTGCCGCTGGTGGGATCGACAAAGACCTGGTCGTTCTCCAGCGGCCCCTTGCCTGGCAGTGGGCGCAGCATAAAAACCATGGCCTGGCCGGGCTCCTGCGCCAGGGGCACACGCACGGCCAGGGCATGGGGGTGCTGCGCCTGCACCTTGTCTCGCAGCGCCAGCGCATCGATGGGCTGGGGGCTGGCGTCCTGGGCCGTGGTCCGGAACCAGTGCGGGTTCAGCGCCGCATCCAGCTCGCCGTTCCACACCAGAAGGCTGCCGGTCAGCCCGGCCATGACCAAGAAGGCCGCCAGGCTCAGGCCGGCAAGCCGGTGGGCCACGACCAGCCAGCCCCGCAGCGTGGCTTTATGCCGTGGCATCACCAGCGGTAGGTCAGATTGGCGCTGGCCTGGCGGTCGTCACCATAGTGGCAGATGGCGAACTCGCATTGGGTGAACTTCTTGTCCATCAGGTTGCTCACATTGACGCTGAGATCCCAATGCGCGTCAAAGCGGTAGCCCAGCAGCGCATCAACCACGGTGTACGCGGGCATGCCGGTGGCAATGCCTGATGCGCGGGTGCTGCCCTTGTAGCGTGCGCCGGCGGCCAGGCGCAGCTGTGGCAGGCCCCAGGAGGCAAAGTTGTAGTCGGCCCAAAGAGCGGCTTGGTGGTAGGGCGTGTCTTCGCTGCGCTGGCCGATCTCGCTGGCAATGGTGCTGCGCGTGATCTTGGCATCGGTATAGGCATAGGAGGCGATCACGCTGAGCGCCCGCGAGACTTCGGTTTTGGCTTCCAGCTCCAGGCCGCGTGAGCGGACCTGTCCCGTCTGGCGGTAGCTGTTCTCGCCAGCATCGAACTTCAGTACATTGTCTTGCACCAGCTCGTAGATGGCTGCGCTGAGCAGGGTGCGGCTGCCCTCGGGCTGGTAGCGCAGGCCGGCTTCGTACTGCTTGCCCGTGGTGGGCCGGAAGCTCATGCCCGAGACTTCAGACACCGACACCGGGAAGAAGGATTCGCTGTAGCTCAGGTACGGTGCCAGCCCGTTGGGCGCCTTGTAGACGACACCCAGCCGCCAGGTGTTGGCGCCATCTTTTTGCTTGGCCTGGCTGCCGTCGCGGTGTGCGGTCTGGTCCTGCTGTGCCCAGTCGCGGCGCAGGCCTGCCAGCACGGTCCAGCGGTCGTTCAGGCTGACCTGGTCTTGCAGGTAGAGGCCGGCTTGCGTGGTTTTGCGGCGCGAGCCACGGTCCAACGCCGAATCGCGGTTCACGGTGACGGGCTGGCCATAGTTGTAGCTGCCGAGGTTGATGGACGAGGTATTGGCGCGGAAGTTCTCCGAGTCATAGTCCATGCGGTAGAGGTCCAGGCCGACCAGCAGCTTGTGGTCGGCACCCAGCAGTGGGCGGTTGAACTCCATGCGGGAGTCCGAGACCAGGCCCTTGGCATGCTCGCGCCGGTCACTGTACTGGCGGCGCAGCACACCGGTGGAGGCGGCCTCGGCAATGGCTGCCGCACTCGTTTGGGCCTGCAGGTAGTTCCAGGTGACCTTGGATTCGAAGAAGCGCAGGCTGTGGTGCAGGCGGGTGTCCGCGTTCAGTGCATGGCTCAGCTCATAGCCCAACGTGAACATCTCGCCCTTCATCTTGTCGTAGTCGGGCTCGCCAATGAAGTCGCCCCGGCCAATGAAATAGGGGCCCTTGCCCACGCCCTCCACCAGTTGGTAGGGCAAGGGTGCAGAGAAGCGCGTATTGGTCTTTTGGTAGAAGGACAGCAAGGTGAGCGAGGTGTCCGCGCTGGGCCGCCAGGTGAGGGCGGGCGCGATGTAGAGCTTGTCGTCCGGGATGTAGCGGTTGGCGGTACCGCTGTCGCGGCCGAGCATGGTCAGCCGGTAGTCCAGCGTGTCACTGCTGCCCACGGGGCCGCTGAAGTCTGCCGTCAGCTGGCGGCGGTTGTGGTTGCCCAGCTGCAAGCCCAGCTCCCGGATGGGCTCGGACGTGGGGCGCTTGCTGACCGCGTTCACCACCCCACCGGGCGACAGCTGCCCATAAAGCACCGAGGCCGCGCCGCGCAGCACCTCTACCCGTTCCAGGCCATAGGGTTCCTGGATGCCGTCGTAGGAGTTGCTTTGCAAGCGCAAGCCATCGCGCATCGAGCCGCTGTTGGCGGACTCCACATCCATGCCACGGATGCGGAAACGGTCGGCCGTGCGGCTGAAGCTGGTGGGCTGGGTGGTTACGCCCGGGGTGTAGTTCAGTGCCTGCGACAAGGTCTCGGCCTGGCGGCTGCGCAGTTCGTCATTCGTGATGACCGATACCGACTGCGGCGTATCGATGATGGCCGTGTCCGTCTTGCTGCCCGCCGTGGCGCGCCGCGCCACATAACCCGACACGGGGCCGTTCGCACGTTCTGTATCCATTGCAGCGGTGACCGTCACCGCTGGCAAGGTGACGGTGTCCTGCGCCACCGGCGGTTGGGGGCGGATGGAGATCGTGCCCGGCCCGCTGCGCACGGACACCAGGCCGCTGCCCGCCAGGGCGCGGTCGATGGCCTGCTGCAGGCTGAGGCCGCTGGGCACTGCGGGTGCGGTTTTGCCCTGCAGCAGCGCGGCATCGGCCCCAATGGCGATGCCCGTTTGCCGAGAGATGGCGTTGAGCGTCAGCGCCAGGGACTGGGCCGGTACAGCGGTCTGCAGGCTTTGCTCGCTAGCAGGCGCCTGGGCCCAGGCGGTGGGAGCCATGCCAAACACGGTCAAGGTCGCGGCAGCCGTCAGCGCTGCGAAGGCCAACGGGGATAGAGCAAAGAATCGCGCGCTGCGCGCTGGCAGAGAGGGTCGGGTCATGAGAAGCTGCTTCCAGTGGAGGGTTTCCAGCAGAAGACCAACGAAGGGCTTCAACCCTGACAAAAATCCCAAAAAATATTTGTAACTGCGCCAAATGGCGCTGCGCGAGGGCGCAGTCAGCGCAACTCCACGCTGACATCACCCGCGCCATTGCGCAGCACGCGCACCGGCAGCATGTCGGGCAGGCCCGTCAAAAAGGCCTGGGGCTGGCGCAAAGGGAAGCTCCCTGACAGCCGCAATTGCCGCAGCTGCGGATGGCTGCCCAGCCGCAGCGGGCGTGCCAGGTAGTCGTTCCATTGGTCCAGCACCTCGTCCAGCGGCGTGTTGTGGAACACCAGCCAGCCGCTGCGCCAGGCGCCCACGCTGTCCGCAGGTACCTGCAAGCGCGGTCCCAGGCCGCGCTGGTCGGCCGCAATCGCGTCGCCGGCTGTCAGCGTGACCGGCGGCGCGGCCTTCATGTCCACGGCTGCACCAGGGCGCTCGGCAGGCCATACCGCCACCCGGCCTTCTGCCACCGCCACCCGCATTTGCTGCTCTCGCACGCTGACGCTGAACACCGTGCCCAGCACGCGCACGCCACCCCAGTCGGTCGTCACGCTGAAGGGGCGGTCGGTGTCCGGGGCCACGCGGAAGCGCATTTCACCGCGCAGCAGTTGCACCTCGCGGCGATCGCGGTAGATGGCGATCCGCGTGTGGGTGTTCGGCGCGAGGCTCAGTTCGGAGCCATCGGGCAGGCTGAGGTCGCGCTGCTGCGCATGTGCGGTCTGCAACTCTTGTTCAAAAACTGGCCGCTGCCAGGCCCAGCGGCCACCGCCCCAGAGCACCGCCGTCAAGCCGCCCAGGCTCAGCAGCCCCAAGGTATTACGCCGGGCGCGACGGGAATCCTGGCGCGAAGGGGGCGGCACATTGGCTTGCAGATGGCTGCCATCGGTGCTGGCCCACAGGCGCTCGGCGGTCTCCAGTGCGGCCTGGCATTCGGGGGAGCCGGTACGCCAGTGCGCTGCCAATTCCTGCTCGGCCGCCAGCGCTGCATCGCTGTTGCCCTTATGGACGCGGCCCACCAGCAGCAAGGCTGCTTCCACCAGTTTGCGAGGGGGTTCAGAAGATGCCATGGTCTTGCAATGCTTGCGTTCTCAGGCGCGAGAGGGCGCATATGCTGCGCAATCCAGGATGCCGCGCATGACATGCCTTTCAATATTGGTTTCGGTCATGCCCAGGTGCTCGCCGGCTTCCCGGTAGCTGAAGCCGTAGATGCGTACCAGGATGAACACATCGCGGCGTTTGCGCGGCATGGCTTCGAGCCGCTGCAAAAACAGGTTCAGCTGCTCACGGGCCATGGCCGTGCTTTCTGCGGAGGGTGCACTGGTCGGTGCGACCAGGCTCAGTGCATCCAGCACGCGCTGCTCGGCCAGCCTGCGGTTGGCCCCGCTGGCTGCCAGGTTGCGCGCCGTCTTGTAGAGCAGGGCGCGCGCATCCAGCACCGTTCCACCAGAACGCTGCATTGCATAAATGCGGGTATAGGCACTTTGCACCAAGTCGGCGGCGACATCACCGTCACCTGCGCTGCGTGTGAAATACCGCAGCAGTTCTCTGTAGTAGCGCTCGGGCACGGACACACCTCAGCCGGAAGACAAGAAGAGAACTCCTGGCTTGGCTGAGACCGCCGGGGCGGATCTGTTGCTGGGGAGGAGAGAGCCGCGATTGTAACGGCTTTGTAAATGGTTGCTATTTAGCCCTGCGACCTTGGGTGGAAATTCCCGGCTTGCCCTAAGGTTGGCGGGCAAAACGCCGGGTTCTGCGTTTGTGAGGGAAGGGCGGTTTTTTGGCCAATCAGCGCTGGCAGCAGATGGGCTGGGCTCTGAGTACCCAAGCCATCAAGGCTCGCGGAGCATCTGAGAATATTTTCTGTATCCCCACGCCGCTGCAACGACCACGCCAATGCCGACGCCCCAACCCACAGGCACCCCCAAGCCGAAGATCAGCAGAAACATCAAACCAACGCAGACCAGGGCAATCCACAGCAAGCTGACGACATCAAAATGCGCGACCGCCATGGCGTCATCGGCGATGTCGCGGCTGGCATGGCCTCGCTTTTCGCGCTGGCGCCTGAGCACCAACACATCGGCGAAGAACTCCGCAACGCCGGCGAGAAGATCGGTGACAAGGCTCATGGTGGAAGAGATTCCCTTGCGATGCTATGGAGGGATGGTGCTATCGGCAGATGGTTGGCCAACTGCTGCTGGTCACGATCGCGAATGTAGCCGATAAACAAGAAGTCCGATGGGCTCGATGCGGGCCGTTGCACGAAGATGCGCCACGGATTTGTTCCAGGCTCGCATGGTTCTTGCCCATTTTCTCGCTGCGCGGCTCGCCAACTACCACCATCGCTCAAACGCTGCAACCGGTAGATGTTCTAGGCAGCCATGGCCACAATCGCTCTAACATGGTCTGGCGGCGGACAAACGCCACGCAGATTTCGTTGCAGATATTGACATCAGCTGCCAAGGTTGCCAGCGCAGATGTCCGGCAATAAAGCCCGAATCGATTCATTCCAGAGTCGATTCGGGCTTTTTTTTGTTCGTTTTTTGGTATTCCCGTTTTTCGGACCAGGCCTTTGGTTCGCTGGCGGAGCTTTGCCTACGCTGCTTTGAAACCCCTGCGCTGCGGCTGCCAGCCGGACAGGTCGCACTTTTTTCTCATTAACTTGGAGCACAGCCATGAGACACGGAGATATTTCGAGCAGCAATGATTGCGTAGGCGTAGCGGTGGTGAACTACAAGATGCCACGCCTGCATACCAAGGCCGAGGTACTGGACAACTGTCGCAAGATCGCTGACATGGTGGTGGGCATGAAGCGAGGGCTGCCGGGCATGGACTTGGTGGTGTTCCCCGAGTACTCCACGCACGGCATCATGTACGACTCCAAGGAGATGTACGAGACCGCCTCTGCCATCCCCGGTGAAGAGACGGCCATCTTTGCCGATGCCTGCCGCAAGGCCAATGTCTGGGGGATTTTCTCGCTCACCGGCGAGCGCCATGAGGAGCACCCCAACAAGGCGCCCTACAACACCCTGGTCCTCATGAACAACCAGGGCGAGATCGTGCAGAAATACCGCAAGATCATGCCCTGGGTGCCTATCGAAGGCTGGTATCCCGGCGACTGCACCTATGTCAGCGAAGGTCCCAAGGGGATGAAGATCAGCCTGATCATCTGCGACGACGGCAACTACCCGGAGATCTGGCGCGACTGTGCGATGCGCGGCGCCGAGCTGATCGTCCGCTGCCAAGGCTATATGTACCCGGCCAAGGAGCAGCAAATCCTGGTGTCCAAGGCCATGGCGTTCATGAACAACACCTATGTGGCTGTGGCCAATGCGGCGGGCTTTGACGGTGTCTACTCCTATTTTGGCCACTCCGCCATCATCGGTTTTGACGGCCGTACCTTGGGCGAGACCGGCGAAGAGGAAATGGGCATCCAGTACGCGGAGCTGTCCAAATCGCTGATCCGCGATGCACGCAAGAACGGCCAGTCACAAAACCACCTCTTCAAATTGGTGCACCGCGGCTACACCGGCACCATCAATTCTGGCGATGGCGACAAGGGCGTTGCTGCCTGCCCCTACAGCTTCTACAGCCAGTGGGTCAACGACCCCGAAGGGACGCGGGAGATGGTCGAGTCGTTCACCCGCACGACAGTGGGCACCCCTGAATGCCCGATAGAAGGAATTCCGCACGAAGCGCCCCAGCACCGCTAAAGCCGCAACCCCAGTCAGTGGGCATGGCCGCCCGGTAGCGAGCAGCCATGCCATCCGATAAAAAACAAGGAGACAACATGCTGGGTATTGCACTTTTTTTCATTGGCGCGGTGCTGATCGTCAACGGTGTGGGCCTGAGCGGCCGCATCGACGCGCGGGACTCTGCGCCTGTCAATCTGCTCGTGGGTTTGCTGGCCTTGTTCCTCAATGCCATGGGCATGCTTCGTGCAGATACGGACGCTGGTTATTTCGCTGCCGCAGGAGGCCTGCTTTTTGCATTCACCTACCTGTACCTGGCGGTGGTGCAGTGGTGGGCGCTCAAAGGCGTGGGCCTGGGTTGGTACTGCCTGTTTGTGGCGGTCAGTGCGCTGGCCTTTGCCGCCGCTGCCGGTGATATCCGCGTCATCGCCATGTGGCTGGTCTGGGCGAGTCTGTGGTTTTTCTTCTTTCTTGCGCTGGGGCTCGGCAAGCAGCTGCGCTTTCTGGCGGCCTACACGGTGCTGGTGGGCATTGTGACCTGCTGGATTCCAGGTTTGATGTTGTTGATGGGGAAATGGTGAACATGATGAATGCAAAAGACCGTCTGCATGCCGCCCGCGGCGATGACCCGCTGGCCGAGTACCGCATGGCCAAAGAGCCGTTTTACCGGCCCGCCCGCAATGAGATCGCGCTGTACGAGCAGGCCTACCGCCACCGCATGCCGCTGATTCTGAAAGGCCCTACGGGCTGCGGCAAGACGCGCTTTGTCGAGCGCATGGCCTGGGCGCTCCAGCGCCCGCTCATCACCCTGGCCTGCAACGAAGACATGACCGCCTCTGACCTGGTCGGTCGCTACCTGCTCGACGCCGATGGCACGGCCTGGCATGACGGGCCTCTCACCATGGCCGTGCGCTACGGTGCCATCTGCTACCTCGATGAGGTGGTGGAGGCCAGGCAGGACACGACGGTCGTCATCCATCCGCTGACCGACGCGCGGCGCGTGCTTCCCCTCGACAAGAAAGGCGAAGTCGTGCATGCACATCCGGATTTTCAACTGGTGGTCTCGTACAACCCCGGCTACCAGAGCAGCGCCAAGGACATGAAGCCCTCGACGCGCCAGCGCTTTGCCGCGCTGGAGTTTGACTACCCCGATGCCGCCACCGAGTCCGACATCGTCGCGCACGAAGCGGGCATAGAGCCTGCGCTGGCCGAGCGTCTGGTTGCGCTGGCCCACAGCACGCGCGCGCTCAAGCACCATGGCATCGATGAAGGCGCCTCCACCCGCATGCTCATCTACGCCGGCTTGCTGATACGCGATGGCGTATCGCCCGCCGACAGTTGCGACATGACGATCACGCAGGCCTTGACGGATGACCCCGACACCACCGAGGCGCTGAAGAAACTCGTGCAAGCCAAATTTGGTAACTAGGACGCACACCGCCATGGCACCATCATCCGCGCCTCTGTACAGCGAGCGCTCCGCCCCCACCTGGATCGACGACGACACACCGGCTTTTGAGCGCCTGACCAGGCTGGCATCCTGTCTGGCGTTGACGCAGGTGCAAGTCCATCCGTTGCAGGTTGCCAGACCGCATCAGGAGGCGGGGGGGCTTCTGGGGGGCGCAGCGGCCCCGCCTGCCTCCGCGCAGCGTGCCATCTTGCTTGCTGCAGATGGTGGAGCTGCATCGAGCGCTGCACGCTTGATGCTACCGCCGCTGCATGATTTGCCCGAGGCCGAGCGTGCCCACCGGCACACCGCCATGGTGGCGCACGCTGCGGCGCATCTGCTGCATTCACCCGCACGCCAGCCCAGCCAGGCCTTGAAGCCCATGGGCATGGTGCTGGTCTCGGCGATAGAAGATGCCCGCGCAGAGCGCCTGTTGCTGCGCGACTACCCCGGCGTAGGCCCTTGGTTCCAGGCACACATCGCGCCCGAGCCCGAGGCGGAAAACCTGGGCTTTGTCGCCTTTATGGCCCGGCTTGACCGGATCTTGCTGCTGGCGGACAGCCACAGCGGCAACCACTGGGTCAACAAGGCGCAGGAGCTCTTTGAAGGCACGGTGCAAAAGCATGGGCTTGAAGACTATGCGGCATTCCGCGCCATCGCCTCCATCCTCGCCAATGACCTCGGCCAGATGCGGGTGCGCATGGACCCACAGCACTATGCCGGGCCCACGCTCTACCGGGATGACAACAGCTACCTCTGGGAACATCCCCAGTCGCAAGACAACCAGGACGAGGCCTTGCAGCTGCCCCAGACGGCCGCGCAACGGCCACCGGCGCCTATCGGAAATGCGCAACAGCCGCCCAAGCCGGCGCAAACGCCCCAGGCGGCCGAAGAATTGGAGATCGCCCGCTTTCACTATCCCGAATGGGACTACAGGAGCGAGCACATGAAGGCCGATTGGTGCCAGGTGGTCGAAAAACTCCCCGCGTGGCAGGGCCTGAGCGAGATCAGCAGTGCGCGCCTGTCCAGTGCCACCAGGGTCGACAGTCTGGCGTTGCCCCATCCCCGCGTGCTTGACCGGCGCCATCGGCTTCGCCGCCAGTGGGAGGGCGATGTGCTGGACCTCAATGCGGCCATCGACGTGCAGGTGGACATGCGTATGCAGCTACGCCCCGACCCGCGCATTTTCATGCGCAGCGGCCAGGGCCCACGCCCCGCCAGCATGTTGGTGCTGCTGGACATCTCTGAATCGGTCAACGACATCGGCCCGCAGGGCCGGAGCCTGCTGGCATTGGAGAAGCAAGCCGCGCTGATGCTGGCCGAGGCGTGCTTGCGCAGCGCCGAGCGTCTGGCCATCCATGCGTTCTCGTCCAACACCCGTGCCGAAGTCAACTACTACCGCTTGCTTGATTTTGGCCAGGCACGCAGCCGCGCCACGGAAGCCATGGTCCACGCCCTGCGCGGGCGCTATTCGACGCGCATGGGCGCGGCCCTGCGCCATGCCAGCAGCCTGCTGCGCAACGAGCCCGATGGGCAGCGCAGCTTGCTGGTGGTCACCGATGGCGCTCCGCACGACATCGATGTGCACGACAAGCGATACCTGATCGAAGATGCGCGGCATGCCGTTCAGGAGGCCAAACGCGCAGGGGTGCGCGTTTGCTGTCTGGCCGTCGATGCACAGGCCGATGCCTATGTGCGCCAGATCTTCGGCTGGCGAGGCTACGACATCGCGGATGAGGCCGTGCAGCTGCTGCCGCGCTTGACCAGGATGGGCGCGCGCCTGGCCGCCGGGCGCTAGATGTGCAGGGCACTGCCCAGCCCTGCACCGATGAGACCGGCCAGCGCCTGCTGCTGCGCTAAGCTGGCTGGCACGCTTTATGCTTTTATGCATTTACCCCGCATCCGCTCCAGTGCCCCAAGCATTGGAGCGGATAGACCAGGAGACAGGTTTTGGCAAACAATGATCCCTTGCGTGTCGGCATTCTCTTTTCGGAAACGGGCACCACGTCCATCATTGGCCAGTCGCAACTGCAGGGCAGCTTGCTGGCCATCGACGAAATCAACAACGCCGGCGGCGTGCTCGGGCGTGAGCTGGTGGCCGTGCGCTATGACCCCGCGTCCAACCCTGCCGAGTACGCGCGCCTGGCCGAGCAGCTGATCATGCACGACCACGTCAACACCATCTTTGGCTGCTATATGTCCAGCAGCCGCAAGGCAGTGCTGCCCGTGGTCGAGAAATGGAACAAGCTTTTGTTCTACCCCACGCTCTACGAAGGCTTCGAGTTCTCAGCGAACATCATCTACACCGGCGCGGCCCCTAACCAGAACAGCGTGCAGCTGGCCGATTTCATGACCAGCAGCTTTGGTGCGCGCGTGTACCTCATCGGCTCCGACTACATCTACCCCTATGAATCCAACCGCATACTGCGCGAGTTGGTGCTGCAGCACCCCGAGGGCGAAATCCTCGGCGAGCGCTACCTGCCACTGGCGGCCACCGAGCACGACTACCAAACCGTCATGGAAGATATCCGCCAGAAGCGCCCTGATTTTATTTTTTCCACGGTGGTCGGAGACTCCACCGCCCAGCTCTACCGCGCCTATGCCGATGCCGGCTTCAACACCAAAGAAATGCCCATCTGCAGCCTCACCACCTCGGAGGCCGAGATCGGGCAAATGGGCTTTGACATCGCAGCCGGCCACATCACCTCGGCACCATATTTTCAGTCGATCCAATCTGCCGCCAACCAGCGCTGCCTGGCCCACCTCAAGAGGCTGTTCGGCGATGACTGCCGCCCCAATCTGTGCTGGGAAGCCTCCTATTTTCAGCTGCATATGTTTGCCAATGCCTTCCGCCGCTCGGGCAGCGACACCATCAGCGAGCTGCTGCCTTACCTGCTGGGCAGCGAGTTTGATGCGCCTCAGGGGCGTGTGCGCATCGATCCCGGCAACCACCACACCTGGGTCTACCCCCGCATTGGGCGGGCCAATGCGCAAGGGGAGTTCACCATATTGCGCGAGGCCAAACGCGCCGTATCGCCGGATCCCTATCTGGTCACCCATTCCTTGGGCGACTGGACGGCCAAGATCGAGGTCTGAGCGTGAACCCGCAGCAGCCCCGCGCCACCTCGCAGCACCTCAAGGAGCTGCGCCAACTCAAAATCATCCTGATGCACCCCGAGGATGCCGATGGGTTGCTGCTGGCCCAGCAGCTCCAGCGCATTGGCTGCCAGGTGCGCAGCGTCTGGCCACCGGTGCAGCAATTGCCGGACGACCCGGATATCGTCCTGTTGGCGGTACGCCCTGATTTTCTGCACCTGCTCATGGCGTGGGCGAGCGGTGAGCAGGCGCCTGCGCTGGTGGCGGTGGTGAACTATGAAAACCCCACCATTGTGTCTGCCGTGCTGGAGCTCAAGGCGCAGGCCATCCTGCCTTCGCCCATACGCTCCTTTGGCCTGCTCTCCACCTTGGTTGTCGCGCGCCAGATGCACAAGGAGCACCGGCAGATGCAGCAACATGTGCACAAACTGCAAAACAAGCTGCTGGGCCAACGCCGTGTGACCGACGCCAAAGCCATCCTCATTGCCACCCACCAGGTCAGTGAAGACCGCGCCTACGAAATGCTGCGCGAGCAGGCCATGAAAAAGCGCGTATCCGTCGAAGATATCGCCCAGGCCATCATCAGTGCGAGCGAATTGTTGGGGATGAAGGGCAAGCCCGAGTAATTGCACACCAGGGTTGTGGTGGAGTGGAAGACCCTCGGTCTGCTGCAGACATGGCCGTGGGCGCATGGCACCTAGGCGAGGTTGACAGCCCGCAGCAGCCAATCTGCCCATCCCGCCGCCGGCCCATTACGGCACTCGCCGGCTACCGTGTAGAGGCATAGACACAGCCATTCTTCAACTGCCCTGATGGCGTAATGCGCTCGTTTTTCATCACCCCCTCCAATAGCATCCCCGCACTGGCGCAGGTCGCACGGCTGCCAGCATTATCTTCATCGGTGCGCGCAAATACCCGCCGCGCTTTCAATTGCGTGAATGCCAAGTGCAGCACTGCCGTGACCGCCTCTTTCGCAAATCCGTTTCGGTGCACGCCACTGCGCATCCAAAAGCCAATTTCCATGCTGGGAATGTCCCAGCGGATCGTGTGCAGGCCCACGCTGCCAATCAACCGTTGTTCCTGGTCCCACACCAGAAAGGCCAGGCCAGTGCCGTTTTCGCGATCACGCATGCTGGCGAGGCAGAAGTCTTCGGACGCCGATACCGACGGCTCATACAGTGCCCAGGGCAGCGAGGTGGGCCAGGCGCGCAGGCTGGCCAGGCTTTCTACGACCGCTGCATACACAGCCTTGCCATCGCCGGGGCCGGCAAGGCGCAAGCTCAGGCGGGGTGTTTGGATGGGGGTGTCGATGCTGTCAGGGAACATGGGCGCTGTCATTGGCTTGGACAAAGCTCGTTAAAAGGCAGAGGCTGGCAGTGTACGACGAGCACAGAATGCTCGAATGCCTTGTTCAGTAGAGGATGTAGTATCCAGGCGTCTGACGTTAAAACGCCGGTTTCTATCGCGCACATGCGCTAGAAAATTGGAACACTTCTATGGATCAAACCTTTCCTGATCGCTCGATAAAGCCTTTTCGTATGGGTCGCATCCCAGCCTATCCCGTCTCGGGTGATCAGCTGGTGGCCGATGCAGAAAATCGGCTCCAAAACCATGCCGATATTTTTGGCTGTGCGCTATTCCAATCGCGCAACGATATTCTCTCCACGCTGGCTGCTCTGGTCGAGGACGAGGATTACCGCACCAAATTTGGAAAAGTAAACAGCGAGCCCTTTGCCGCGCTGGCCGAACTGCCACCCGAATCCCAAGCCGCCGCCATGAAAATTGCGGAGCTGGCGATGAATCGGCTCATTGAGGCCATGGTGGGCCAACTAGCCGCAGGCGCAAGAGCATTGCCTGGCGATTACTGCGTCAGCTACAAGCTAGAGGCGCAGCTGGAAAAAATCACGGGTGCCACCACCAACGGCGTCAAGCTGAAAAAAATCGATAAATGCACGATCCTGGATGCGAACCAGAGTGTGTTGTCCGTATCCTTCAATCGCTGGCTGCAGCGCTTTGGAAAGAGCACCGTTTGAGTGCTCGGTAGAAGGCATTCGTTCAAGCCTCGTTCCACGTAAAAAGGTCGTCCAGCGCGATATTCGCTGCATGCCTGCAGTTCTATTGCTAGTCAGCCGACCTGCTTCCCATCCGCTCCCCCAGTCTGCTGCCCCTGCACCAGCGCCCACAGCGCCTCCGCCGCAGGCGCCATCTCCGACCGTTGGCGGTACAGGCGGATCTCCACCGGTACGTTCCAGCGGTCGTCGCCAGCGGGCACCAGGCTGCCGCTGCGCAGCTCTTCGGTGATAAGGCTGTGGGGCAGCCAGGCGACGCCTCGGCCTTCCAGGGCCATGGTTTTGAGTAAGGCCGCGTGGTGGGCGGTAAAGACGACGGCGACGCCTTGCGCCATACCGGGCTGGCCAGCGTGCACGGCGTCTGCGCCATCGGCAAACATGCCGCGCATGCGCGATCGCATGATGCGGCCCAGGCCCGAGGCTTCGCTGTAGGCGAGAACGGGCACAGCGCTGTCCTGGCCGATGCGGTGCAGCGGCTGGCCGGGGGCATCGGGGGCGGCGGCGCTGACCGGGCGCAGCAGGTCGTCGGACAGGCGCAGCACGGGGTACTGGCCTTCGTCCAGGCGGCCGGGCACGGCGGCATGGCCGTGGCACAGCACAAACTGCACGCGCCGCTGCAGCATCAGGTCTTCGCAGGCGAGTGAGCTGTCGCTCATCGTTTGGATCGGGCCCATGCGCAGCTGCGCTTCCATGCCCACCAGCCAGCGCGGAAAGAAAGTGAGCGACAGCACATGGGTGGCGGCAAAGCGCAGGCTGGCGGCCGCTGTGTCGTGCGCGGCGCGGGCCTTGATGCGGGCGGCCTCCAGGTTGGCCAGCACGTTTTGCAGCAGCGGCAGAAAGCGCTGGCCGGCGGGGGTGAGCGCGGCGGGGTGGGCGCTGCGGTCAAACAGCTCCACGCCGACCCAGTCTTCCAGCGAGCGGATATGGCGGCTAAAGGCGGGCTGGGCGATGGCGCGGGCCTCGGCTGCGCGCGAGAAGTTGCCGGTATCGGCCAGTGCCATGAAGTCTTCGAGCCACTCCAGATCGAGCGGGCGGTTGCCGGGTCCCATGGGTTTCCTTGGAGCCTGCCTGGCTCGTAGATAGTTGTATGCGTTTCGGGTATTGGACAGCAGAGGCAGCCTGCGAAATGATGAACACCGTTGACCACCCGCACCCCTAACGGAGACAAAAACATGCCTGCCATCGCGAATTATCGTGGAATTATTCCCGCCATCTCTTGCCCTTTCACCCCGGACCACCGTATCGACGAGCCCGCACTGCGCAAGCTTGCCTCCTGGCTGGCCGGCCACGATGGCGTGGTGGCAATCATGACCAACGGCCATACCGGCGAGGTGTTCTCGCTGACCCCGGCCGAGCGCGCTGAGGTGACGCGCATTGTGGCCGACGAGCTCAAGGGCCGCATGCCGGTGATCTCGTCCATCGTCTGCGAAGGCCTGGCCGATGCGGCCGAACATGCCCGCGCTGCGGTGGAAGCCGGTGCCGTGGCGCTGGATGTCATGCCCCCGCACCACTGGCTGCGCTTTGGCTTCACCTCCGGCCATGCGCTGCAGTATTTCGATGCCATCCACAAAGCCGCCCCCCATGCCGACCTGGTCTGCCATGTCTACCCGGCCTGGACGCGTGCCTCCTACTCGTCGCAACTGCTGGCCGACCTGGCCAGGCTGCCGTACCTGCAGGCCTTCAAGGTGGGCCAGCGCGACATGAACAAATATGCCCGCGACATCCAGGCGATCCGCGAGGCCGATGCCTCCAAGGCCATCCTGACCTGCCACGACGAGTACCTGCTCGCCTCGATGGTGCAGGGCGTGGACGGCGCGCTGGTGGGCTTTGCGACGTTTATTCCGCAGCTGATCATCGACCTGTGGAATGCGGTGAAGGCAGGCGACCTGAAGAAGGCGATGGAAGTGCAGGCCATCATCACCCCGCTCAAGGATGCCGTGTATGGCGGTGGCGAACCCACCGGCGAGGCCCATGCCCGCATGAAGGGCGGCATGTATCTGGCCGGCGTGATCGACGACGCCACCGTGCGCCCACCGACCGAAGCGCCCAATGCCAAGGAAGTGGAGGCACTGCGCGCGGCCGTCAAGCAAGCCGGGCTGCTCAAGCGCTAAACAGCCGTTGAAGCGGGGCAGGGGATTATGAGCCCCTGCGCCCTGGGGTCCCGAAGAACGTGTTGACGATCTCCTCGCGCCTCGACAGTGTCCTTGCGGAATGAAGTGATGCGTGCACCTCAAGACGGGATGTCCCCAAAGTCACTGTCCCTACGGGTTGACGTGAAATCAGGCGATTTCTTAGCGTTGGCTCTTGCTTGCACCTCGGTGCAAGCTGCGAACCACCGCTTCGAACTCATCTCGATTGCACGCCAACGCGGCTGCGTAGAGATCGTCAACACGCTCTAGAAAAAAACCGACAGGAGACAAGACACCATGCAACGCCAAGCATTCATCCGTACCGCCTTGCGCAGCGCCATTGGCGCTGCCGCCTTGGCCATGGCCGCCAGCGGCTTTGCGCAGACCTACCCGGCCAAGCCGGTGCGCGTCGTGATTCCCTTTCCGCCGGGCGGCACGCTCGATGCGGTGGGCCGTATGCTGGGCCAGAAGCTCGCCGACCAGCTGGGCCAGCCCTTTGTCATCGAGAACAAGCCCGGTGCCAGCGGCGTGATCGGCGGTGAGACGGTGGCCCGCGCGCCGGCCGATGGCTACACCTTGCTGTTCAGTGCTTCCACGCATGTCACGGCGCCGCTGACGCTCAAGTCCGTGCCCTACAACGTCACGCAGGACTTTGTGCCGATTGCGCTGGTGGCCAAGGCCCCGCTGTCGGTGGCCATCAACAAGAACCTGCCGGTGACCGATATCAAGTCGCTCATCGCCTACGGCAAGGCCCACCCCGGCAAGATGACCTTTGCCGTGGGGTCGCTGGGCTCGGCCGGGCATCTGTCTACCGAACTGCTCAAGCGCGCGGGCGGCCTGGACTACCTGATCGTTCCGTACAAGGGCACGGCGCCGGCGTTCCAGGACCTGATCGGCGGCCAGATCGATGGCTTTATCGACCCGATCCTGGGATCCCTCCAGTACCACAAGGGCGGCATGCTGCGGGTGGTGGCCGTTACCTCGGCCGAGCGCGTGCCTAGCCTTCCGGATGTGCCTACCGTGGCCGAGACCATTCCCGGCTATGCGTTCTACAGCTGGTATGGCCTCTGGGCGCCTGCCAAGACTGCGCCCGCGCTGGTGCAGCGCCTCAACGCCGAGGTGAACAAGGCCCTGGTCGATATGGCGCCCAAGCTCAAGGAACAAGGCCTGCTGCCCACGCCCGGTAGCGCCGAGGACTTTGTGAAATTCCAGCGCAGCGAGATGGACCGTGCGCAAAAGATCGTGAGCGAAGGAGGCATCCGTGCAGACTGAGCTGGGCCATGTCGTCGTAACCGGAGCGAGCATCGGCATCGGCTGCGCTATTGCCGATGCGCTGCTGGCGGCGGGCTGGCGCGTCACGGGGCTCGATGTGGCGCAGGCCACCAT
The DNA here is from genome assembly GCF_003105075.1 of Comamonas sp. JNW. Lineage (NCBI taxonomy): Bacteria > Pseudomonadati > Pseudomonadota > Betaproteobacteria > Burkholderiales > Comamonadaceae > Comamonas > Comamonas sp. JNW. The sequence continues at coordinate 280,029 of NZ_QETI01000003.1, forward strand.
CGTGCATGGCGGCTATGCGCATGTGCCGGTTGATCTGACGGACGGCGCCGCCATTGCGCGCACCGCTGCGGCCTTGCCCGCTGTGGATGCGCTGGTGCATGCCGCCGGCGTGCTGCGCGTGGGCGCGCTGGGCCAGCTCGACCATGACGGCGGCGCGCTGATGTGGCGCCTGCATGTGGATGCCGCCACGCGCCTGGCCGATGCCATCGTGCCCGGCATGGCGCAGCGCGGCCAGGGCCGGGTGGTGTTTATCGGCAGCCGGGTGGCGCAGGGCATGGCAGGGCGCGGCCAGTACGCCGCCACCAAGGCGGCCTTGATCGCGCTGGCGCGCAGCTGGGCGGCCGAGGTGGCTGCGCAGGGCGTGACGCTGAATGTGGTCTCGCCCGCAGCCACAGCGACTGGCATGTTGAACGACCCGGCCCGCGCCGGCAGTGCGCCGCGCCTGCCACCCATGGGCCGCTTGATCGAGCCGGCCGAGATCGCCGCCCTGGTGGGCTTTCTTCTGTCTCCGGCGGCTGCCGCCATTACCGGGCAGGACATCGCCATCTGTGGTGGCTCGTCACTGGCCCGCTGATATTTCATCCCCTCATTTTCACAACCGATGACCACCATGAAGATCGTCAACATCCTCGAATCCACCCGTCCCATCAAGTCGGACATCCGCAACGCCTACATCGACTTCTCCAAGATGACCTTGAGCCTGGTGGCCGTGGTTACCGATGTCATCCGCGATGGCAAGCCCGTCATTGGCTATGGCTTCAACTCCAACGGCCGCTACGGCCAGGGCGCGCTGATGCGCGACCGCTTTATCCCGCGCGTGCTGGAGGCCGAGCCCGGCAGCCTGCTGGACGAGACCGGCGAGAACCTGGACCCGCACAAGGTCTGGGCCCGCATGATGATCAATGAAAAACCCGGCGGCCATGGCGAGCGCTCGGTGGCGGTGGGCACCATCGACATGGCTGTCTGGGATGCCACGGCCAAGATCGCCGGCAAACCCTTGTTCCAGCTGCTGGCCGAACGCTATGGCAACGGCACAGCCAACCCGCGCGTGTTTGTCTATGCCGCCGGCGGCTACTACTACCCCGGCAAGGGCCTGGAGGCACTTCAGCGCGAAATGGAAAGCTACCTGGCGCGCGGCTACTCGGTGGTCAAGATGAAGATTGGCGGCGCTACCCTGGCCGAGGACTGCGAGCGCATTGAATCGGTGCTGAAAATCCTGGGCCCGGGCCAGCAATTGGCGGTGGATGCCAATGGCCGCTTTGACCTGCAGACCGCCATCGACTACGGCAAGGCGCTGTCGCAGTACCCGCTGTTCTGGTACGAAGAGGCCGGTGATCCGCTGGACTTCGAACTGCAGGCCAAGCTGGGCGAAGTCTACAAAGGCCCCATGGCCACGGGCGAGAACCTGTTCTCGATGCAGGATGCCCGCAACCTGATCCGCCACGGCGGCATGCACCAGGACCGCGACTGGCTGCAGTTTGACTGCGCGCTGAGCTATGGCTTGGTGGAATACCTGCGCACCTTGGACATGCTCAAGGAATACGCCTGGTCGCCCAGCCGCTGCATTCCCCACGGCGGCCACCAGATGTCGCTGGCCATCGCCGCAGGCCTGGGCCTGGGCGGCAACGAGAGCTACCCGGACCTGTTCCAGCCCTATGGCGGCTTCCCTGATGGCGTGAAGGTGGACAACGGCTATGTCACCCTGCCAGCGCTGCCGGGCATCGGCTTTGAAGGCAAGTCCGACCTGATTGCGGAGATGCGGGCCCTGGCTTCCTGACCCGGTCTGGCCACAAGCGCTTGGGAATAGGGCGCTTGCAGCTGTTGTTGTGAGAATCGGCAAGTGGTCGCGCCAGGCGACGCTTGTCACGGCCTCCCCCAGCGGCGCCTTATAGGCGCCTTTGCGCCTCTGCTTGTCCAAAGCCGAGGCGTTTTCTTTTGGGCCATGCTTGCTTTGGCGTGCGCAACTACCGCTGAGAGCAGGGCAACTCCGGCATTGTCTCAGGCCTTTCACGTCAGCCAGCACAGCCGGTGCATCGGTCTCCGAAGCCACATCCACCCAGGCAAAACACACGTCTCCCAGCGACCAAGGGTTAGCACTGAAAGCCTTTCAAGCTTTTGTTTGTACTATTTACCTGTCGGCAGGTATGTAGTCCAACGCCAAGATCTGGACGGCCGGCCAAAGACACGGTTCATCGCAAAAAAGAGCTGATCAAGGAGACAACGTGAAATCTGTACGCCCGCATGCATTGCTTTTGTCGTTATTGGCGGCCATGGCCGCACCGTCCGCTTCCTGGGCCCAGGTCAGTGATGACGTGGTCCGCATCGGTGTGATGGGGGACCAGACGGGCCCTTACTCGGGCAACGGCGGTCCCGGCCATGCGCTGGCCGTCAAGATGGCGGTCGAGGACTTTGGTGGCAAGGTGCTGGGCAAGCCCATCGAGGTGGTGGTGGCCGACGACCAGAACAAGCCCGACATCGGCCTGAGCATCACCCGCCGCTGGCTGGATGTGGAGAAGTTCGACACGATCGTCGGCAACTCTGCCTCGTCGATTGCGCTGACGGTGGCCCAGCTGATGAAGGAGCGCAGCAAGCCCTACCTGATCGCAGGCACCACGACGGCCGACCTGACCAACAAGGCCTGCTCGCCGATGAATTTCAACTTTGTCGCCGACTCCTACGCGATGCCCAAGGCAGGGGTGAAGGCGCTGCTGAAGCAGGGCGTCAAGAGCTTCTACTTCATCGCGGTGGACTATGCCTTTGGCCAGGCCTACCTGGATGAGGCCACGCGCTTTATCAAAGAGGGCGGCGCCAAGGTGACCGGGGTCACGCGCCATCCGCTGGGCACGGCCGATTTCTCGTCCTACCTGCTGCAGGCGCAGGCCAGCGGTGCCGAGGCGATTGTCATCATCAACGCCGGGCTGGACCTGTCCAACGCGCTCAAGCAAGCGGCCGAGTACCGCATTGCGCGGGGCGGCCAGAAGGTGGCGGTGTTTGGCATGACGATCAACAGCGTCACCGCCATGGGCCTGGATGTGGCCCAAGGCCTGCAGCTGGCGCTGCCCTTCTACTGGGACCAGAACGACGAGACCCGGGCCTGGTCAAAGCGCTTCATGGCGCGCTACAACAACGGCGCGCCCACCTATCTGATGGCCGGCGCCTACAGCGCCACCATGCACTACCTGCAGGCGGTGCAGGCCGCTGGCACCGACGAGGGCAAGGCCGTGGCGGCCAAGATCCGCGAGCTGCCGGTCAACGACTTCTTCTCCAAGCAGGTCAAGGTGCGGGCCGATGGCCAGGTGCTGCGCCCGCTCTATGCGGTGCAGGTCAAGACGCCGGCGGAGTCCAAGGCCAAGTTCGACTACTACAAGATCATCGGCACCATCGCGCCTGAAGAGGCCTGGCGTCCCGCCTCCGAAAGCGCCTGCGACCTGCTCAAGGGGCAGTGATGGGCCGCACTCTCGTCACCGGTGCCGCACGCGGCATTGGCCGCGCCATTGCGCTGCGGCTGGCCCAAGACGCCCATGACCAAGGTGCTAGGGCGCAGCTGACCCTGCTGGACCAGCATGCGGCCGAGCTGGATGCCGTGGCCGCCGAGCTGCAAGCCCTGGGCGCCCAGGTCCAGGTGCTGGCGGGTGATCTGTCGGGGCTGGACTTTGCCGCCCAGGCAGTGGCCGCTGCCGTGCAGCACTGGGGCGGGCTCGATGGCCTGGTCAGCAATGCCGGCGCGGCATTTCCTGGGGCCTTGAGCGACTACCCAGTCGCCGACTGGGACCGGACCTTTGCGCTCAGTGCGCGGGCGCCGTTGCTGCTGGCCCAGGCGGCGCTGGCGCCGCTGCGCGCCAGTGGCGGCAGCATCGTGGTCATCACCTCGGTATCGGCCAGCCATGCCACACCACCACTGGGCGCCTACAGCGCCAGCAAGGCAGCGGCGCTGATGCTGGTGCGCCAGCTGGCGACCGAGTGGGGGCCGCTGGGTGTACGCATCAATGCGCTCTCGCCCGGCTTGATCGCCACGCCCGGTACCGCGCTGGCCTATGCCGATCCGGCAGCCAAGGCCCAGCGCGAGCAGCGCGTGCCGCTGCGCCGCATCGGTGAGCCGGGCGATATTGCCGGTGCCGTCAGCTTCTTGCTGAGCGATGCGGCTGCGTACGTCAACGGCGCCGAGCTGGTGGTCGATGGCGGGCTGGCCCACACCATGATGGCTTCGCTGCCGCAAAAAGCCTGGCAGGACCAGGCGGCGCTAAGCCGCTTGCCCCAGGCCGTTGCCGCGCGTTAGGCGCCTGCTGGCCAGCTAGTAGCAACAACGTATTTTGTGATGGAGACCTGCCGTGTCTATCTCTCAAAAATTCAAGCGGGCCGCCACCTGGGGCGTGCTCATCGGTGCCTGGGCCGGGGCCGTGGTACAGGCGGCGGAGTTCCCTGACAAGCAGGTCACCATCGTCGTGCCCTATGCGGCCGGCGGCTTTACCGACCAGGTGGCCCGCGCCATTGCGCCGGTGCTGGCCGAGAAATGGGGCAAGCCGGTGGTGATCGACAACCGGCCCGGCGGTGGCACCACCATTGGCACGGCCCTGGTTGCCCGGGCCCCGGCCGATGGCCATACCCTGCTGCTGAGCAGCCTGGGTTACTTGACCAACCCGCTGATGATGCCCCGCCTGCCCTATGACCCGCAGGATCTCAAGCCGTTGATGATGGTCTCCGAGTCGCCCAGCGTGCTCTATGTGGGCAAGCAGGTGCCCGCCAACAACCTAGCCGAGTTCGCCAGCTATATGCGCGCCAACGATGGCAAGGTGGCCTTTGCCTCATCCGGCGTGGGCTCCAGCCCGCATATCTGTGCCGAGATGCTGGCCTCGGCCGTCGGCGCGCACATCATCCACGCGCCCTACCGGGGCAATGCCCCGGCCTTGAATGCCTTGATGGCCGGCGAGGTAGCGGCCTTGCTGGATGCGCCCAGCTCGGTCAGCTATGTGCAGGCCGGGCGCATGAAGGTGCTGGGTGTGGCCAGCGACAAAGCCGTGCGCAGCGCGCTGCCGCTGACGCCGTTCTCCCAGTCGTCCGCGCCCGAGCTCAAGCCCTACAGCTGCAGCAGCTTCTTTGGCTTCTTCATGCCTGCCAAGGTGCCCGCAGCTTTGCAGCAGCGCATCTACCGCGATCTGCGCGCCGTGGTGGAAGTGCCCGCCGTGGCCGAGGGCGTGACCCGCCCCGGCGGCGAGCTGCACCTGCTCGGCCCCGAAGACTTCACCGCCTACCTGGATGCCCAGCGCCCGCGCTGGGCCGCCGTGATCCGAGAAAAACACATTACCCAGGAATGAGGGCAGGGGGCACCCAGCCCTTGCCCGCCCCTTGTCGTTTGATTTGACCTTGAACCCGGAAACATGACAGCAACCACCGATCCCTATGCCGACTTTCGACAATCCCTGCGCGACTTTGCGCAGCAGCATTGCCCGCCCGCGCTGAAAGCCAAGGTCCGCGCCAACGAGAAGCTGGGCCGCGCCGAGATGAGCGAGTGGGCCAAGATCCTGCAGCGCAAGGGCTGGAGCGCCCCCAACTGGCCGATCGAGTGGGGCGGCACCGGCTGGGACATGCAGCAGCGCTATTTGTTTGAAGAAGTGATGGCGCAGGAAGACTGCCCGCCGCTCTACCACCATGGCATCGGCCACATCGGCCCGGTGATCATGCACTTTGGCACGCCCGCGCAAAAGGAGCGCTACCTGCCGCGCATTGTGGACGGCAGCGAATGGTGGTGCCAGGGCTATTCCGAGCCCGGCGCCGGCTCCGACCTGGCCTCGCTGCGCACGGCAGCGGTGCGCGATGGCGATGACTATGTCATCAACGGCCAGAAGATCTGGACCTCCCATGCGCAGGAGGCCGACATGATGTACACCCTCGTGCGTACCTCCAAGGAGGGCAAGAAGCAGGCCGGCATCTCCTTGCTGCTGGTGCCGATGGACGCGCCCGGCATCGAGGTGCGCCCCATCCCGACGATTGACCACTGGCACCATGTCAACGAGGTGTTCTTGCGCGATGTGCGCGTGCCTGTTGCCAACCTGATTGGCGAGGAGGGCGGCGGCTGGGCCTGCGCCAAGTTCCTGCTCGACCGCGAGCGCCTGTCGCCCGCCACTGTGCCGCGCCTGGTGCGCCTGCTGGAGCAGATCGAGCAGCCGCTGCGCGAGCGCGGCCGTACGCAACAAGGCGCCAGCCAGCACATGCTGCTGGAGCGCTTGTTCCTGGCCCAAGCCGCTGTGGCCGGCGCCAAGGAGATGCTGATCAGCGCCATCGACGAAGAGATGCAGGGCACGCTGGCCTCGTCCAAATCCTCGGCACTCAAGCTGTTCTGCTCCGACCTGGCCCAGCAGATCATCGGCATCGCCTTTGACATGAGCCCCGACTACGCGGCGCGCCTGATTCCGAGCCTGCCCGAGGACAGCCCCGCCGATGTGGAGCTCAAGCGCGAGCTGATCCACACCTACCTCTTCTACCGCTCACGCACCTTGGCCGGCGGTACCAGCGAAGTACAAAAAAACGTGATTGCACGCGATATCTTTGGAGCCTGACCCATGCCTTTTCAAGCCTCTCCCATGTTTCCGGGCGACCTGTACGACACGACGCTGCGGGTGGCAGAAGACGCTACCGCGGTTAATGCCACGCTGACTGAGGCCCAGGCCTGCGACCAGGCCAGCGACAGCTGGCAGCAGTTTCTGGAGCTCGGCTGGCAAGCCGTGCTGGTGCCCGAGGCCAGTGGCGGCGCGGGCTCGACCTTTGCCGATGTGGCCTCCATCGCAGAGGCCGCTGGCCGCTATGGCCTGACCACGCCGCTGGTCGCACGCTGCGCCGTGGTGCCCGCGGTGCTGGGCGCCATCCCCGGCCGCGACGATGTGGCCCAGATGCTGGGGCTGCTGGCCGCCGGCGAAGTCTCCATCGCCCCCGTGTTTGCGCATGACGGCAGCTGCAGCCTGACGGCGATGGTGGATGCCGAAGGCGTGCAACTGCAGGGCAGCCTGCGCGGCATTGACCTGAGCGAGCCGGCCAGCCATCTGCTCTTCCTGGCCCGCAGCGCTGCTGGCGAAGCCTTGCTGCTGCTGGCCAGCCGCGATCAGCTGGGCGGCAGCCTGCAAAGCTGGGCTGGCCACGATGGCCGGTTGACCGCCGACCTGAGCCTGAAGGCCACGCGCCTGCCCGCCAGCGCCGTGCTGCAACGGGGCCGGGCGGCCGTCGCCTCTGCCGAGCGCGCCAATACCGTGGGCGCGCTGGTCTGCTGCGCGCAGATCGTTGGCGCCATTGGCGCGATGGTCGAGCAGACCATCGAGTACCTGAACACGCGCCAGCAGTTTGGCGTGCAGCTTGCCACCTTCCAGGCACTGCGCCACCGCACGGTGGACATGTATGTGGCCTATGAGAGCGTGCGCGGCATGGTGCGCGAGCGTGTCGTGGCCTTTGACCAGGGCGACAGCGATGCGCATGCCGTGGCACTGCTCAAGCACTACCTGTCGATCGCGGCCCGCCAGGTGGGCGAGTCGGCGATCCAGCTGCACGGCGGCATTGGCATGTCGCGCGAGCTGCCTGCCGCCCGCCTGGCCATGCATGCGATTGGCTGCAGCCTGCAGTGGGGCGACCGCTACGAGCAGCTCGATAGCCTCGCAGCCGACATGGCTGCCGAGATCGCGGCTGAAGTCGCCGCTGAATCCGCACCCGCCGCCGCCCGCGCCTGAGAGGACCCGCCATGAGCCACGCATCTTCGTCCCTCGACGCCTTGTTCCACCCCCACTCGGTGGCCTTGGTCGGCGCCTCGTCCGATCCTGAGCGCATTGGCGGCCGGCCGCTGCGCTTCATGCTCGAAGCCGGCTTTGCCGCGCCCATCTACCCGGTCAACCGCAGCGGCGCGCTGATCCAGGGCCTGCAGTCCTACCAAAAGGTGTCGGATATCCCGTTCCCGGTCGACCAGGCCATCATCTGCGTGCCGGTGGCCGGGGTGGAAGAGGCCGTGCGCGATGCCATTGCCAAGGGCGTTAAGGCCATCCAGGTGATGACGGCCGGCTTTGCCGAGATTGATGCAGCCGGCCGCGCGCTGCAGGACCGCATTGTCGGCCTGTGCCGCGCTGCAGGTGTGCGCATGCTGGGCCCCAACTCGCTGGGCATGCTGAATGTGCCGGCGCGCTTTTTCTCGACCTTCTCCACCTTTCTCAATGGCGCCCAGCCCCAGCCCGGCTCCATCTCGCTGGCCACGCAAAGCGGCGCCTTTGGCTCGGCCGCCTATGGCCTGGCCACCTTGCGCGGCCTGGGCTTCAGCAAGATCATCGCCACCGGCAATGAGGCCGATGTCGATGTGGCCGAGAGCATCGACTACCTGGCCGATGACCCGGGCACCCGCATCATCTGCGCGGCCGTTGAATCCTGCCGCGACGGCAACCGCCTGCGCCGCGCCTTGCTCAAGGCAGCCCGCGCCGGCAAGCCGGTGCTGATCATGAAGGTAGGGCGCACCGAGCTGGGTGCCGCTGCCGCCTCCACCCACACCGGCTCGCTGGCCGGCAACGACAAGGTCTACGACACGGTGTTCCGCGAATGCGGCGCCCTGCGGCCCGAGTCCATTGAGGAGATGCTCGACATTGCCTACCTCTACACCGTCAGCGGCGTGCTGCCGGCCAATGACGAGCTGGGCGTGTTCACCGGCTCGGGCGGCATCGGCGTGCTGATGGCCGACGAGGCAGGCGCACAGGGCATGGAGCTGCCGCCCTTACCCGCCCCTGCACGCGAGGCCACCCTGGCGCTGCTGCCTTTTGCGGTGGCCGCCAACCCGCTGGACATGACGGCCCAGGTCACCTCGGTGGCCAGTGGCACCGCGCGCACCCTGGGGGTGATGCTGGAGTACACGCGCTATGGCGCAGTGTTGGGCTACCTGGCCCATGTGGGCCTGTCGCCCGAGCGCTTTGTCAGCACCCAGCAAGAGATTGCGGAACTGGCCGCGCAGCACCGCGAGCGCCTGACCATCCTGGTGATGCTGGCCTTGCCCCAGGTGCGCAGCGCGCTGGAAAAGCAGGGCGTGGCCGTGTTTGAGGACCCGACCCGCGCCGTGCGCGCCGTTGCCGGCCTGGCCAAGATCCGCCAGCGCTGGCAGGCGCTGTACCAGCTGCCCGGCAGCGCGCAGCCCGCCGCAACAGTCTTGGCGCTGGACGACGTGCATACCGAAAGCGGCGCCAAGCGCGCGCTGGCGGCCGCCGGCCTGCCGGTGCCGCCCGAGCACCTGTGCAGCAGTGCCGCGCAAGCTGCTGCTGCCGCAGCGCAGGTGGGTTTCCCGGTGGTGGCCAAGATCGTCTCGCCCGATATCGCGCACAAGACCGAGGTCGGCGGCGTCATGCTCAACCTGCAGGATGCTGCTGCCGTCGAACGCGCCTTTGCGACCTTGATGGACCGCGCCCGCACAGCGCGGCTCGATGCCCGGCTGGACGGCGTGCTGATCGCCCCGATGCTGAGCGGTGGTGTGGAGGTGATCCTGGGCCTGCACCGCGACCCGACCTTTGGCCAGATGGTGATGTATGGCAGCGGCGGCACGGCGGTGGAGCTGTTCCAGGATGTGGCGCTGGCCTCGGCACCACTCACGGCAGCACGCGCCCAGGCCCTGGTCGATGCCGTGCGCTCCAGCCAGCTGCTGCGCCGCTGGCGCGGCGGCCCGCAGTATGACGAGGCCGCGCTGGTGCAGGCGCTGTGCCGGCTGTCGGAGTTTGCGATGCAGCATGCTGACAGCATCCAGAGCGTGGACATCAACCCGCTGATGGTGCGCACCCAGGGCGCCATGTGCCTGGATGCGGTGATCGAGCTGCGCGCGCAGACGCAGCAGGGGGCCCAGCCATGAGCAGCGAAGCAAGGCTGGCGCAGCTGGAGGCGCGGCTCCAGGCGCTCTGCGACCGCGAGGCGATCCGCGAAGCACTCTATTTGTATTGCCGGGGCATTGACCGGGGCGACGAAGCGGCGCTGCGTGCCGCCTACTGGCCCGATGCCACCGACCGCCATGGCGCCTACCAGGGCAGTGCGGAAGGCTTTATCCAGGCGGCGCTGCCCCAGCTGGCCAAGGGGCGCTATATCCACAACATCGCCAACCTGTCCATCCACCTGAACGGCGATGCCGCTGCGGTGGAGGCGTATTTTCTGGCCTACCAGACGGACAGCGATGCCGCTGGCGCGCCGCGCGCCACCTTCTTGTGCGGCCGCTATGTGGATCTGTTCACCTGCCGCGCCACGGCCACCGCCGAGCGCGAATGGCGGGTGGCCAAGCGCGTGGTGGTTTACGACTGGCAGGACATCTGGGCCGCGCCCACGCAGGACGAAGCCACGCGCTTTGGCCGGCGCCTGCCCCTAGGCGCCAGGGCGCCTGACGACCCCTGGTACGCGTTGATGCGCGAGGTGGCCATGCCCGCTAGCCCATAGCTGCGCCGCTCACCGCGCTCCATCTGGCGGATCGCGTCCGCCCCTTCTGCCCCTGCGTTTGACTGCAGGGACTCTCTTTCTCACTGCGCTGCCTAGCACTGCATAGCACGGCTTAGGGCGGTGGGGATCTGCTCGGTCTTAAAAAAACAGCAAAGCGTTTTCACCGTGGTCGTGCATGGGGCCAGGCCCGACCACGTCTTTCCAAAAGTACACCAGGAGACAAACCATGAAAGCCAACAAGCCCAGACTTCATCCGCTGCTCGCAGCACTCATCGCGACTACGGCGGCCGGGGGAGTGGCGGCGCAAACCGCGCAGACCCAGGAGCTCAAGCAGATCACCTCGCCAGCCGGGGGGCTGGCCTCGGGCGGCAGCAGCTCGGTACAGGTCTATGGCCTGATCGACAGCAGCGTGGCCAGCGTATCGATGCAGGGCCAGCGCGCCACCAAGCTGGAGAGCGGCCACATGATGGGCTCGCGCCTGGGCTTCAAGGGCAGCGAGGACCTGGGCGGCGGCCTGCGGGCCAACTTCCAGCTGGAGATGGGCATCAACACCTCCAACGGCGCGCAGCAGCAAAACCAGGGCTTTGGCGCCAAGGCCTTTGGCCGGGGCTCGCTGATCAGCCTGACCGGCAACTTTGGCGAGCTGCGCATGGGCCGTACCTTGGCATCACTGCCGACCGAGGTGCAGGCCGTCGGTGACCCCTTTGGCCTGGGCGGCGGCGGCAACCTGCAGGGTATCCAGCCCTCGCCCGGCCGGCAGAACAACAACATCCTCTACCAAAGCCCGTCGATCGGCGGCTTTATCGGCAAGGCGGCCTACACCATCAGCGAGTACACGCGCCAGAGCATCGACATCGAGCACCGTGCCCACCAGTACACGCTGGCGCTGTTCTACAAGAACGACGCCTGGAGCGCAGCCGTATCGGCCACGCGCATGACCAACCCCACGGATGGCTCGGCGACGCGCTATTTCAACTCGGCGCTGGCCTATGACTTCAAGGCCTTCAAGCTGTTTGGCTCGTTTGCGACCTTCAAGAACCCCGGCGCCGCCATCACGCCCACGGTGAACACCGGCCTGGACAACAGCGGCCAACTGGCCGGCTTCCCCTCCGTGGGCTATTACGAGGGCCAGGACGACCGCAGCTTCTCGATCGGCGCCTCCGTCAAGCTGGGCCCAGGCACCTTGCTGCTCAACGCCATCGACCTGAACGACACCGGCCCGCTGAACCACGATGCGCGCCAGTACGGTGTCGCCTACCTGTACCCCATGTCCAAGCGCACCACCTTGTACACGGACTATGGCTATGTGAAGAACAAGAACGGCGCCGGCTACACCTTGACCGGTGCGGTGACCGCTGCGGGCTTTACCAACAACGGCAACAGCAATGCCTACCGGGTGGGCATCATCCACAGCTTCTGACGGCTGACCAAAGCAACAAGGCCCAGGCGTTTGCAGCGCCTGGGCCTTGTTGATGGGTACTAGCTTCAGCGAGCGGGATTGCTGGCCAGCAGCCCTTGGAAAATCATGTCAATGTACTGCTGCACCACCTGGCGGGCGCTCAGCCGCCCGGTGGGCGAATGCCAGCGGGGCAGCTGGTTGAGCACGGCCAGCAGCATGCGGCTGGCAATGGTGGGGTCCACCTTCTGGAATACCTCGCTGTCCACGGCTTGCTTGATTGCATCGCGCAGCAGTTTTTCGTACTGGTCGCGCAGGGCCAGGTTCTCGGTGCGGGGCTTGGCATTGTCGCCAAACCAGAACATGTTGGAGCCGGCGATCCAGGAGTCGCGGTTGCGGTCCATATAGTCGGCCGAGGACAGCATGAACTCGCGCACCTTGCCCTCGGGGCTGGCCACCTTGCCCATGGCTGTAGACACGTAGTTGACAAGGGTGCGCATGCCATCGACGAGGATGCTTTCGTAGAGCGCATCCTTGTTGGGGAAGTGGTAGTAGAGCGCCGCCTTGGTGATCTGGGCTTCTTCGGCAATGTCGCGCAGCGAGGTACCGTCAAAGCCCTTGCTGGCAAACAGCCGGACCGCTATCTCTATCAGTTGCTCTTTCCGGTCTTCCACACGCATGCGCGTGCTGCTGCCTTCTTCGGGGGCGTCGGAGGGTTTCGTCGTGTTTTTTTGCATAGTCACCAAAATTTGTTTGCCCTGATATCGGCCGGGAGACGGTCGATCCGCACCCGGCGGCTTGTGGCTTCTGGGCGGTGGCACCATCATAGTTCAACGAAAATCATCCATCCATCGGGCCCAGCCCGACGCTATTTGGCGGCCGTTGAGGATCCTCTGCAAAACCCTCGCCAAGCGGGATGGACGCGGATCGCCCGAGTCCGCGTTCAGACCACGGCAGGGAGTTTTGCAGAGGATCCTTAAGGCTGCACTGACCGGGTTTATAGCCCTGGGGCAGCGGCAGCCATCGATGATTCTCGGCACGTGGGATTGAGAGCCGCTAACAGGCCCCGGCAAACTGAAGGTTTGCGATGAAGGCTCGCCGCCCCCGACAAGGCAGGGCGCGGCCTGCTAGCCAAAAGCGTATCAAGGCCTGTGTAAACGGTTCTTAGCGGTACCCGGCTGGTCTCAGCGGCCCTTGTAGACCGGCTCGCGCTTTTCCAAAAACGCCTGCTGCGCCTCGCGTGTGTCTTCCGTCTTGGACAGCGCGACGGTGTTGCCTTGCTCATAGCGGTAGGCATCACGCGTGGGCATCAGCAAGGTCATGCGCGCAGCTTCCTTGGCCAGGCGCAAGGCGATGGGGCTCTTGGAGGCAATCTCGCGCGCCATCTCCATCGCATAAGGCATCAGCTGGTCGGCGGGCAGGCAGGCCTCGATCAGGCCCAGGCGGTACATCTCTTGCGCCGACACCTTCATACCGGTAAAGAACATGCGGCGCGCACGCGACTGGCTGAAGTAGCGCTGCAAGAAGGTCACGCCCCCCGCCAGGCCCACATTGATTTCAGGCATCGAGAAATAAGCGTCTTCCGAAGCCACCCAGATGTCCGAAGCCATCACCAGCCCAAAGCCGGCCCCCAGCGCCGGCCCGTTGATCGCCGCAATGATGGGCTTGGAGCATTCCATGATCGCGTTGTTCGACTCGCGCACCAGGCGGTTGTGGCGGCCATAGGCGCCGGGCTCACCGGCCAGGTTAGGGCGCTCGCGAATGTCGGCACCGGCCGAGAACACCTTGCCCGTGCCCGTGAGCACGATGCAGGCCACATCGTCGCGGTCAGACAGCTCGTCAAACAGTTCCATGATCTCGTTGCGGAACTCCTTGTTCTGCGCGTTGACGGGCGGGCGGTTGAGGGTGACAACGGCAATCTTGTCCTTGATATCGACGATGAGCGTGTTGTAGGCCATGCAGGGTCTCCTGGTTGAATACTAGTAATTTACCGGTCGGCAAGTAAATATTAGCGAATAACGGCGGAGGGCTCAAGCGGGTTGGTACGGGGGAGGGGTGGGGGTGTCGCTCAGGTGATTGGGGTGTTAGGCGAGAGGAGAAGGGGCAGAGGGCCTGGGTTGTGAGTTGTCGATGCTAGATAGATATGAATCTTCGCGCAAAGCGTGAACTTGCTGCATATGCATTGAAGGCGCATTCACACGGCCACGTCCAGTCCTCGAGGTGGTGGCTGCTAGCGATAGCTTCTGGGTGGAAGCTGTTAATCTAAAAAATGATGGCTGCGAGGAAGATTGGACAGGCAAAGTTTCTGAGACGATCCAGTTTCATACGCCTGATATGCTTGGCACAATGTATCTAAAAGTACGGAGGGTATGTGGATCGATACGATATTGGTGAGTTGCTAACCAAAGTTCCACTCGAGGATGTAGTTGCACGACTCGGGATCGAGACAGAGCGACGCGGTGGGACAACTCGGGCGCTCTGCCCCTTTCATCAAGATACCCGGCCGTCATTGAATCTCTATCCAGCAGAAGGTAATTCTCCAGCGCATTACCACTGCTTTGCCTGCGGAGCCCATGGAAGCGCCATTGACTTGGTTAAGCAAGTTGAAGGACTGGAGTTTCTGCCTGCCGTTCAATGGCTTGCTCGGCAGTTCAATATCAGGCCCATACGTATCCAAAATTCGCGGAGGGGCCAAAACAGCACCGCTGCAAGCGAAACGACTCAACAGTTTGCACAGCGCATTTTTAACGCTCGGCACGATGCAGATCAGTTCCAGCGCTGGTGCGACGAGCGCAGTTTTGATCCCGCGTTTTTGCATGAGCAGGGCTTACGCTGCATCACTCGTAGCGTGCTGGTCGAGAGTTTGCAAACAGTGCCTGCTGGTGAGCGTGCTGTGCTGATTGACGAGCTTCTAAGTCTGGGTCTGATCAAGCGCTTGCGATCTTATTCTGCGACTACACAAGGCAAGCTAGACCTCGTCGATCAGTTCCAGGACTGCTTTTATGACGGCCGCATCGTTATTCCGATCCGCAGCGGTGTGGCCAGTCGGACGGAGGTGGTCGGATTTGCTGGCCGTGCCTTACAGAGCGTTCCACCAGAGGGCGTACCCAAATACTTACTCACACCGGGCTTCGAGAAGTCTGAGTACCTTTTCAACGAGCCTGAGGCATTCAAGGCTGTTACTCATGCATTAAAGAACAATCAGCCAGCAAAACTCTATCTGGTAGAGGGATTCCTCGATGCACTACGGCTGCAGTCCTTGGGACAACCTTCTGTGGCGCTGATGGGAATTAGTCTCGGTAAGGGACAGTTTGAGCGATTAACGAATTTTTCCCAAAAGGTAGCAGGAACAGCCCCCCTCGAGTACAGCATCTTTTTCGATAACGACGCCGCCGGTTTCCACGGCGCAGATCGATTGGCACGCGGATTGTTAGGTCTTATTGGTGTTGAAATACGGTGGGTGGGCATGCCCTGGCGTACGGAACCCGCGCTGTGCAAGGATCCTGACTCTTGCCTGCGTGAGTTCAGTGAGTTGAGTGCTCCAGATGAGGCCGATGCTTGGCTGAAGCGATTCGATCTGCCCGCCGAGGCAGTTCTGCTTGCATCTGCTTTAGGGAGCCAAGATGCTTCGCAGCTTTACATGCCACGCTGGGGTCAGCTAGCGCCCATCACACGTGAGCGAGCCTTGTTCCGGACAGCCTTAGCCGTTAGCAAGTTGCATGGCCGCCGCTCACCAGAAGGTATTGCAGCACGCCTTCAAGAAAGCTCTTGGGTCTGGGCGAAAGAATTGGGCTCCATGATGGGTGACCCTAGCGGTGGTACGCGCCCCAGCAGCCGCGGCATGTTTCTCGATGAACGTAATCCCCGCGCTGCCTTGGCGCGCGCCTTGGCGTACCACGGCTCGCGCCGAGGTGAGCTGCCTTGTGATGAAGATGCATGGCAAACGTTAAGTGGCAACGAGCGCTTGTTTGATCAGACAGCCTTCGCGCGGCTGCAGGCTACTGTCGCCCAAGCGAAGCCATGGCGCCAAGCCGCACCATTCGACGCCGTTCATCTTCCTCGCAAGCTCACAGCTGATCCGAAGGTTTTGGCAGACCCACGTCTCAAGGTCATGCCGCATCCGGCGGATCTTCATGTACAGCAGATACTGCTCAACGAACTGCTCACCCAGCGGCATGACCGACTGAGCGCCAGCGGCAATGCCTTTTCATCAAGTATTCCCGCAGTACGTTGGTACGCATCAAGGCAAGCGGTAGAGGTAACCGGACCGTTTCACTTACTCAACGAACCTGACATTGAGCGGGGTGAGCCCGAGACCTTGAGCTTCGGCTATCAGGTTGATATGGACGTCTTGGAAGGCGACAAAACTCCGTCCGATCAAGGTATGTTCCGACCGTTTGGCCAATGCTGGCGGGCGTTCATGGCGTGCCTTTCCGACCAGTGCCATGCTATTGGTCCGCGTGTGCATGTTCTGCGCCTTGATGCCAAGCGCTACTACGACTCGATTCAACGCTATCTGGTTCGTGACGCTTTGCTGGCACCATTGAAAAATGCACTGACAACGCATGGTGTGCCCAGCGGGTTTCGAGGCATGCTCGGCTTAAACGACGCAGATGCACCGGATTGGGACGCTGCGCTGGAAAGGTTAGTGAGCGGATTGGTATTCGAGTATGAGTACCGAGATCCTGGTGCGGGAGGTACGAATCGACACAGTGATGCGGTCATGGGCATTGCACAAGGGCCCGTGTTGTCAGCTTACCTTGGGACGATTGCGTTGTTTCCCGTGGACGAGGTCGCCCGGAGGTTCATGCGCGAAACAGCAGAAAAAGAACCTGACGGGCGCTGGCGACAGCGTGCTGGCTATGCACGCTATGTTGACGACATCGTGCTGTTTGCCGACAGTCAGGAGTTGCTAAAGAAGCTGCGTGAAGTTCTACAGGCCAAGTCCTCAGAACTTTCCATTTACTTGATCCACAAAGGTGACCGGGTTCGGGCAGGCTCTCCGGATCAAGTAATGCGCCAGCTTAACGAAGGGCGTGGTCTCGCGGTATCTGTGCCAGCTTGGGAGACACCAATCGTTGGTGACGGTGACTCGGATTGGAGCTTTGGCGACGACATCTCCCAAGTGGACCGGCAATGCGCTTTGCAGTTGCTGAGGCACCCAGGCCTCATTGGAGACCCCCTGCTCATTGTCACGCAGGTGAAGGCGGCGATCTCAGCCCCCGACCTTCGTCCAAATGACCTAGGCTTGTGTGCCCGCTTGTTATGGTGGCAAGTTGCCGCAACGGAACTTTGGTCGAATGGGAAAGCAGCGTGGCAATGCTTTGAAGGACTGTGGAAGGAAGTATGCGCGGGCCAGCCTTGGGTCGAAGCCTTCGAGCAGCGCGGCTACAACTGGCTCTACGCCGTGGAAGGTTTAGACAGGTTGATGGATCCCAATCCGTGGCAAGCCAACGGGCTGCAGCTAAAGGAGCGAGATGAACACCGCTCCAGGCGTATACATCTGGCTGGCCTCGTATGTCAGCCAACATTTTTCGTCGATGTGAGACCCGCTGAGAATTTAGAACATGTGCAGAGGCGCGCTCGCTTAGTAGCACGTAAAGCTCGGAGGCTCTCCCACGCCGAGCTACTTGTGCCTCCCGATATGCACGCGGAAGAGCACCTTACCGCCATTGAGTGGCTGTGTCATGCAAGCCATGCCATCGCAGCGGCCTCTACTAACAATCCCATTGCGGCGTTAATAAATCGTCAATTGACTCGAATCCCTGGTGATAACTTGGCGTATGGGGTGATTGAGCAGTTAAAACGCGCACAGACCCGGTAGGAAACCATGAAGAAGGATCACTCCCCTCCATTTCAAAACGATGAGGCAGCTGCTATCGCATTGGCAATCGATTTCATTCTTGACAGTTCTCCAATGAGAGCTGGCTTGCAGCGGATCGCTATGCATTTCCCTGGGTTGCTTCCAGGGATTGACAACAATGGAAGACAGTTGATTCCAAATTTGCCGATCACCGGCGAGCTTGACTCACTTTATGCCATAGATGCAGAGCAACAAGATGGTGGTGCCAACAGAAGACTGTACCGCTACTCTGAACGTGGGGCATCAACGGGGAAACTCCCAGCAAGCGTCGATCTAATTCAGGTAACCGTGGCTAGCGAACAGCCATACTCAGCCGAGGTTCGTCCATACCGTTTCAGGAACGATTCGCCCGAGGTTGCTAGGCTCGTGGTTGATGTAAGTGAAGATGCGCAACGCTGGAGCGATCTTTGCAAAGTGGGTGCGACTGAAGTGGACGAATCCATCACGCAAAGAGCTGTGAGCCTGTTCCACGCTCTGCTGGCCATTCACCAATACTCAACCGCGGAGCATGACGAGTGCACCTATGTTCCCTTCAGGCCGCAACTATTCAGCCAGGGCGAAATGCCCAGCCTTACTCTGCATCTACTTTCTGATCGCGTTCCTAGAAAGCTGCTAGGCACAAGCGCTTGGTACCATGACCAAGATGATCGAGTAGCATCTGTGATGGTGCCCAAAGCGCGTGCCGACCTGTGGCGCGTAGGCTGGGCAGTGGCTGATGTGTTGGGCGTGGCTGCCGACATGTCGGGCGAGACGGGCGAGCGCGATGAGCAACTAGACGATTTTGGCGATTCGCACGGTGAGCAGGGGGACACTGAGTTTTCTCCAGTTCACGCCCAGAAGGAACTGGAGGGCTATGTCCTTCGTCAACAACTCCGCAAACTGCAGGGCGCATATCTTTCCGAGGCACAGGTCGAGACGGAAAGGGTGACGTCACTTGACTTGCCTTCAACGGTGCGGCGGGCGTTGGAATTGCTACATACCTATCCATCAGCCCAAAGCTTGCACGAGCAGGTAAGACATGTGCTGCTAGTTGAAACTGAGAGCCGCGCTATGGCGCTGCGTCTAAAAAGACGTAGCGGGGATGATTTGCGCTACGCCATGCATCGGATCTTTCCGGATGCGCTGGCGAGATTGCCGCTCTGGTCATTGGAAGGGCTGAAACTGGAACTTCCGCCAGAGCATGAAGTGCCGTTGCGTCCCGAGTTGACATTGATGCAGTCGCTTTACCGCGTGATGTATCCGGCCTCAGCATCGTCTGACGAAGTCGACAAAGACTCGCTCCTGCGCGTGGCGCTTGCGCTGGCAGCTGTCGGGATCGGTCTGCGTGGCTGCGTGGCTGCGCTTTGGGGGGCGTCGGTTGCGTCACGTTCTGAACGCATGGCAGAGCACCTGAACGTCCCAGCCAGTTGGGCCATGCCTGACGCGGTTCGCTTTGATCCGCAAAGCGACTACAAGGCCATGAGAAAAAAGTTGTTTGACGGCGATTGGCCTGAATTATGTAAAGCCAGCCCATGGCAGTGGATGTTGGCTTTGATTGGACTGCTCGACGCTGGATACGCGATGGCATTCGATCCCAGTGAAGATGCAGCCGAGCCCTTGAAACGTGTGTTTTGGGCCCTTTGCGTTTGGCAGACCGAATCTGGTAGTGAGGCAGATGCTGTCAACTCCGAAGTATTGCAGCCACGCTGGCCCTTCGATGCATTGCCAAGATTCACATCAGCGCGTTGTTACGAGCTAATGCAGGAGTTACCCAAGGCATTGAGGGAACTGGACAAGTTGTGTGGCATGCGCGTCGTGCGCGTAAGGGCGTCTGCGTTTGGACGCGGTCGAAATGACACCGAGTTTGTTGATGCTGATGGGGCAACCTGGCAATTGACCAAACCGCAGTTCACCAGCCTTTATGACAACACGGTGGAGCAACATCGACCCGCAAATAGCTTACGCGTACTCAAGGTATGGAGCGAAACACGACGCACCTCAGACAATGAGCTCCTGGCAGTGCACACCTTGGACGCCAAGCTGGGCAGGTGGTTGCAGATGGCATCGGTGCATATGGGCGAGGTCGAAGATTTGCAGGACGTCCCGGCCACGCCAGATGCTGCGAAGGAAGACGTTGTGCCCATGGAGACTGAATCGGTAAACGGCGGCGATTCGCAGTCAATACCGTTGCCTTCTGAAGCCGGGGAGGCATTGACTACGCCAGTCAAGCGGGACTCAGCATTGGTGCCCGTCGATCTTTTGCGCGATGGGCAACAGGCATCGTGGAAACAGCGGTTTGGAGCTGGCAGGACCAGCGAAGACAAAGGTGCGAGCGTCAGCAGCCATTTCCGTATTGCTTTGTTGCAGTGGCGCATTGACGACAGCTACGCACATCCAGTAGCTGAAGCTGGTCTCAACGGATTGCCGTTACATGAGACGTCATTGGCAGAACTACGCAAGCACTTGAGTGGCAGCTTCAAGGACTTGAACAGAGCGGCAAAGCCAGGGGGGGAGTATCAGTGGGGGATGGATCAAGTCAAAGCCGTGTCCTGGCCGGAGCATCGACGGAGGGTTTTCCTTTTGGAGGCGTTGGAGGCTTGCCACCGTTTAAAGGTGCAGTTGCTTGTCTTGCCCGAAGTTTCGGTGCGGCCGGATACTGTGTCGTGGTTGAAGGACGAGTTGCGACGTTACCCAGATTTGGCAGTCTTGGCCGGAACCTATCGACATTTTGGCGATAGCGTCGATGCCGAGCATTTGATGGAGAAGATGACACTCCTGTGGCAGCCTGATGACGAGCTGGCTGACGCCTTGGGGGTAAAGGGTAGCTCTGAGGTTTTTCAGTTTCAGCGCGGCAAAAAGTACCGCGCAGTGGCTGCTCACGAACTGTTCCGCCCGGACGTCAGGGTGCTTGCCCCATTGTTTACGGAGGAGTGCCTTCTGGATATCTTGAACGGGAAGCGAAAAGGTGGCTGGTCAAGTAGTCAGTTGAAAGCGCTTGTCCGAGCGTTGATCCATGCACCGAACAAACTGCGCTATTGCATGGAGCTTATCTGTTCCGAGCTGTTTTTGCTCACAAGTCCTGCGAATCGCAAGCCATTGCAGCAAGAACTGGCGAAAGTGCTGAAGCAGTTCAACGGTGACGCCAGTGAGGTGGGGCAGCTTGTAGACAGCGACTTCAGGGAACTCGGCGAGTTGCTCACCGTTGCCCAATCAAATCGAGAGCGCCGTTCAGTACTACTGGTCCCCGCCTGTACGACACGCAGCAACGACTACTGGCACGCTGGTCAAGCAAGTGTCTTGGCCTCAGGTACTGCCACAGTCTTCTGCAATACACATGGCGCTGGCGGAAGTTGCTTCATCGGCATCGACTCGGTGGTGCCGCAGAACGGAAACCACGCTGGCATTGTCCACCTCCTGACGCCTTATCACGGGTGGCATAAAGGTATTCTGCAGCCCAACGGGAGAGGAGCCTTATCTAAGACGGACCAAGCGCTGGTTGTTGTAGATCTCGACCCCGTTCATGTGGTCAGCGGAAAACCGCGCCCGCAGTTACTGCCCGAGCCTATGTCTTTGGTCGCCTATCTCCCAATTGTGGAAGTAGTGAACAAGCAAGAAAACGCCGAAAACTTATCGACTGCTTTGAAGGATGTATTGACACCTGAGGGTCAGAGTGTGCTCCGCCGTCTGCTGAAGGCAAAAACGTTTCCAGCGCCGTGCGCTCCCCCTCATGAGCATGACGTGTTTGAAGAAGCCTTAACAGAACTGCTGAAGGCCAAAAGGAATGACGAGTTGAAGCCGGACGTCGGTGGAGAAGCACTGGATACGTTCGCGGCTCTTTTCGGCGACGAAAGCGCTGTGCGGGAGCGCATCATGGCGTGGCTGAAGAATCGTCATCAGCAACCAGCGCCTAAAGCTGGTGAAGAAAAACTGGAGCCAGCATGGCTGGACTTCTTAGTCGCGGATTTGACCTGGAGGGCAAATGAGGACTACGCCCCTTCAATTCGAGTCCCAGCGTGGCACGGAGGGGTGAATCCTAATTCGACTAAACAGGACGTTGGTGAAGTCTAGCCTAGATGATAATTTTTCTCGATCACATTGGATTAAATCCAAAGAACGAATGGTCCGGCAGCGGTGACTATTTACGCATTCTGCGAACGATTTTTTTTCGGCGTGCTTACAGCAGGCTGCCGACGAAACCTAAGGTGCTGACGGATGGAGAAGCGCTAGTCAAAAGCTGCGCTTAGTTAATTCTCAAATTCAGAACTCAGCAAAAAATTGACGAAGGGCGGTACTAAGTGAAACACGAACTCAGGCTTGAATGATCTAAGTTCGCATATTGCGTTTTTAGTGCTGTGTAATGGCTAAATTTATCGCGGATCCACACTTGCCAAATCGTTAGCCCTAAGACCATCCCCCCTAAACCGCCACCGTCCCCCCATCCACCGGCAACGTCACCCCATTCACATAACTAGCCAACCCCGACACCAAAAACACCGCCGGCCCTGCCAGCTCTTGCGGCACGCCGATCCGCCCGGCAGGCGTCCGCTGGATAAAGCCTTGCAGGCGCTGCGGGTTGTTGCGGGTGGCTTCGGTCATGGGGGTGTGGATGACGCCGGGGGCCAGGGCGTTGACGCGGATGCCGTCGCGGCCCAGGTCCAGGGCCAAGGTTTGGGTGGCCATTTTTACGGCGCCTTTGGAGGCGGAGTAGCCCATGGCGTTGCCCTGGGCGATAAAGGCCGCGCCGGAGGCGATGTTGAGGATGCAGCCGCGCGTGGCGCGCAGGGCGGGCAGCCAGGACTGCACCATGTTGTAGAGGCCAAAGACATTGACGTCGATCACCTGGCGCAGGTGGCGCGATGCCTGGGGGTGGTCGATGCCTTCGCGGATCAGAAGACCGGCGTTGTTGACGAGGGTGTCCACCGGGCCGATGTCGCTGCCGATGCGGGCGGCCAGCGCCTGGCAGGCCTCCAGATCGGTGACGTCGAGCGCAAAGGCCCAGCCGTCTGTGCCGGCGGCTTTTACCTCGGCGAGGGTGCCCGCGCAGCGCGCAGTGTCCAGATCCGTCACGATGACGCGGGCTCCTGCCCTGGCAAAGCTGATGGCAATGGCCTGGCCGATGCCGCTGGCCGCGCCGGTGATGAGGGCCAGACGGCCTTGCAGCAAGCCGGGCGTCTCGGGGAAATGGCTGGGGGCCTGGGCTTGGGCAGGGGCTTGCGCGGGTGCGGGTGTTGGATCAGTCATGCTCATGCTCCTTGTCCCGTTTGGCTGCGGCTTTGGCGCTCGGCCTGGCTTTGGGCCTCCTGCGGTGCCGCCTGGCGTGCCTGGCGGGTTTCCAGCCAGGCGTAGAGCTGGCCGATGATGCCCTTGCGGAACAGCATCACGACGACGACAAAGACGAGGCCCTGGATGATCAGCACCCACTCGGCCATGGCGACCAGGTAGTTCTGCATGCTGACGATGATGGCCGCGCCGATGACGGGGCCCAGCAAGGTCTGCAGGCCGCCGACGATGCAGATGAGCAGCGCCTCGCCCGAGGTGGTCCAGTTCACATCATTGAGGGTGGCCAGCTGGAAGGTGATGACCTTGAGCGCACCAGCCAGGCCGGCGAGCGCGGCCGACAGCACAAAGATCACCAGCTTGTAGCGCAGCACTTGGTAGCCCAGCGACTGGGCGCGTGCCTCGCTGTCGCGGATGGCGCGCAGCACCTGGCCGAAGGGCGAGTAGACGATGCGGTAGATGAGCCAGAAGGCGGCGGCGACCAGGGTGGCGGCAAAGTAGTACAGGGTGGTGTTGTCGGCCAGCGAGATAAAGCCAAACACCTCCGGCCGGGGCACGTTCTGGATGCCGTCCTCACCGCCGGTAAAGGGCAGGCGCAGCGCAAAGAAGTAGATGACCTGGGAGAAGGCTAAGGTGATCATCGAGAAGTAGATGCCATGGCGGCGGATGGCCAGCAGCCCGGTGACCACGGCCACGGCCATGGCGCAGAGCATGGCGAGCACGATGGCGGCCGAGCCGTCCCAACCCCAGACCTTGATGGCATGCGCGGCCGCATAGCCGGCGGTGCCAAAAAACATCGCATGGCCAAAGGACAGCAGGCCGGCGTAACCCATCAGCAGGTTGACCGAGGCGGCCAGCAGCGCGTAGCACATCAGCTTGATCAGAAATACCGGGTAGGCCACCAGCGGCGCCAGCAGCAGGGCCACCAGCGCCAGCACCAGCAAGACGGTGTTGGTGCGTTGTGAGAAGAAATGCATGTTCAATCCTTGGGAAAGACAAGAGCTTGGGTGGAGACCCAGGGGGCAGGGCGGTGCGGGTGCATCAATGCGCTCTGCCAAACAGGCCGTTGGGGCGCACGGCCAGCACGATGATCATCACGATGAAGATGACGACGCTGGCGCCTTCGGGGTAGATGACGCGGGTGAGGCCCTCAATGGCGCCCAGCGCAAAGCCGGTGATGATCGATCCCATGATCGAGCCCATGCCGCCGATGACGACCACGGCAAAGACGATGATCATCAGGTTGGAGCCCATCAGCGGGCTGACCTGGTAGATGGGCGCGGCCATCACGCCGCTGAAGCCGGCCAGGCCCACGCCCAGCGCATAGGTCAGGGTCAGCATGCGCGGCACATTGATGCCAAAGGTGCGCACCAGGGGCGTGTTCTCGTTGGCGGCGCGCAGGTAGGCGCCGAGCTTGGTTTTTTCGATGAAGTACCAGGTCACCAGGCATACGGCCAGGCCCGCCAGGATCACCCAGACGCGGTACATCGGCAAAAAGCTCAGCCCCACATCGATGCCGCCTTGCAGCGGGTTGGGGTAGGGCTGGCCGCTGACGCCAAACCACAGCCGGAACGCGCCCTCCATCAGGATGGAGATGCCGAAGGTAAGCAGCAGTGCATAGACATGGTCCACCGCATAGAGGTGGCGCAGCATGGTGCGCTCCAGCAGGATGCCAAAGGCCGCTACCACCAGCGGTGCCAGGATCAGCGCCCACCAGTAGCTCAGCCCCAGGTAGTGCAGCAGGCCCCAGGCCACAAAAGCGCCCAGCATGTACTGCGCGCCGTGGGCAAAGTTCACCACATGCAGCAGGCCGAAGATGATCGACAGGCCCAGGCTCATCAGCGCATAGAACGAGCCATTGATCAGGCCCACCACGAGCTGGCCGATCAGCGCGGCTGTCGGGATTCCGAAAAGAGTATCCATCGTATTGTCTCCGCCTGTCACAGTCCCAGCAGCGCTTCGATCTCGTCGCGTCGCGTCTCCAGCTCGGCGCGGTGGAAGTGGCTGGCCACGCGCCCTTCCTCGATCACGTAGAAGCGGTCGGCCACCGATGCGGCAAAGCGGAAGTTCTGCTCCACCATCAGCACCGTGTAGCCGCGCGCGCGGATCATCTCCAGCGTCTGGCCGATCTTCTGCACGATGACGGGGGCCAGCCCTTCGGTGGCCTCATCGAGCAGCAGCAGGCGTGCGCCGGTGCGCAGAATGCGGGCAATGGCCAGCATCTGCTGCTCACCGCCCGACAGACGCGTGCCCGGGCTCTTGCGGCGCGCCTGCAGGTTGGGGAAGACCTGGTAGATCTCCTCCACCGTCAGCCCGCCGGGGTGCAGCACGGGCGGCAGCATCAGGTTTTCTTCGGTGCTAAGGCTGGCAAAAATGCCGCGCTCCTCCGGGCAATAGGCCACACCCAGGTGGGCAATGGCCTCGGGCGGCAAGCCTTCGGTGGGTTGGCCCTGGATGCTGATCTGGCCTTCGCGCTTTTTGAGCAGGCCCATGATGGCGCGCAAGGTGGTTGTCTTGCCGGCGCCGTTGCGCCCCAGCAGGCAGACGACCTCGCCTTCGCCGACATGCAGGTCGATGCCGTCGAGCGCCAGGGTTTCGCCATACCAGGCGCGCAGGTTCTGTACCTGCAGCATCTGGCGCGGTGTGGTGTTGTTGTTAACGTTTTGGTTGTTCTCAGGCATGGGCGGCCCCTCCGACATAGGCTTCAATGACCCTGGGGTCGCGCGATACCTCGTCATAGCTGCCTTCGGCCAGCACCTGGCCGGCCTGCAGCACGGTGACGGTCTCGCACAGATGCGATATCACTTTCATGTTGTGCTCCACCATCAGCACGGTGCGCCCCTGCGCCACCTTGCCGATCAGTTCCACCACCGGCCAGATGTCCTCATGGCCCAGGCCCGCCATGGGCTCGTCCAGCAGAATCATCTCGGGCTCCATCGCGATCGTGGTGACCAGCTCCAGCACGCGCTTGCGGCCATAGGGCAGGTCACAGGCCTTGACGTTTTTCCAGCGCGTCAGGCCCACGCTGTCCAGCAGGTCCATCGCACGCTCGTCCAGCGCGCCCAGCACCTTGACCGAGCGCCAGAAGGTGAAGGTGCCACCGGTCTTGCGCTGCAGCGCGATGCGTACGTTCTCCAACACCGTCATGTGGCTGAAGACGGCTGCAATCTGGAACGAGCGCACGAGGCCCAGTGCCGACACGCTGGCCGGGTCGCTGCGCGAGATATCACGCCCGTTGAACAGCACCTGGCCCGAGCTGGGGCGCAAGAAGGTGGTCAGCAGGTTGAAGCAGGTCGTCTTGCCGGCGCCGTTAGGGCCGATCAGCGCATGCACCGAGTGGCGCTTGACTTTCAGGTTCACGTCCTTGACGGCATAGAAGCCGCTGAACTGGCGGCAGAGCTGGCGCGCCTCCAGGATGGGGGCATCGGCCTCGGGGGGAGCAGTCATCGCGGCGCCTCCGATCAGATGAAGGACTGGGTGGCGCCGCCGTCGACCAGCATCGATTCGCCGGTGACAAAGCGGCTGTCGTCCGACGCGAAAAAGCAGGCGGCGCGGGCAATGTCCTGCACCGTGCCCAGGCGGCCCATCGGCGTCTTGGCGATGCGCAGCCGCACTTTTTCTGCATCCACGTTGATGCCCACGCCTTCGGTCGGGATGGAGCCAGGGCATACGGAGTTGACGCGGATGCCGCGTGGCCCGAGCTCCGCCGCTGCTGCGCGCGACAGGCCCAGTGCCCCGGCCTTGACGCCGCAGTACACCATGCCCTGGGGCATGCCGATAAAGGCGGCCGCCGAGGCGATGTTGACGATGCTGCCGCCGTCGTCCATGGCTTCCGCTGCCGTCTGGATGCCCCAGACGATGGAGTTGAAGCCCGTGCCCACCATGCGCTGCAGCGCCTCGGGCGTGATGTCGGCAATCGGGCCGTAGCGCACCCAGATGGCGTTGTTGACCAGGATGTCAAAGCGGCCGTAGCGGTGCTTGAGATCGGCAATCGCACTGCTGAAGCTGTCGCGGTCGGCCACATTGCCGCCATAGGCATGGGCGCGGCCACCCTGGGCCACGATGGCTGCGGCCACCTCGGCGGCCTTGTCCTCGGCGCGGTCCAGAATGCCGACGCTGCCGCCCTCGTCCGCGATGGCCTGCACGATGGCGCGGCCGATACCCTGTGCGCCGCCGGTCACGAGTGCGACCTTGCCTGCAAAGCGTTGTGTCATGGTGTTTGTCTCCTGGTCAAAATAGAAATGAGGTCCGCCACGTCTCAGCGTGGGCTGTTGGTATCGTCAAAACGCGCTTCTTCCAGCCCCGTTGCGGCCAGGCCGTCGATGACAAAGACGGCCCCCGCATCCGGGTGGCTGGAGCGCAGCAGGTTGCCGCTGTTGCTGATCGAGGTGAGGTAGATGGTCTGCAACGCCGGGCCGCCAAAGGCCGGGCAGGTGATGAAGGCATCGGCGGGGAAGTCCACCGTGGCCGCCAGCTCGCCACTGGGCGTAAAGCGGGCCAGCTGGCCGCTTAGCACCATGGCCACCCAGAGGTAGCCCTGGGCATCGACCGTGGCGCCATCGGGCGCCAGGCCCAGCGCGGCGGTATCAATAAAGGCCTCACGCGTACCGCAAGCGCCGGTGGCCGGGTCATAGGCATAGCGCCAGATCTGGCGCGCCGGGCTGTCGGCAAAGTACAGCCAGCGGCCGTTGGGGCTAAAGCAGGTGGCATTGGCTACCTGAAAACCCTGGTCCAGCTCGCGCAGGCGGCCATCACCGCTCAGTTGGTAGAGTTTGCCGGTGGGCGACTGCGGCGTCATGCTCATCGAGCCGACCACAAAGCGGCCGCCCCGGTCGCAGCGCCCGTCGTTCAGGCGCATGCGCTCGCCCTGGTGTTGCACCTGCACGCCCATAGGGGTGATCCGGCCGCTGTCCGGGTCCAGAAAATGGAAGTCATCTTCCAGCGCCAGCAGCAGGCGCCCGCTGCGGCACAGCGCGATCGAGCCGATATGGGCATGCAGCGCCCACTGCTGCTGCCTGCCGTCTGCCGGCCAGTAGCGGTGTACCCACTGGGCGCGGCCATCAATCCAGTACAGCGATTGCGTGGCCACATCCCATAGCGGGCATTCGCCCAGCAGATCGCGCTGGGGCAGCAGAGGATGGATGCGCGCGGCCAGCGCCTGCGCGGTGAGGGCGTTCATGTCTTGTCTCCTGGTGCGGGCAGCCAAGGGGCCTGGCTGCCGCGGCTGCGCCGGCCTTTTCTGGTGGGGCCGTGCGGGTACCGGGCGGGTGTTGCTTAGTTGGCGGCGGGTGCCGAAAGGGTGGCTGTGGGCAGCTGGTAGCCTTTGAACTGCTCGCGCAGCCGGGTCTTGAGCAGCTTGCCGGTGGCCGTGTGGGGCAGCTCATCGACAAACTCCACCGCATCGGGCAGCCACCAGCGCGCCAGCCGGTCCTTCATAAAGTCCAGCACTTCCTGGCCGCTGACATCGCTGCCGGGTTTGCGCACGATGACCAGCAGCGGGCGCTCCTGCCACCGATCGTGGTGCACGCCGATGACGGCCGCTTCCTTGACAGCAGGGTGGGCCAGCGCCAGGTTCTCGATGTCGATCGACGAGATCCATTCGCCGCCGGACTTGATGACATCCTTGGCGCGGTCGGTGATTTGTACAAAGCCTTCGTCATCGATCCGGGCCACATCGCCCGTGCTGAACCAGCCTTGCGCATCCAGCGCCGAGCCAGCCTCTTGCCCGTAATAGGCAGAGATGACCCAGGGCCCGCGCACGCGCAGCTCGCCAGGGGCCGGGTCGCCGGGCGGCAGCTGTTGCCCCTCGTCATTGAAGATCGCCACATCGACGCCATACATGGGCCGGCCCTGGCGGGCGCGCACATCGATGCGCTCGTCGCGGGCCAGGGCCTCATGCTGGGGCAGCAGGGTGCTGATGGTGGCAACCGGGCTGGTCTCGGTCATGCCCCAGGCCTGGTTGGCGGTCACGCCCAGCAGGCTGTCGAACTGGTCGATCATCGCGCGCGGTGCGGCCGAGCCGCCCATCATGATGCGCTCGAGCTTCAAGGCATCCTTGTCGCCGGCAGGCAGGCTCTCCACATACTGCAAAAAGCCCATCCAGACGGTGGGAACGCCCAGCGAGAAGGTGCAGCCCTCGTCGCGCATCAGCTGGTACAGCGCCTTGCCACTCAAGTCCGGCCCGGGCAGCACCAGCTTGGCGCCGCACATGGCGCTGGCATAGGGCAGGCCCCAGGCGTTGACATGGAACATCGGCACGGTGAGCAGCACGCAATCGCGGGCGCGCAAGGCCAGCCCATCGGCCGCGCAGACCACCCAGGAATGCAGCACGGTAGAGCGGTGGCTGTAGAGCACGCCCTTGGGGTTGCCGGTGGTGCCCGAGGTGTAGCACAGCGACGAGGCGCTGTCTTCGGCGAGTTCGGGCCAGTCAAAATCGCCGGCGTCCTCGGCCACCAGGTCCTCGTAGCACAGCAGCGGGGCGGGCAGGTCCATCGCGGGCATCTGGTCGGGTTTGCACAGCGCCACATAGGCCTTCACCGTTTTGAGGCTGGGCGCCAGCTCGGCCACCAGGCCGGCAAAGCTCAGATCAAAGAACACATAGTCATCGGCCGCGTGGTTGATGATGTAGCGGATCTGGTCGGCAAACAGGCGCGGGTTGACGGTGTGCAGCACCGCGCCGGCGCCCGATACCGCGTAGTACAGCTCCAGATGGCGGTGCGTGTTCCAGGCCAGGGTAGCCATGCGTGCACCGCTGGCCATGCCCTGGCGCAGCAGGGCGGCGGCCAGGCGCCGCGAGCGCTGGGACACGGTCAGCCAGTTCGAGCGCGTGAGCTCCCCGTCCGGGGTGCGGGAGACGACTTCCACCTGGGGATGAAAGCGTGCTGCATGTTCCAGCAAGCCGGAAATCCGCAGCGCGCGCTGCTGCATTAGCCCTTGCATGTTGCTCCTTGTTTTGTTTTATATACCTGTCGGCAGGTAAAAAGTTTAGCAGCCGCAGCAGCGTCGCAAGCCCGGGATTACCCTGGACTTGTCCCCTCCAAAACGCTTGCGGGGAAACCCTGTTGTTTACCGGTCGGCAAGTAGGCATGATGCAGCGAGAACAAGGTGGAGGCGAGCTGCCATCCCCTATCAAGCCGGTGCCCCACTGCGGTGTGGCGGGGCGGCCGGCACCAGCCAGCAGGAGACAAAGAGCAATGGACAATCACACAATCCACCAGGTGGATGCGGTCATCGTGGGCGCCGGTTTTGGCGGTCTGTGCGCAGTGCACAAGTTCCGGGAGATGGGGCTGAAGATCCAGGCCTTCGAGGCCGGTGGCGATGTGGGCGGCGTCTGGTACTGGAACCGCTACCCCGGCGCGCGGGTCGATCTGCCCAGCATCGACTACAGCTTCTCCTTCTCACCCGAGATCGAGCAGGAATGGACCTGGTCCGAGCAGTTTGCCGCGCAGCCCGAGCTGATGCGCTATTTCAACTTTGTCGCCGAGCGGCTGGACCTGCGCAAGCACTACCAGTTCAACACCCGTGTGGAGAGCGCCCGCTGGGATGAGGCGCGCCAACTGTGGGTGGTGCGCACCAACCGGGGCGAATGCTATGAGGCGCGCTACTGCATCATGGCGACCGGCCCGCTGTCGGTGCCCAAGGAGCCGGAGATTGAAGGCATTGCGCGCTTTGGCGGCCAGATCCTGCGCGCGGCGCGCTGGCCGCATGAGCCAGTGGATTTCAGCGGCAAGCGCGTGGGTGTGATCGGCACCGGATCGACCGGCATCCAGATCGTGCAGGAAGTGGGCAAGCAGGCGTGTGAGCTGTTTGTCTTCCAGCGCACGCCCAGCTTTACGATGCCGATGCGCAATGTGCCGCTGGAGCCTCAGTACGTCGCCGAGGTCAAGCGCCACTATGCCGGCATCCGCGAGCTGGCGCGCAACAGCAATGTGGGCGGCGTGCGGCCGCAGTCGAGCCGTCCCTTCTTCAGCGTGACGCCGGCGCAGCGCCAGGCGCTGCTGGAAGATGCCTGGCTGCAAGGCGGCCTGGCGATGCTGGGCACCTTTGCCGACCTGATGCAAAACGAGCAGGCCAACGAGGAAGTGGCCGAGTTTGTGCGCGGCAAGATTGGCGAGGCGGTAGATGACCCGGCCACCGCCGAGGCCTTGAAGCCGCGCGGCTACCCCATCTTTGCCCGCCGCCCCTGCCTGGACACCGGCTACTACGAAACCTACAACCAGCCCCATGTGCATCTGCGCGACTGCATCAGCGACCCGATCGTGTCCATCACCGAGAAGGGTGTGCGCACGCAGTCGGGCGAGGTGGAACTGGATGTGCTGATCTTTGCCACCGGCTACGACGGCCTGACAGGTGCGCTGCTGGCTTTTGAGGTGGAAGGGCGCGACGGCCTGACGGTGCAGCAGAAGTGGAAGGAGGGTGCGACCTCGTGCCTTGGCATCATGATGCATGGCTTTCCCAACCTGTTCATGACCACCGGGCCCAACGGCCCCTCGGCCCTGGCCAATGTGGTGCGCACCAGCGAGAACGATGTGGACTGGACGGCCGCTGCCATCCGCCACATGCAGGCCCAAGGTTTCGGCAGCATCGAGCCGAGCGCGCAAGAGGAGCGGGCCTGGATGGACCTGGTCCATTCGCTGGCGCCGCGCACCTTGCTGTCCAAGGCCAAGACCTGGTATGTGGGCGCCAATGTGCAGGGCAAGGCACCGGGCCTGACCATGTTTACCGGCGGCTTCCAGAAGTACCGCGAGCACTGCAACGCCGCCATCCAGAAGGGCTTTAGCGGCTACCACTTTGCGCAGAAGCGCGACCGCGAGCGCGCGGCAGACGCCAGCGCAACAGTGGAAAACGCCACGCACTGATAACCTGGGTCTCCAAGCCCCCTGGGTGTTTGAACGGCCTGTCTGCTGGCCGATCCGCCCTGGGGCTGTGCCTGCCTGCGCCCTGCAGCGGGGCATTTTTATCTTCCACCAAGAGCTGCCAGCCATGAGCAACGTCACCTTTCACAGCGCAGACGGGATAGGCCGTATCTGCATCTCCCACCCGCCGTTGAACCTGTTCTCGCACAGCCTGCTGACGGGGCTGAGCGCCGCGCTGGCGCAGTTTGAGGCCGATGCCTCGCTGCCGCTGCTGCTGATCTACTGCGAGGGCCAGTCCTTTGTCGCGGGCGCGGACATTGCCGAGTTCAACAACCCGGCGTTTTCTGCCGAGGCCATCAATGCGCTGCTGAACCGTATCGAGGCGCAGACGCGCCCTGTTGTGGTGGCCCTGCATGGCACGGTATTTGGCGCTGGCATGGAGCTGGCCCTGGCCTGCCACTACCGCGTGGCGCAAAAGGGAACCAAGCTGGGCCTGCCCGAGGTAAAGCTGGGCATTCTGCCCGGCGCAGGCGGCACCCAGCGCCTGCCGCGCCTGGTGGGCGCAAGCTTGGCGCTGGACATGATGCTGAGCGGCCGGCCGGTGCCCGCGCAGGAGGCGCTGGCCAGCGGCATCGTCGATGCGGTGGAAGAGGGTGAGCCGCTGGCTTTTGGCCTGGCCTTTGGCCGCCAGCTGCTGGCCAGCGGCGGCCAGCCGCGCCGCTTGAGCGCGCAAAGCGCCCCTGCCGGCGAGCACAGCCAGGC
Organism: Comamonas sp. JNW; assembly: GCF_003105075.1. NCBI lineage: Bacteria > Pseudomonadati > Pseudomonadota > Betaproteobacteria > Burkholderiales > Comamonadaceae > Comamonas > Comamonas sp. JNW. Next base: position 312,580 of record NZ_QETI01000003.1, read on the forward strand.
GATCGCATCAGCGCTGGAGGCTGCACGCCAAAGCCCGCAGTACCCCGCCAAGGAGGCCATCGTGCTCTGCGTGCAGCAGGCGCTGACCGCTGACTTTGCCAGCGGCGCCCGCGCCGAGGCCGAGGCCTTCAAGCGCTTGCTGCCGTCGGCGCAGTCGCGCGCACTGCGCCATCTGTTTTTTGCACAGCGCCGCAGCCGGCAGATTCCGGGCCTGGAGCGGCAGGTGCCGGTCGGCAAGATCGAGCAGGTCGGCATTCTGGGGGCCGGCACCATGGGCAGCGGCATTGCGATGTGCTTTTTGAATGCCGGCATCCGCACCGTGCTGGTGGATGCCGCCGCTGCCGGCCTGGAACGCGGTCTGCAGCTGATCCGATCCACCTACGAAGCTCAGGTGGCCAAGGGCCGCATGGGGGCTGAGCAGGCCAGCGCGCGCCTGGCGCTGCTTTCCACATCGCTGGACGACCAGGCGCTGGCGCCCTGCGACCTGGTGATCGAAGCGGTGTTTGAGGACATGGCTCTGAAGCTGCAGGTCTGCCGCCGCTTGGGCGAGGTCTGCAAGCCCGGCGCCATCATCGCCAGCAACACCTCGACCCTGGATGTGGATGCACTGGCACAGGCCACCGGACGGCCTGCCGATGTGATGGGCATGCATTTTTTCAGCCCGGCCAACATCATGCGTTTGCTGGAGGTGGTGCGCGGTGCGCAAACCGCCCCGCAGGTGCTCAAGACCGTCATCGACCTGGCCGGCAAGATCGGCAAGACGCCGGTAGTCTCCGGCGTCTGCTTTGGCTTTATTGGCAACCGTATGGCCGAGGTCTACCTGCGCGAGGCCGAGTTCTTGCTGATGGAAGGCGCAAGCCCCGCACAGATCGACGAGGCCGTGCAGGCGCTGGGCCTGGCGATGGGCCCTTGCCGCATGCTGGACATGGCCGGGCTCGATGTGGGCGCCAAGACGGTCATCGAATGCGACAAGGCCGGCGGCCTGCCGCCCGATGCCAGCTACCGCGCGGTGGTGCGCAAGATGTATGCACTGGGCCGCTTTGGCCAGAAAACCGGCCTGGGCTATTACCGCTACGAAGGCCGCAACGCGCTGCCTGACCCGGAGGCTGGCCGCATTGCTGCAGAACTTGCCCAGGCGCATGGCATTGCCCAGCGCAGTGATATGGCAGCGCAGGAGATTGTCGAGCGCCTGCTCTTCAGCATGGTCAACGAAGGCTGCAAGATTCTGGACGAGGGCATTGCCTACCGCGCCAGCGATATCGATGTGGTCTGGGCGGCGGGCTATGGCTTTCCGGATTTTCAGGGCGGGCCCATGTTCATGGCCGAGGAGATTGGCCTGGCGCAGATCGTGGAGCGGCTGGAGCACTATGCCGCCAGCCGGGGCAACCGCTATGGCTACTGGACGGTGTCGCCACTGCTGCAGCGGCTGGCTGCACAGCGCCAGGGCTTTGACAGCCTGCAAGCCGCCTGAGGGCCTGAAGGCCGAAACCCATCAATATTGAAGAGCACCGCCATGAAAGACGCCGCCATTGTTTCCACCGCCCGCACGGGCATCGGCCGGGCCTACAAGGGCTCGCTCAACCACACCCGCTCTCCCCAGATGATGGGCCACGCCATCGAGCACGCGGTGGCGCGCGCCGGGGTGGACCCGGCAGAAGTGGACGATGTCGTGGTCGGCTGCGTGCTGACCGCGGGCACGGCCGGCATGAACCTGGCACGCAATGCCTTGCTGGCCGCAGGCCTGCCGATGAGTGTGGCCGGGCAGACGATAGACCGGCAATGCGCCTCCGGCCTGATGGCGATTGCCACGGCGGCCAAGCAGGTGCTGGTCGATGGCATGCAGGTGGTGGTGGCGGGCGGCTGCGACAACATCACCGCCGTGCAAACGTCTTATATGGAATGGGCCAGCCGCGAGCGCGATCCGGCCGTCATCGCCCGCGCGGCCCATGCCTATATGCCGATGCTGCAAACGGCCGAGCATGTGGCGCGCCAGTACCGCATCAGCCGCGAGGCGCAGGATGCCTATGCGCTGGAGTCGCAGCTGCGCACCGCGCGCGCCCAGGCCGCTGGCCTGTTTGACCGTGAGATCGTGCCCTTCAGCACCCAGATGGCGGTGACGGACAAACTCACGAAGGAAGTCAGCCTGCAGCAGGTGACCCTGGCCCGCGACGAAGGCAACCGCCCCGACACCAGCCTGGAAGGGCTGGCCGCCCTCAAACCGGTGATCGAGGGCGGCGTCATCACCGCCGGCAATGCCAGCCAGCTGTCGGATGGCGCATCGGCCTGCGTGGTCATGGATTCGGTACTGGCCGAGCGCCGGGGCCTGGAGGTGCTGGGCATCTACCGGGGCATGGCAGTGGCTGGCTGCGCACCGGAAGAGATGGGCATCGGCCCCCTCTATGCGATCCCCAAGCTGCTGGCCCAGTACGGGCTGCGCGTGCAGGACATCGGCCTGTGGGAGCTGAACGAGGCCTTTGCCTGCCAGGCGCTGTACTGCCGCGACCAGCTGGGCATTGATCCAGCCTGCTTCAATGTCAACGGCGGCGGCATCTCCATCGGCCACCCCTATGGCATGACAGGCGCCCGCATCGCCAGCCATGCCTTGCTGGAAGGCCAGCGACGCGGTGTGCGCTATGTGGTGGCCACCATGTGCGTGGGCGGCGGTATGGGAGCGGCAGCCTTATTTGAGGTTGCTTAAGAACGTGCTGACGATCTCCTCGCGCCGCGACAGTGTCCCTACGGGTTGGAGCGAAATCGGGCGATTTCTTCGCGCTGGCCCTTGCTTGCACCCCGGTGCAAGCTGCGTTCCATCCCTTCGAACCCATCCCGATTGCTCTCCAACGCCGCTGCGTAGAGATCCTCAACACGTTCTAACATGCAACTCGACTACGCCAGCATCCGCCAGACCCTGGATTTTTTGCTCTACGACTGGCTGGAGGTAGAGGCACTCAGCCGCCATGCGCGCTATGCCGGCCATGACCGGCAGACCTATGGCGCCGTGCTGGACATGTGCGAGCGCCTGGCTGCTGACAAGTTCGAGCCCTTCAACCGCCTGGTGGACCAGCAGGAGCCGCATTTTGACGGCCAGCAGCTGCATCTGCCTGACTGCACACCGGCAGCCTGCGCCGCCTATGCCGAATCGGGCATGCTGGCTGCGTCGCACGACTACGAGGTGGGGGGCATGCAGCTGCCCTGCGTGGTGGATATGGCGGCCAACAGCATGGTCTCGGCCGCCAGCATTGCGCTCAAGGCCTATTCGATGCTGACAGCGGCCAATGCCGGCCTGCTGCTGGCCCATGGCACGCCCGCGCAGCAAAAGGCCTTTGCGCTGCCGCAGCTGCAAGGCCGCTTTTTTGGCACGATGAACCTCAGTGAGCCCCAAGCCGGCTCCAGCCTGTCGGACATCACGACACGTGCCGTGCCCGATGGTGACGACTTTGCAGATGACCCGCTGGGCCCGCGCTACCGGCTGACGGGCCGCAAGATGTGGATCTCAGGCGGCGAGCATGCGATGGGCGAGAACATCGTCCACCTGGTGCTGGCCAAGGTGCCCGATGACAGCGGCCAGCTACCCGCTGGCGTGGGCGGCATCTCGCTGTTCATCGTGCCCAAGGTCCTGGTCGATACCGAAGGCCAGGTGACCGGCCAGCGCAACGACATTGCGCTGGCCGGGCTGAACCACAAGCTGGGCTACCGGGGCACCGTCAACACCTTGCTGCATTATGGCGAGCAGGGCGGGGCCGTTGGCTACCGTGTGGGCGCGCTGGGCGCGGGCCTGAAGTGCATGTTCCACATGATGAACGAGGCCCGCATCCAGGTGGGGCTGGGCGCCACGATGCTGGGATACGCCGGCTACCTGCAATCGCGTGACTATGCCCGCCAGCGCCCGCAGGGCCGCCCGGTCGCTGCCGGCCAAAAGGTGGTGAAGAACGCGCAGCAGCCCCAGGTGCCGATTGCCGAGCATGCCGATGTCAAGCGCATGCTGCTGGCGCAAAAAAGCTATGCCGAAGGCGCGCTGGCGCTGCAGCTGTACTGTGCCAAGCTGGTCGATACGCAGCGCGCCGGCGCGCCGCAGCAGGGCGATGCCGCGCAGCTGCTGCTGCAGGTGCTCACCCCCATCGCCAAAAGCTGGCCCAGCCAGTGGTGCCAGGAGGGCAACAGCCTTGCCATCCAGGTGCTGGGCGGCTATGGCTATACGCGCGACTATGCGGTGGAGCAGCACTGGCGTGACAACCGGCTCAACATGATCCACGAAGGCACGCACGGTATCCAGGCCCTCGACCTGCTGGGCCGCAAGCTGCGCATGGATGGGGGAGCCGCCTGGGCCTTGCTGCAAGCCGAGATCGCGCAAACCGTCGCCACTGCCCGGTCGGTGCCCGCATGCGCCCCCTGGGCCGATCGCTTAGATGCGGCCACCCAAGCCCTGCATGCCGCCACCGACGCGGCCTGGGCCAGCGGCAACGCCCAGCTGGCCCTCGCCAACGCCACCGCCTACATGACCGCCTTCGGCCATGTCACGCTGGCCTGGTTGTGGCTGGACATGGCGCTCAAGGCGCATGGGCGCATGGCGGCCGCTGATGCCGGGCAGCAGGCCTTTTTGCAGGGCAAGCTGGATTGCGCGCGCTACTTTTACGCGTATGAGCTGCCGCTGGTGCAGGCCTGGCTGGCGCCGGTGATGGCGGGGGAGGCGCTGTTTGTGGAGCTGGGGGGGAGTGGGTTTTGAGCCCTGGGGGAAAGGGCGGGGCAGGGTGCCGCAGGGCTTTAATCCGCGTTCAGCGCATGGTGCAGGTGCTGGCGGCGGGTAGGGCTCTATTGGTTGATGGGCCGCTCAAGCCTGCCAATAGGGCCTCTGCGGGCGGCGCACTCATACCTTGGCGAGGAAGGCCGCCGCATCACCCGCTTCACACTTCCAGTCTGCGAAGACCCCCACCAGATCGCATTCAACGCAGTGGCAAGCGATGTAGTACCAGCGCACATCATGCGTGCCCTGGTACACGGAGACGCCGGACACCAGCTCGAACACCTCGTTCTCGCACACGCAGGCGTGCCCCTCGGGGGTGGCCTCTTCCATGTAATCCTCGCTGTCGCCCATCAGGTGTTCCTGCCCGCAGTCGGAGCAGGTGCGGATGGCCACGCCGGCTTCTTCGTCGGTCTGCAGCGCAAAAGTCCGGGAGCCGCACTCGCATTTGGACGAGGCAAACCGGGTGGCCTCATGGCCATTGGCAACGCTGTAGCTGCGCAGCTCGGCTTGGGTGTCTCCCGACGTCGTCCCGTACATGAACTCGCCCTTTTTCGTCAGTGCCATTGGTGTTGTTCCATTCTTCAAAGTGGGCTTCCCTGCAGACCTGTGCCAGGCTTGCCCCGATCATCTGGATTTTGCCTGAATTGGCCGATCCCAGACGGTTGCAATGACACCTACCGTGATCGCAAGCACTGGCCGGATGTGTCGCGCTACAGGCTCGCTTTGCCGGCGTTTATCAATGCGGCCATGTCTTGGATGGCATCCTTCCTGAAGGTCTGCTGCCACTGCGCAGTCCATTTAGCCGTCCCTGCTCTTCCCATGCGGCCAGAGCCAGTGCATTCACGATCTCTGCATCCAGCCAGGCATCGGCATAGCGTGGATCCGTCGACAGATCTTCGGCCGCTGCAACAAACGCTGCGAAGGAGAACATACTCTCTGTTGCCCTCGTGGCGCGAGACTCAAAGGTGTTTAAATCCAACTTGTCCTCCAATGCCTGCTATGGGGCGGCCTTGCGCTTTTGACAGCATGACAATTGCACCATCTCAACGTGGAGACGATGGACGCGTATGCTATGCGCCCACCACCCGATGGAAATCGGACAATATGCGACGGATGGGTTCCTACCCATCGGATTCACTAAAAGGAAACAATGCCTGTGGAGCAATATCGCTTTGGGCCTATGCAAGCACGGCACCTTCCAGTGTTGCCTGAGGGCAGTGTGCAGCACCTGGCCGATCACTACAGCAGTGCCTGGCGCGGCACGGTCCTGCGCATGGGATGCAACGGACGCGCTGGATTTGGTGCTGGACTGGCAGCCAGACAGTACGTCCATGCGTTGCCTGGCATCGCGCGCAGCGGGTGTGGGCCAGCGAGATGCAGTAGTGCGGCATTCCTTTGCGAAGCCATGGGCCTTTGGGCCTTTGCCAAGGCAGTGAGCAGGTGATGGGCCTTCCGAACACCCCGAGCCGACGGCGACCGTGGCTGCAGTCGATGGCAGCCCTCGCCATCGCGGCCTTGATCGGCTGGGGTTGCATTATTGGCGCGACTGAAGTGGTGGAGAGCTTGCGCTCCGGGGTGCTCAACAACCGCAAAGGACCTGACATCCTTGCTGCCGAGCAGCCCGTCCTTTACTGGGCATTGATCAGCTTCTACACGGCCGCAACCCTGACCGCCGCCGGCTTGGCGCTTTTGGTGATGGCCATAGCAGTGCGCGATCTGATCCGTGCACAAGGCGCTGACCAATGAGTGCGTGGTCGACGCGCCAGGCGGCCTGCGTGGGTGTTGCCGAGGTGTAGAAGCTGCGCGCCCATCGCCCAGCGTTCAGCGCTAACCCAGGTCAGCGCTAACCCAGGTCAGCTTGCGGCGGCCTTCAGCGCAGTCTCGATCCAGCCATCAAAGGTCTTTTGGTTGGCCTTGATCCAGCTGTCCGTGTGGCGTTCCACGTCCTGCTGGCGGTTCTCGCCGTCGTGCATCCGGCGGTTTTGCTCGCTGATGTCCCCGATGGGCAGCGACATGATCTCAAACAGCTTGGCGGCGGCGGGGTTCTTTTCGACAAAGGTCTTGTTCGCCACGATGTATTCGTTGTTGACAGGGAAACCGTAGTTCTTGCCGTTGGGCAATTGGGTGTCCGTGCCCGCCTGTACACCGGGCATGGCCGAGAACGGCACTTCCAGCCAGACAACGTCCTTGCCCGAGCGCAGCACATTGCTCAACCAGTAGGGGGTCCAGGCGTAGAACAGCACCGGCTTGCCTTGCTGATAACGGGCCAGCGTGTCCGAGATCAGCGCAGGGTAGTTGCCCTGGGTGTAGTTCACCGTGCCCTGCAGCTTGAAGGCGGCGAGCTGGTGGTTCACCACGGCTTCGCCACCCCAACCGGCGCTGGGTCCGACCAGATCGGCCTTGCCGTCGCCGTTGGTATCGAAGAGCCGGGCCAGCTTGGGGTCGCTGAGCTGGCTCAGGTGGGTGATCCCGTACTGATCGGCTGTCTTCTTGTCGATCATGTAGCCCTGTGCGGCGCCGGCTGCGTACACCCCCTTGCGCGACAATTTGGCGTCGCCCCCTACGCTTTTGTAGAACTCCGAGTGGTGCGGATTCCAATGGTTGGCCATGAAGGTGGCGTCTCCGCGGGCAACGGCCAGATGCGCCAGCGGGTACTCGACTTCCTTGATGGGCTGCACGTCATAGCCAAGTTTGGTCAGCGCACGCGTGACCAGCAGGGTCTGGAAGGTTTCCTCGGCCAACGAACTTTGCAGGGGCAGCACCTTGACGCCCTTGCCGGGCAGATCGCCAGCGTGGGTGGACAGTCCAAGGGCCAGCAGGGCGCTGGCGAGCAGGGTGCGGGCAAAGTGTCGGGTGTTCATCATGTGGTGTATTTCCTATACAAGCGGGTGGAGAAAGCAAGCTAGGCTCTTGGCGCCACGCAAGCGCCTGAGCCGAGCTCAGGGAGGTCTCTGGCGCCATGGCGGCAAGCCTGCGGCAATGCAATGCGATGGGCGATAGCCGCCCAAGCCAAGGCAGCCACGTTCCACAGCCGCAAGGCAGGCGCTAAAGACGGCGAGACAGACGGCGCAAGCAAGGCCTGCCGATCGTGGGATCAGCGTCCAGCGGGCGGGACAAGGCGTTGGTTGACGACGCAGGGCGGTGGGGGCAACAGCGCCCCACGCAAGAAAATAGGTACCGCGACGGGACGCAAGCTGGTCCGCGAGTAGTACCGAAGCGCCAACATGCTCTGTTGGCTTTAAGAATCTAATAAATATAACTCCCGAGTCTAAAGCAGTCAAGGCTTGCGCGGCGTTTATCCGTTGCGCTGCAGGGCTCGGAGGGGGGCGGGGGAGGGGGACTGTCAGAGATGGGGTAAGTGCTCTGCGATTGGAGTTCCGGGCCTCGGCGCAGGGTTCTCTCAGCCCGCCTCACTCTTTCGTGGCATGGCACTAAACTTCCGATCCATCACTCCTTCGATGTGCGACTGGATCGCAGTTCCCTCCCATGCCACAGCTTGCTTCTGGAACCCCGATCCCTGGCTCAGCTGGCGCAGGCAACCAGGCCGCCGCACGCGGCGATATCTGCACGCTGGCCGCATTGGCCGAAGCGGGCGACGACCTGTCGGTCCTGTGGAACATTCGCACGCCGCTGATCGAGGCCGTGATCGCCCAGCAGGCGGAGGCGGTCGGGTGGTTGCTGGCGCGCGGTGTGTCGCTCAACACCCCCGATGCCGTGATGGGCTGGACGGCCTTGGGCTGGGCTGCCAGCGGCAATGAGGCAGCGCTGGTGCAGGCCTTGCTGGCCGCCGGCGCCGATACCGAGCACCAGGCCGACGAGCACGGGCGCACGCCGCTGATGGCCGCCGCCCAGGCGGGTGGCGACGAGGCCGTGATCCTTTTGCTGGCCGCTGGCGCGCAGCTGGCTGCCCAGGACGGCCTGGGCGCCACCGCTGCCGACCTGGCGCGCCGCAACGGCTTCGAGGCCTTAGCCGCGCGCCTGGATGCCATGCTGCCCCCCGCGCTGCGTGCCGCTGCGCCGGCGCCGCCCAGCGGTACCTTGCCCTGGCCTGAGGAACCGCTGGCCGTGCTGCACTGGCACGATGACTTTCCCGCTTTTCAGCAGCCCAATTGGCGGAGCCTGGCCAGCGGCGAGGACTCGTCGTTTGACAGCACCTTTCACGCCGCGCTGGCCGACCGACTGAGCCCCGCCTTTGCCAGCGCCACGGCGGCACTACGCAGCTGGGTGCAGGCCATGAACCACTGGGAGCGCGCGGCGAGTCAGACCATCGCTGGCGCCCGGGGCGCCGAGGCGCATCTGGACATGGGCGTGATGTGGCAGCAGCTGGCGGGTGCGATGGCCCTGCGCCAGGCCTATGCCACGCCGCGCCTGCGCAAGTACCCGCGCATCTCCATCAGCGCCAAGCCTGATTTGCCGCTCCACCTGGACCTGCTGGCGCTGGAGTGGCCAAGCGCTGACCAATGCACCATCACCACCCAGCACCGCATGCTCCCCGTCGATGAGCCCGAGTCGGCCGACACCCAGGCGGGCGCGACCACGCGCGGGGAATTATTCTCGAACCGCTGGCCCATCGTGGAGAGCCGCTTCACGTTGCTGCGCAAGGCCGGCCAGTGGCGCATCGACCGTTGGCAGCAGCGCTACCAGGGCAACAGTACCTGGGACAGGCAGGTCCTTTAAGCCCGCGCAGGCTGGGTCTCAGGGCGGTTTGACTTGATCTCAAATACCAGCAGGGCGCGTGATCTTCTCCAGCTACAAGCGTAGGCCGAGGTTCAACGGGGTGGGATTGTTTGCAGTCAGAGCCAGACACCGGGCCGCGCTGGCTAGAGCGCGTCGGGGCATGGTTCGAAGTTGCTGAGGGCGGCTTCAGGCTGGTTGCAGTCCGCCAACTCAATAAGTTGGATCACTGAGGCACCCAGAGCAGTCATTGCAAGGATCCGTCCTTGCAGGTCTGCACGACACCCTTGACGCACCCTGCGTAGACTTGCGGCCATCCAACGCTACCAGCGCTTTGGCGAGCCGGAGGAAGCCCATCCCCTGCTGATCAAGATCGCATCGAATCAGAAATTTACCGTACTCAGGCTACGCCGATGCGATTTCGACCACTTTCTTTGGCCTGGTACAGCCCAGTGTCTGCGCGCTGTATCAATGCAATGGGTTTGAGGTCTTGCTCAGGCACCATGGTGGCAACTCCGATGGAGACCGTCACTGTGGCATCGGCTACCGGTGCAACATGTGCAATGGCTAGTGCCTGGACTGCGCGCCGCACACTATTGGCGAGCGAGCATGCGCCGTCTTGCGAGGTATTGGGCAAAATGATAGCGAACTCTTCACCCCCATATCGGGCGACCAGATCACCAGAGCGCGAGCAAGATTGTGCAAGGACCTGGGCCACGCTGCGTAAGGTCTCGTCGCCCATCACATGGCCGAAACTGTCGTTATAGGATTTGAAAAAATCGACATCGATCATCAGTAGGGAGAGTTCAATTCTCTCTCGCCGTGCGCGTTTCCATTCCAGGTCCAGGTGCTCATCGAAATGCCGCCGGTTTGACAAGCCAGTCAAGCCGTCGAGCTTCGTCATACGCTGCAGCGCAAGATTGCTCTCCAGGAGTTGCTGTTGGCTCAGGCGCAAGGCTTGGTTCGCCAGGTCGCGTTGCTTCATCGCCAGATAGGCTCGGGAGTGGTATCGGAGACGTGCTATCAGTTCCACTGCATCTGGCAGTTTCACGAGATAGTCATTGGCCCCCACTGCAAATGCCTGGCTCTTGATCTTCGGGTCTTCCTTGGATGACAGAACGATGATGGGCAGGTCGCGTAATTTCTGATTGTTGCGATATTGGCTCACCAAGTCCAGACCATCAACACCGGGCATCACAAGGTCTTGCAGGATGACGGTCGGCTGGATGTGTTCAGCCATTTCCATGGCATTTTTCGGGTCTCCGCAGTAGTGGAAAGACACGCCGATCTCATGGCTCAGCATGCGGCGTACGGCCTCGCCGATGATGGCTTGGTCATCTACTAGTAAAACCTTGACTTCAAGCTCGCCAGGCTCCCCGGCAGAGGTGTTTTCATCCAGAGTTGGAATAGGAGTCATGAATTTCTCTTTACCGCCATCCAGCGGCATAGTTCGGCCAAGCGGTTGGCGATGCGGTCCAGAGGCAGGACTTCCGCTGCCGCATCGATAGCAACGGCGGCCTTGGGCATTCCCCACACCACGCTGCTGGACTGGTCTTGGGTAATGGTGGCAAAGCCTCGCTCGCGCATAGCCTTGAGCCCATCTGCCCCGTCTCGCCCCATACCCGTTAGCAACACACCGATGGCATCACCTCGCCATTGCTCGGCAATGCTTTGAAAGAAAATGTCGATCGACGGACGGTAAATTTGCGCATCAGGCTTGAGTGAATACTGCAGGTCGCCGCGGCGGCTCACCGTCAAATGCTCATTGCGGCCAGCCAGCAAGACCACGCCGGTCTGCGGTATCTCACCAGCCTGAACCAGGCGTACCGGAAGCGTTGATTCCCGCGCCAACCATTCAGCCATGCCCGCAGAGAACTTGTCGTCCAGGTGCTGAACCAGTACCACGGCGGCGTCAAGATCTTTAGGCAGTTCACCCAGCAACTGGTTGAGTGTGGCGGGCCCACCAGCGGAGGCACCGATGGCAATCAGGCACGCGCGTTTCGCGCTGGTGCGCGTGGCTCGTTGGGTAACAGGCTGCGGGGGCGTGGCCAGCCAGGCGATGTTCTGGATCTTGCGCAGCAGCAGCGCTGGATTGAAAGCGCTGCCGTTCGCCAATTCGGGCAGATGCACCACATCAAGGGCGCCGTGGCCCAAGGCATTGAATGCCCATTCGGTATGGAGCTCGGTTGCCAGATCCAGCAGCAGCAAAGGGCATGGCGCCTCATTCATGACACGTTGCGAAAAGGCCACTCGATCAGCTGTGCCCAGTTGCAGCAGCAGCAGCTCAGGGGGCATATCACGACACAGGCGCAAGGCCTGCGTCTCGTCTTGTGCCACCCAGTGGATGTCGTGCAGCGGCTCCAAAGCGTGTTCGAGGCGTTGCGCCAACTCAGGGGTGTTAACCATCAGTCCAAGCTTCATTCAACAGCCTCGCCAATCAGCATGTGTACAGCCTCCAGTAATGTTTCATCGTGAAAGCTCGACTTAGCAAGGTAGTAGTCGGCTCCCGCATCAAGGCCGCGTCTGCGGTCTTCCTCGCGGTCTTTGTAGGATACAACCACCACGGGCATGGACTGCAGTTGTGCGTCGCGCCTTACCAGGCCTACCAGCTCAATGCCATCCATGCGGGGCATGTCGATATCGGTCACCAGGAGGTCATATTTTTCTGCACGCAGAATGTTCCAGCCATCGATGCCATCCACGGCCACGGTCACCTCGTAACCGCGCCCAATGAGCAGCTTGCGCTCCAGCTCACGCACGGTCAGCGAGTCGTCCACCACCAATACGCGCTTGCGCCGCAGTGACGGCCCTTCAGACAACCGTGCAACCCTTTCGACTTGGCCTGCACCCAAGAGCTTGTCAGCGGAGTTCAGCAAGTCATCCATATCCACGATAAGCACCGGACTGCCGTCATCGAGCAGGGCACCTGCCTCCACGCCGCGCAGCAGGCCTAGGCGGGAGTCGATGGGAACGACAGCCAGATTTTGCTCGCCAACAATCCTGTCTACCGCAATGGCAAGGCTTCGGTCGTGGTGCGGTATCAAAACCACTGGGAGGCCCAGCGGATCGGATTTGCCATGCGGCAGTTGCAAAAGCTGGTGGGCAGCGACCAGACCGATGGCGCGCTCGCGTACCCAGATATGTTGCTGGCCCTCCACCATGCTGATGGCGTCCGCCGGGATACGCAAAGTCTGCTCCACTTGCGCAAGCGGAAGCGCGTAGGCCTCACCGCCGATCTCCACCACCAAGCAGCGCAGCATCGACAAGGTCAGAGGCAGTTGCAGCTGGAACACCGTCCCTCGCCCCTGTTGCTGGCGGACGCGCACCGTACCGCGTAGTTGACGCAGCGTGTGCTGGACCACATCGAGGCCCACCCCACGGCCAGAGATCTCACTGACTTTCTCGCTCACGCTGAAACCCGGCAGGAACAGAAAAGCCAGCAATTCTTCCTCATGCATGTGCTGGGCCATCGTTTCGGTGGCCAGCTTGCGTGCGATGACTGCGGCACGTACGCGAGCGAGGTCAACGCCTGCTCCATCGTCTTCCAGCTCAAGGACCAGGAGCCCAGCAGCATGCCGAGCCCGCAGTACCAAGTTGCCTTGTGCCGGCTTGCCGCTGGCCAACCGTTGTGCGGGGCTTTCAATGCCGTGGTCCACCGCATTGCGCAGTAACTGGATCAGTGGTGCTTCCAATGTCTCCAGTACGTCGCGATCTCCTTGTACCTCTTCGCCTTCCAGATTCAGCCATACCTCTTTGCCAAGACTGCGACTGAGCTCACGCACCATGCGCGCCTTGCCAGCCATCAGATCCGCGCAGGGGCGCATGCGCGAGGCCAATACGGTGTCATACATGCGCTGGCTGCGCTGCTCAAAGGCCCAGCCAAAGCTGTCGAAAGCCGCTGTATGTTGTTGCAACTGGCTTTTGGCTTCCAGCGTCCAGTGGTTCACATCGGATAGCAAGGCCTTGGCACGAGGCGGTAGCTCCTGCCCCAGCAGCGCATCGCGCAACCCATGCAGGGATCGATCAATATGGTCTTGCAGGCGTTTGAGTTGTGCCAACTCCTGGCCCAGGGACTTGGTACGCTGTGCAGCCACCAGTGAGCGTCCCGCCAGATCGAGCAGATGGTCCAGGCGTTCGGCTGACACACGCAGGATACGGTCATGCAGTTCACCGGCGGGCTCGGGCTCGTTGGTCTCAATGGCGGAGACTTCTTCCGGCAAGGCCGGCCTGAAGTCCGGCATGGCATCGGGTGCCGGCGCATCTTGCTGCGTATCGTCTGCCAGGATTGCTTGCAGCGCAGGCAGCCCTTGCACGCTGATCCCTTCACTCAACTGCCTCAATGCCTCTGAAGCGCGTAGCAGGGCGTCGATGCGTGTGGAGCTCAGGCGGACCTTGCCGCTCTGGGCACAGACTAGCAAGTCCTCCATCACATGGGCCAATGTCACAGCGACATCCAAGCCGACAATGCGTGCCGCACCTTTGAGTGAGTGCGCTGCACGCATGCAGGCCTCCAGCTGCGCGGGATCGGTTGGCTCACGCTCAAGTACCAGCAGGCATGAATCCATGACCTGGGTTTGTGCCTGCGCTTCTAGACGGAACAACTCCAGCATGGAGCTGTCTTTGTAGGCATCAAGGCTCATGGCTTGACCTTTGGTCCATACATCGCGAGATGTGCCAGCGGTGTTGCTTGTTGGATCATCTAAGGCTCCTGGACAAGGCTTGCAACAGGCGATCAGCATGGAGCACCGTGATGCTGTGCTGCTGCCACTGCATCACCGCAGAGGCTAACTGGCTGACCGCAAGGCCACTGGCATGGCCCGTCTTTTGCAGCTTGGCAAGTGGAATCGCGTATATGCCCTCCACCGTCTGAACCTCCGTCACCAGTGGGCCACCAGGTGTGTCCAGTATCAGCATGTGGGGGCGGTCTTGCGGCGTGGTCTCGGTGGTCAGGCCCAATACCAGGTCAAGCGCCATACAGGGAACCAAGGTTCCCCGTACATTGCACAGTCCACGCAGTGAACGGTTGCGGGGGTAAGGCAGTCCGTGAACGGGCACGGGCAACGATACTTCTAGCAAAAGCGTTGAAGGCAGAGCCAACCAGTTTTGCCCAATGCGAAAGATCAGGACCGACAGTGTCTGGCCATCAGCCAGCGGGTCAGGTTGCTGATTCTCCGCGAACGATGCCTCGTCCACCATCTCCAGATCCAGCTCATGCCGATCGAGCAGCAGAGCGGCAGCCTCGGCATAGCGTTCGCAGTTATGGCAATGAACATGCTGGAGCAGCCTCTCGCAGGAGCGGTCGCCGCGAACACCAATGCGCTGCCAGCAGGCGTCAATAGCTGGGGGCTCTAGCGGGATATGGCGATCAGGACTTGCCGGCATCTTGGGTTTCTCTCTGCTTCAGCCGTTGCTGTAATCGTGCCGCACCGCTGTGGTCGCCTTGTGTCACCAGCAGGGCTGCCAGGTGTGCCAGTGCTCGGGTGTGGTAGGGCTCAAGGTAAAGCGCTTTGCGGTAGTGGCGCAGGGCAGCCTCGGCCTGGCCCGCACCGTCACATATCAAACCCCACCAGAAAAACAACTCGGCGGTCGGCCCATGCTGGGTCAACTGCTGTGCGCAGGCAGTGAGCGCCTCTGCGCTGCGTCCTGCATTGGCGAGCTCGGTGATTTTGCGCAGTCCAGCCGCTGCATCTCCCGTTGGCGGCGATTCACTTTTGGCAGCTGGTGAAGGCGCCATGCGGCGTACGGCCGAAATGGCACGCAATGGCAAAGGCGAAGGCGCGCGCGGCTTGACCGCCGCAGGCAATATGGGGCGCGCTGGCACTGGGGGGCATGGCAGGGTGCGGCGGCGGAACGCGAAACTGTGTGCGGCATCCAGCGATTCGAAGCCTTGTTGGCTTAGAACGCCTGCTTCGGCTGGCCCAGTGAACAGCAGTCCGTCGGCGCGCAGCCAGCGTTTGAGATTGGTCAGCGCCCGCAACTGCGTAGGTCGGTCAAAGTAGATCAGCAGATTGCGACAAAATACGATGTCGTAGTCCGTCAGCGAAGGCGGCATGGTGCTGCCGAGTATGTTCCCACACTGAAAGCGCACCACGGCGCGTAGCCTCTCATCGATGCGGTGGGAGCCATCCGCCTCACGTTGAAAATACCGCTCGCGGATGCCTGGATCATCGCCGCGAAAGGCATTCACGCCATATTGGCCAAGGGTCGCATGCTCTATGACGCGCTGACTGATGTCCAGCGCATCAATCTGAAATTCGTGCGCTGCAAAATCGGCATCGAACATGGCGATTGCCATGGAGTAGGGCTCTTCTCCGCTGGAGCATGGCAAGCTGAGCAAGCGCAAAGGTTGCCCTACAGGGAGCCGGCGTTGTAGCGCTCGCGCTTGGGTGGTCAACAGCGAGAACGATTCAGGGTAGCGAAAAAACCAGGTCTCAGGAACCACCATGGCTTCGATCAGTGCGCGCTGCTCTGTCTGCGATTGGCGGATATGGCTCCAGTAGGCTTCTTCATCCATGGAGTTGGCCTTCAACCGTTGCCGCAGTGAACGCTCGACTGCCCCTCGGCCCAGCGTACTCGCGTCGAGTCCGATAAGCGATCGCAAGAGTTGTTCCAGTCGTTCAATCATGCTAGCTTGCCCTGGGGCGGGAACAGCAACTGGACCATATCCGGTGGCAACAGCCCTTCAATGGAGATGTGCTGAATCATGTCGCCCAAGCCTTGCGCCTGAACGGCGCCCAGGTAGGCGCCTCCTGCATCCAGCCCCGTGGGCTGTTGTGCGGGGCTAGGCAGGCGCATCACCTGATTGGCCTTTTCAAGGATCAAGCCAAGGGATTGGGTCGACGAATAGTGCAGCAGCACCATGCGGGTGTTGATGCTATGCCGAGCCTTTTGCCCAAACACACGCTGGCAAAGATCCAGTACTGGAATGATCTCCCCGTGGTAGGACAGCAAACCAGCCACCCAGGCGGGGGCCTCCGGCACATGCTTGAGCCGTTGCAGGGGCATGATTTTGCGAACCACGCTGGCAGGCAAGGCGTAACGATCAGCGCCCAGGTTGAACAGCAGGTGCAACGGTGCAGGCTCCGTTGCTGGGGTCAATGCCACGATTAAACCTTGAAGCGGCTAACCCCGCTGCGCAGATTGTTGGCGACATCGCTCATGTTCTCAACTGCCATGCCGGCCTGGTGCAGTGACTCTACGGTTTGGCCACTGGCTTCGGTGAGTTGGCTCAAGGCCTGCTCAATTTGCTCGGCCCCGCTGGACTGAGTTTGCATGCCCTCACTGACCTGTTGCATCTGCGGGGCCAAAACCTGAATTTCGTGGATGATCTGTGACAGCTGGTCGCCAACTTGTGACATTTCAGTATTGCCGCGGCGCATCTCTTCGGAGAATTTTTCCATCCCCATTACGCCTGCAGACACGGCAGACTGAATTTCGCGCACCATCTGTTCAATATCGTAGGTGGCAACCGCAGTCTGGTCCGCCAGACGGCGTACTTCAGTGGCTACTACGCCAAATCCGCGGCCATATTCGCCCGCTTTCTCGGCTTCGATCGCAGCATTGAGAGACAGCAGATTGGTTTGGTCAGCGACTTTGACGATGGTGGTAACGACTTGATTGATGCCACCAGCCTTTTCGTTAAGCAGGGCGAGTTTGGCGTTGACCATTTCGGAGGCACTGGTCAACTCCTGCATCACCTCAGCCATGCGTACTACGCCTCGGTGGCCCGACCCGGCCAGCGCTGCAGTTTGCTCGGAGTGGGCCGAGACATCCCCCATGGTACGTACCAGCTCCCGAGAGGTCGCGGCAATCTGGCGCGAAGTTGCGCCAATTTCGCTGGTGGTCGCAGCCGTTTCCGTGACGGTGGCTTGTTGTTGCTTGGTGGTTGCAGCGATCTCAGTGATGGACGTTGTCAGCTGTACCGATGAACGCTGCGCTTGAACAACCAATTCGCGAAGCGAGGTGACCATGCCATTGAAGCCTGCCTCAATGGCAGCGAATTCATCGCTACGGTTCAGACTGAGCTTGCTCGAAAGGTCGCCCGTACCCAGCGTTTTCATGGCCGCCAAGGTTGCTTGAATAGGACGTAGTATCGAGCGGTGCAAGAGCAGACCGCAAATAATGGCCAGCACCAGAGCCAGCACCAGCGCACCGACTGCCAAGCGCTTGTTGGAGCTTGCGATTTCTTGAATCGTCTGCATGTCCTCCTCCACGGCATGTTGGTTCAAGTCAACGATGCGGCTGACCTGCTCCTGCGCCTTGCGCCATTGCGGCAGCATTTGCCCGCTGCGCAACTGCGCAGCTTCAGCGACCTGGCCACGCTCCAATATTTCAACCAGCAGATGCGTATTTTTCTGATACGCCTCACGTGTACGCGCGAACTCCGCGGTCGCATCGCGATCTTCCTGGCGGGTGATGGTGTTGAGGTATTTGGCGTAAACCTTGTCCAAACTGGCTTCGATCGCGCTCAACTGCGCCTTGTTTTCAGCGAGTACATCGCTGCTGCGACCGGCATTCGCCTCCGCATCCCGCAGTAGATTGAGCGTCTGGTAAAAATGGAGGGTCAAATCCTGGCGCATCTGGCCAGCGAATCCCATGCCCGCGAGGTCGGAGGAGAGAACGTCGGCAGCCCGCTCATGGTTCGAATCCGCACGCATATAAAAGATGGCGGACATCCCGAACATCACCGCAATAATTAGTGCAAAGCTGGCGGATATCCGCTGGCTGACCGTTAGGCCCATCATCGTATGTCTTTCTATAGAACGTACTCAAATTGTATTGCCTTGTGAACTCCAAATCACATTTAATTACTGGGCATGCTGGTGCTGCCGAGCGCTGTTTGAGGCTGAAATCCAGCTAGGTCGTTGCGCTGCGCAGGCCGTTCTCCTCTCTGTAGATCCTTCGTAATCTCGCGAGAGTGCAAGCCAAAAATCCCTCTGCTTAATTGTTCTTTGTTCGCCTCAAATCTATAAAACAGGCGCAACGGATATGCGGCAAGCTATGGGATAGATGGTAGGTCGATGATGGTATCTATCGTGTGAATCTGGCGATTGGCGGGTGCCAGCAGTTCTGGCCTGACCCGGGGCCGTCCAGCAGAAGCCCATTGAGTCCCCAAGGACCCTGCTGGCGTTGTGCAGACGCTCCAAGCGGTGTGTGTACGCATTGTTCCTTCAGCGTTGGGGTCACGCGTTCGACCATGCCGTTTTGCTGCTCTTGAGCCTCGTCCATCCACCTTGAAAAACATGGGCATGTTTTTGCCCGAAGCCCGGATCGGATGGCAAACCATGACTCTAGGTGGCTCGGTAGGTGACATGGGGGACATGGGCGTGCGTTCGCATTCAAGCCCGCAACGCAGTGCCCACGCTATGCAAATCCTGGCTGCACTGCCGCAAATGCGCCTGCATCTGCGCGACTGGCAGCACCATCGGCTCCAGTGCATGGCTGCAGGTATCGACCGCCGCAGCCAAAGCCACCTCTAGCTGCTCGCGCACAGCATTTTGCAAAGTCGCGTAAAGGGCATCAGGGCCCACAGTAGCCGGTGGCAACCCCAGGGTCGCTGGTTCTGCTTGCAGCGCAGGCAGTGCTTAGCCACCGAGATGGCTGCGCAGCTGTTCCCTAATCTCACCTCGCACCAGCGCATCAACCTGGGCGCACAGCACAGGCGATTGGTCCGCATTCCGTTCCAGCAATCCCGGCAGTGCCGGGATGGTCTGGCGCCATGCGGCGCGCAGCATCGCTGCCTTGCTGTGTTGCAGGCGCTCCTGCTCTTGGTCCAAAGCCACCTGCAAGCGCTGCAGCTGGGGCAGCAGTTCCGTATCGATGGCGCATTGCACGTTCTCTTCCAGGTGGTGCAGCAGCACCTCGGCTGGCTTGCGCTGTTGGTAGGCCTGGGCGGGGGCCAGTACCTTGGCGATGGCGGTGTAGAGGCGCAGCAGGCCGGCGTTGGCCAGGGGGTAGGGCCCCGGTTGGCTGCGTGCCATGTGGACCGAGACGGAGACGGGGCTCCTCAGCACCGACAGATCAATGCCCAGCTGGCGCAGCTTGCCCTGGGCGCGTGCCTGTACGTCGGCCTCTTGCAGCGCGCGGTTGGCTTCGGTTTTGTTGCGCAGGCATTTCTGGATCTCGCCATCGACCTCGTCTTCTTCGATCAGATCGCTGCGGGTGATGACCGGCAGCAGCGGTTTGTTGCGGCGCAGTTCGCGGGCGAGTTCGTCCAGCTCCTGCACCTGGCCGGGCGAGGTGGAGCTGCTGAGCCAGAGCAGGCCGTCGGCGCTTTCGGTAAAGCGCTGGGTGAGGGCGGCGTTCTCGGGCGTGACGGAATGCAGGCCGGGGGTGTCCAGCAGCACCAGGCCGGTGTCCAGGCACAGGCCTTGCAGCCGGGCTGTCGTTTCGGTGGCGCCTTCGCGCAGGGGCTCATCGCTTTCCACCACGGCCCCATCTGCTAGATGAAAGAAGCGCACGGGCTGGCCCTGCGCGGCAAAGCGCTCGGCCAGAAAGTTGCACAGCGAGCTTTTGCCGGCATTGAACTTGCCAAACACCAGTAGGATCTCGCGCTGCTCAAAGTCCTGGGCCAGGCTGCGCGCGGGCTGCAGCGCAGACCATTGCTGCGCCCAGCGCGCCTGCAGATCCTGGCATTGCTGGTGGAGGGCCTGGGCCTGCTGGGCCAGCGGGTGGCTGGGCTGTATCCCGGGTTCTGGTGAAAATGCGCTGCTCAGGACTTGCTGCAGTGTGGTTTGCCAAGCTTGCAACTGTAGCAGCTGGGAATGCAGATGTGCCCGCCTGGCCTGGTCGTTGGCAGCGGCGGGCCCGGCGGCGCTGCCAACCACATGGGCCAGAAACTGCTGCTCGCCGGCCATCGCATTCATGCGCGGGTCTCCAGTGCTTCGAGTGCGCTCAAGGCCGTTAAAGCCTGGGCGCTGGCCTGTACCCGGGCTTCTTGGTTGGCCATGCGCTGCACCAGCGCCTGGCGGTCGGCCGAGCGCTCAAAGTAGCGGGTAAAGGCCTGGGCCAGGGCGTTGCGCCCGGCGGCCTCGCAAAACAGGCGGCGCATGTCTTGGCGGTATTTCACCGAGACGCCCATGACGGCGACCATCACGCTGTCCAGGCTCTTGACCTGGGTCTGCTGCTCCAGCGGCAGCTCCACCACGCCATGCTTGGTCGGGATGGCGCTGATGCTGATGCAGGCCTTGGAGTAGGCGACCTGCAGGCGGTTGCGCTCGAGCTTGCCGGGCGTCATCTTGAACTGGTCGGCAAAGCTATCGGGCGTGCGCGAATGGTCGGGCCCCGGCACATCGAGCACGGCATGGATGTCGCGGCCGGTCTTGTCTTGCACGGCGGCCAGGTCGCTCGCAAAGCGCTGGCCTTGCTCTGCCTGCAGCTGGCGCAGCTGGGCCAAGCGCTGCTGGCGCTCGGCATGCAGGGCCTGGAGCTGGCTGCGAATCTCCTGCAGCAGCAGCGCTTTCTCATGGCTGCGCGCCTGGGGCACCTGGGCGAGCGCATGTTGGAGGGACTGCTGCAGCGCCGGGATGCCGCTTCTCTCCAGCAGCAGTTGTTTGGCGCCATCCACGCCCAGGCGGTAGCGGGTGGACGAGACGGCCAACCACATCGGGCCGGCGGCTTGCTCTGCGATGGCGCCGCTCACTTGCTGCTGGGCGGCGTCGTCGGCCAGTTGGTCGATCTGGGTGAGCACACACAGCGTCTGGCGCCGGGTGCGCTCGGACCTGGTCTACCGCCTGATCGACGACGAGCGCGCCACCTCGCCGATCATCCTGAGCCACCGGGTCAATGATGACTCCTGGTACATCTCGGCGATCAAGGAACTGACGGCCGAGATGTATGCACAGAACCCGCCCTGGCTGGATTTTGAGACGAATGCGTTTCCGGCGGGGGAGATGTATGGGGGTGCTGGGAAGCGGTGAGGGGGCTTGCTGGACTGTTGAATCTCCGCTGTTGAAGCCCGCTGCAGCAAAAATGGGAGATCAAATATGCAGTGGAGTTATGGCCCAAGTAGAACAGGCTGGTTGCCAAGAATTTACGGATTCTTCGCGACTACAGGGCGCTTAAGCGAACCCGTCGATGGGCGGCGTAGCTTTATCATGCGGCGATGAACATAGAAACTACGACGCACCTCCAACAGCTCATCGCTGAAGAAATTCGGTCTGCGGATGGCGACGAAGTTGTGACTAACATTTATGAAGTCGTAGAGAAAATACAACTGCTAGAGCAGCCTCGCCAAGTGATACCGATCATCTTTCGTTGGGCTGAAGAAAATCATCCCTGACTGATCGACGATGAGCCATCTCGGCTTTTTATCGAGGAGCAGGATGATTATGTTCCTGCCCTTGAGGAATCGATCAGTCGCAGGCCCACGGAACTCAACACCTGGATGGCTTACCGGCGTGCGAACGGCGAGACAGAACGCTCAAAAGTTAATCATTGGATAGCGGTATTCCAAAAAGTTTTGCCGCACCCACAAGCCAACGAAGAGTGCAAACAACAGACTGCAGATTTTATTTCTACTCAAATCAAGCGGCATGTCTAAGAGGGGCGGGTCTGGGCCGGTGATGCGGCCGGCTGATTCTGGTCGCTTACTTCATTTGAAGACCGCGGGGAGCTGACAGCGCAGCGTCTTCAATCTGAACCTCGGAAGGGTAGTTCTCTATCACCCGAACGCATTCAACTGGGCACTCCGGATAAATCCAATACGCCCAGTTGGCGATGATCCAATCGGTAGAAAGAGCCTGTGCATTCGGCGCCCTGGCATCTACGGGCAGCTTCACAAGAATGTGGCCGGCCTTGTACCCTGTGGTGACGATGAATGCAAAGCCGCAAGGTGATTCGTGATCGACCACCACCATAAAGTCAACGACATTCTCATAAGGCCAAACGGCTTTGAGGCAGCGAAACACCGTACCTCGATAAATGAGCGTGGACGGCCAACTCGAAAGTGGGCTCCAACTTGCCTTTACGCCACCGATCGCTGGTTCTTTTGTGCTCATACCGCTTTACTCTACACCGTCTGTCGCTGCCCAATGCTGAACGGCTCATCAGCACCAGCAAAATCCAGTGAAGCTGCAAACCGAATGTGCCATTGCTGCTGATCGGCAGCCACCGCCTCCATCAATGCATCGCCCGTTCAGCCAGCAGCAGCAACGCGATGCCGAGCATCAGCGCACCAGACACACGAGATACGACCAGTGCCGCGCCTGGGCGCGAGCCTAGCACGCGCTGTGCGGCCAAGCCCACGGCGAGATACACGCCGCAGCAGCTCAGCGCATGCACGGCACCCAGCATCATGATCTGCAGTGTGACGGGCCAGGCACTTTCGGCGTGCACAAACTGCGGCAGCAACGCCAGAAGCAAGAGAATCAGCTTGGGATTAAAGCTGCTGATACCTGCGGCCTTGCACGCCCATTTCCATCCACCACCAACCAGCTCGGATTGGGCGCTGACGGTGTCGGCAGGGCGGCGCAACATCGCCACGCCCATCCAGAGCAGGTAGGCGGAGTCGGCCACCGTCAGAACCGTCAAGACGATGGGATGGCTGGCGACCAGTGCGCCAACGCCTGCGGCCACGGCCGCCGTGGCCAACAAGGCGCCACAGGCTAGGCCCACAACCGCCGAGCAGGCCAAGCGGCGTCCGCGCAGGCCTGCAGAAATGACATGGGCCCAATCGGCGCCCGGGGTGATTACCAACGCAAACGACACTGCCCAGAAGGCGGCTACAGCGGTCAAAGGCACAGTACTTCTCTCTTCAAACAAAGGACAGAAGGATAGGCAACATGTAGCAGAATGTGCTTCCCATAAATTCCAATAAACAAGAGAAAAATGGAAGCTATTGAAAAATGAATGCACTGGATCGGAAAATTCTTGCAGCGCTGGAACTGGATGGGCGCTTGAGCCTGACAGACCTGGCTGCGCAGGTGGGGCTAAGTTTGTCCTCCTGCCATCGGCGTGTGCGCACGCTGGAGGAGGCGGGCGCCATCCGCGGCTACCGTGCCGATCTGGCACCGGCGGCACTGGGTTTGGACTTCGCCGCCATCGTCTTCGTCACGCTCAATAGCAGCAAGGTCGTGCGCGAGTTTGAAAAGGCGGTCGCGGAACTGGACAACGTGATCCAGGCCCAGCGGCTCTTTGGCGACCCAGACTATCTGCTGCAGATCGTTGTCAAGGACTTGCCCGCTTTTCAGAAGCTCTACGACGAGAAGCTGACGGCCTTGCCTGGCATGCAGCGCATGACCTCGACCTTGGTCATGAAGGATGTCGTGTTCAACCGCCCGCTGACCTCGGCGTTGGGCTGATCGATACCGTCAAGCACCGACACCCAAATCCTGATCAAACTTGAGGGTACAAATTAAAATAGAATAAGAATCATTTGCAATAAATTAGGGGCGCCTGCGCGGAGCTCCCATTTTTATGTCCCAAGATGCCAGTGCGCACCACGGCGTGCGACAGGAAGTCAGCGCGCTCTACCGCGACCAACACACGTGGCTGCGCACCTGGCTGCGCCGCAAACTCGGCGATGCGCACCATGCGGCCGACCTCGCGCACGACATTTTTCTGCGCCTGCTGTTGCGCGATGAGCCGGTGGCGGCGAAGGAGCCGCGCGCTTTTCTGACCACCGCTGCCCAGCATGCGCTGCTGAACCACTACCGCCGCCAACGCCTGGAGCAGGCCTACCTGGAGGCATTGGCGCAGGCGCCCGCCTTGATGGCGATGTCGCCCGAGGAGCGGGCGCTCTTGCTGGAGGCGCTCGATGAGATCGATCGCATGCTGGACCAATTGCCGGCTCCCGTGCGCCAGGCGTTTTTGATGACGCAACTCGAGGGCATGCCCCAGCTGGAGATTGCGGCCGCGCTGGGCATTTCGCTCTCGACCGTGAAGCGCTACATCGTGCAAGCGGGCATGCAGTGCTATTTCGCCGTCCATGGCTGAGGCGGCGATTCCTCGGGCCGTTGCCCAGCAGGCGGTGGAATGGATGGTGGAGCTGCAATCGCCAGATGCCACCCCCGATCTGAAAAACCAATGGCAGCAATGGCGGGCGGCAGACCCGGTGCATGAACAGGCCTGGCAGCGCATCGAGGCCGTTAACGGCCGGCTGGGTGCGATGGCGGGGCCCGATACCTTGAACTTTGCCAAAGCCGCCTTGGCGCCGCAGCGCTCGGCGCGGCGCAGGCAGATGGTCAAGTCGCTGGTGGTGCTGGTCGTTGCCGGCGGTGCGGCCTGGACAGGCTACCGGCAGACCAGCTGGCGCGAGGTGCTGGCGGGCCAGCGCGGCGCACGATCGATCTGGACGATGGCACGCGGGTGGTCATGAACGCATCCACCGTGCTCGATATTCGCTTTGGCAGCAGCGAGCGCAGGCTGCGCGTGATTGCTGGCGAAATTCTGGTGCAGAGCGGCAAGGAGGGCGGTGGCCGGCCCTTGCTGGTGGAGACGCCCCACGGGCTGGCGACCGCGCTGGGCACCCGATTTTCGGTACGGCTGGATGCGGACGGGCCGACCCGGGTGGGCGTTTATGAAGGTGCGGTTCGCCTAGCGCCGGTGGACGGCCAGCGCAGCCTGGTGCTGCAGGCCGGCCAAAAGAGCAGCTTTGACCGCCAGAACATCGCCGAGCCCCAGCCGGCCCGCGAAGACAGCGATGCGGCCTGGGTCGATGAGGTGCTGGTCACGCGGGATAAGCGGCTGGATGATTTTCTGCAGGAGCTGGGGCGCTACAGCGTGCATCCACTGTCCTGCGATGACGACGTGGCGACCCTGCGCCTATCGGGTGCCTACCCACTGGCAGATATTGCCAAGGTGCTGGACAACGTCGCCGGCCTGCTGTCCTTGCAGGTGCAGACCGTCAGCCGGCTGTGGGGTTGCCGCGCGGCATCGTACCGCTTGGTGCGGGCAGGGCCCCAAAAAATAATGGGGATGGGCTGAGCTGTTTGGCCGAGCAGCGTTTCAAGAAGAGGAGATCACATGGTTGATCCGAGATTCCTCTTGACCGCCGTCGCCACCGAGGCGAACAGAGAGTATTGCATCCATGGCCCATCACCGCACATCCGCGCGCCGCTTTGGCGGCCGCTCCACCGTTCTTGCCCATGGCGCTCTGGCGCTGGCATTGTCTGCCGTTCTGCTGCCTGCCGCGCACGCCCAGGCCGCCGTAGGGGCAGAGCGCCCAGGCCTAGGCCATCCCCGCCGCCCGCTAGATGCAGCCTTGACGCGCTTTGCCAAGGAGAGCGGCGTGCTGCTGTCCTTCACCCCGGATACCACCGAGGGTCTACGCAGCCCCGGCCTGCAGGGCAGGCACACGGTGCCAGAGGGCCTGGCTGCCTTGGTGGCAGGCACGGGGCTGCAGGTGGTGCAGCAGGCCAGCGGCAGTTACCTGGTGGTCAAAAAGCCGGCCAGCAACGCGCCCGCGCCGGCCGCACCGGTCGTTGCGGCTGCGGCGCTGGCGCCCGAGCGCTCGTTGGCAGAGATCCGCGTGACGGCGCGGCGCTCGGCCAATGGCACGACCGAAGGCACGGGCTCGTACACCAACCAGGTGACCAGCATTGCCTCCAAGACTGACCAGTCCTTCCGCGAGATTCCGCAGTCGGTGTCGGTGGTGACGCGGCAGCTGATGGATGACAAGCGGGTGGTGGATGTGGAGCAGGCCCTGACTTTGACGCCTGGCGTCATCGTGGCTGACAACTCCGGCCGCTATTTCTCGCGCGGCTTTCAGATCACCAGCATGCAGATCGATGGCGGCGCGCCGATGGCCTTGGGCGCCTACACCTACCAGCCCCAGCAGGACATGGGCTCCTACGACCGGGTGGAGGTGATGCGCGGTGCATCCGGCCTGCTGGGCGGGGTGGGCGATCCGGGCGCCATCATCAACCTGGTGCGCAAAAAGCCGTTGGCGCAGCGGCAGGTGGAGGTGTCGCAATCGCTGGGCAGCTGGGGCAACCAGCGCACCGAGATCGATGCTACCGGCCCATTGACGCAGGATGGCCGCATCCGGGGCCGTACGGTGCTGAGCTACCAAAAGGGCTACTCCTACTTTGACTACATCAGCCAGGAAAAGCCTTCGCTCTACGGTGTGCTGGAGGCCGACCTGACGGCCGACACCTTGCTGACCGTGGGCCGCTCCTACGGCAAGGTGCGGCAGAAGGGCGACTATGCCGGCCTGCCACGCTTTGCCGATGGCCGCAGCCTGGGCCTGCCGCGCAGCACGGCCTTCTCCAACCCCTGGGCCTACTTCCACTACGAGAACGACGAGATGTTTGCCCAGCTGAAGCACCGTTTTGACAACCACTGGAAGCTCAAGCTCAACGCCACCCATGCGCGCACCGAGCAGCAACGCCGCTGGAGCACGCTGTCCGGCGCAGTAGATCCGCAAAACCTGGCCGGGCCGGTGTGGCGCGGCAGAGTGCTGGACTCGTCCAACACCCAGGACATGGTGGATCTGAACCTGAGCGGCCCGTTCTCGCTGCTGGGCCGCAGCCATGAGCTGTTCATCGGGGCTGATTGGCAGCGGGTGCGCAGCCGCTGGCAGAACATGAGCTATACCGACAGCGGCACGGTGGGCGGCATTGTGTTTGATATTCAGCCCTGGAACCCGGCATTTGACCAGTTCAACCTGAACCTCAGCGAGCGCTACGGCCCCTGGGGCCAGGAGCAGCTGGGCGCCTATGGCGTTGTGCGGCTGCACCCGAGCAACAAGCTGCATGTGATTGCTGGCGCCCGCATGGCGCTCTATGAGTTCACGCAGACCATGTCCGACATCATCGACACCGCTGGCAACACAGCCCCTGGTCCGCCAAATCGTTCAAGGAAAGCGCCAAGCTCACGCCCTATGGCGGTGTGATCTATGACCTGAACCCGCATTGATCGGCCTACGTCAGCTAATCGTCGATCTTCAAACCCCAGGCGCTCAACCTGGCGGGCCCGCAGCCGGGCACGCCGCTGAACCCCATCAAGGGCAAGAGCTATGAGGCGGGGCTCAAAGGCGAGCTGATGGATGGGCGCATGAACGCGACCTTCAGCGTCTTCAACGTGGAGCGCACCGGCACTGCGGTGCTCGATGAACGCTATGCGGAGAACTACAGCTTGTGGGGCGCGAGCTGCTGCTACCTGCCACAGGGCAAGGTCAGCAGCCGGGGCTTTGATGTGGAAGTGGGGGGCGAGGTCTCCAGCGGCTGGCAGCTGGCGGCGGGCTATACCTTCAACCAGACGCGGGACAAGACCGAAGGCACGGTCTTCAGCAGCATCACGCCCAAGCATTTGTTCAAGCTGTCCACCGTCTATACCTTGCCGGGTGCTTTGTCGAAATGGCGCGTGGGCGGCAGTGGCCGTATCCAGAGCACGCAGTATGTGAGCGGCTCTGTCACCAACAGCAGCGGCGAGAGCCAGCCTTACAAGTTCACGCAGGGCGGCTATGCGACCTGGGATCTGATGCTGCAGTACCGCTTTGACCCGACCTGGACCTTGAGCCTGAACCTGAACAATGTCTTTGACAAGACCTACTACCAGACCGTCAGCTCGGTCTACAACGGCAATATGCAGGCGCTGCAACCCAATGCGATGCTGACCCTGAACGGCAAGTTCTAGGGATGCTATGCAAAACGCTCGCCAAGCGGGATGGACGTAGATCACCCGAGACCGCGTTCAGACTACGGCAGGAAGTTATGTAGAGGGTCCCTAAGCCATCAGCGATGGAAAAAAGAGCCTGCAGCGCAGGCTCTTGGTTTATGGTCTTTTGTTGACGTTGCAGAGCTGCCGCTCGCAGGGAATGCCATCGTTGTCGCCATCCATCTTGGTGTCGGGGCAGTTCTTCAGAAAAAACTTGGCCTCTTTGCACGATGTCATCTGCGAGCAGTGGGTGCGGCCATCGCATTTGAACAGTGGGTTCGGCGCACTGGGCGCTGCTGCTTCAGGTGCCTCGGGTGGCTCGGGCTCGGAGAGAACCGGCTCGGAATCCCGCATCGATGCGGCCTGCTGCTGCTCATAGCGGCTGTAGACCGTCCACGCGGCTAATGCGATCAGCAGATAGATGACAGGCCTGAACACGGTCTCCTCCATTTTTTGGATGTTAATGAGTGTAACAACTCCATCCAAAGCCGAGTCAAGCCAGGGGCGCGGGAAAGCACTTAGCTGCTTGTCCCGGCAACAGCATGCGGTTCCTTCCCGCTGCCAGTTCGGGCTCTGAGCAGGTGCCGCTCAACCATGCGGCACGCAGTGCCGCGCACAGCGTCCAGATCGTACAGGCGCTGGCGAACCCGGCAGGCCGAGCCCAGCGCCAGGTCAAAGGCGCTGACTGCCAACCTATCTAACTGGAGTTGGTGGTAGAGCTTGGGGCAGGGCGCGACCAGGTTGCCCATGCTGCGAATGTACCCGTGGCAGCGCTGGGCGCCCCGGCTTTCACATTTGGCGCGGTATGCCGCCTGGGCCCTATCAAGCCGGTGGACTTGAGCGCAGGGGCTCCACTGCCAAGTGGCTATGGCTGGCGCAAGGGTTTTCCCTGGCACTGTTTTCAGTCATTGGCATTTAGTTACACGACCGGGATATTAGCGGCCTCTGCCCACCATCGCAGCGCTGACGCTCGGCCCACAAAGGGCTTCCTGGTGCTTGGGCTGACTCTTCGACGCTGGATGGCCAGCGCGGATGGTGGATGGTCGCTGCCGGGCAGCCACAGGTTCCGGCGCTGCGCCAAGTCAGTGCCAATCAACTTATCAGCAATCTAGATGTGATCAGAGATTGTTCACAGTCTCAATGTCGTGTTTGAAATAAAATAGATTTCTTTGATTAATTCATATATTTATTAGAATTTTTCAATTGTTTGCAATCGCAGGTTGGTTGGAGATTGACTTCCTCATGGCCCTTGGCTGTGGGTAAAGGCCATGGCAGAAGAAGCCGCAGAGAGCGGCTTCATGCGATTTTGTGGGTGGTTTTGGGTAAACGCATTAACTCATTTCTTGCAGTTAATGATGGGTTGACGTCCTTTGATAAATTCTTTTAAAGATTTTATATGTCATTTAATTCTATAAAGAAGAGAATATCCAATTTCTGCTTCTTGTTATTCTCTTTTATGCTTTTGCCGGCGTTTGCGCAGGCGCAAACAGCAGATCTGCAGATTACCAAGACAGGGCCGGTATCTGCCAATGGTGGGGATGGGTTTTTGTATGTGCTGACCATTGATAACAACGGTCCAGGTGCAGCGGGTGGGGCCAGTGTGGTCGATAGCTTGCCGCCCAATTTGAGCAATGTTGCCGCTGTCTGCGTGTCTGCCATCAACGGTGCGGCATGCCCAAGCTCCATGGCGATCGACGCCTCGGGTGTGACGGCCACCATTCCCAGCTTTCCGGCTTTGGGGCGGGTGATCATCAACATCACCGGGAATTTCCCCAGCAGTGGCCCTTCGAGTATCACGAACTCTGCCCGCGTGGACACCCCTGTGGGGGTGACGGATCCCGATCTGGCCACCAATACCAGCGTGGTGAGTACCGCCATGTCCTATAAAACGGATCTGGCCGTGACCAAGACGCAAAGCAGCAATGTGTTTGCACCGGGTGTTCCCATCACCTACACGATGACGTTGCAAAACAATGGACCGGCCAGCGCTGATGGCGCCCATATTCAAGACAGTCTGACCAATTTCGCCAATTACAACTCAGGCCCACCCTATGACTACCTGACGATTGCCAATACCTTTGTCAGCTGTACCGCCTCGGGCGGAGCGGTGTGCCCGGCCAGCTCCAATTTCAATAGCCAGTCTGCTACTGGCATTGACTACGTGTTGTTCAATACCCCCGTGCCCAGCTTGCCCTCGGGAGGTTCGATCACCATCGTCTACACCATGACGCCGACCATTACCGGTGCGCAGCGTTGCGGCACGGGCGCGGGATTTTTGCAAAACGAGTTCCGGGCATCGGTGCCAGCGGGCATGACCGACTCTGATTACAACAACAATGCTGCGCAAGTCAGCATCTCCACACCGCAATCGCCCAACTGCCCGCAGTCGGATCTGGCCGTGACCAAGACGCAGAGCACGGACACCTTTACCTCGGGTGCCCCCGTGACCTACACGATGACCCTGGTGAACAACGGCCCCAATGCCGCCGATGGCACCAATATCCGTGATTCCATTACCAGTTTTGCCAACTACAACGCGGGCGCTCCCTACGATTACATGAATATCGAAGCCAGCTTTGTCGACTGCTCGGCTTCTGGCGGCGCGGTTTGCCCGGATGGCCCGAATTTCAACAATATCTCGGCGACAGGTATTGATTACAACCTGTTCAACACGACGGTGCCCAGCCTGCCTGCCGGAGGTGCGCTCACCATTGTCTATACGATGACGCCCACCATTGTGGGCACGCAGCGCTGCAGCTCGGGCGCAGGATTCATCCAGAATGAATTCCGTGCCACCTTGCCCAGCGGCATGACCGATAGCAATTACGACAACAATGCTTCGCAGGTGAGCATTCAAACGCCGCGCGCGCCCGATTGCCCGCAAACCGATCTGGAAGTCACCAAGACCCAAAGCAGCGACGTGTTTGTGGCAGGGCAGCCCATTACCTATACGATGACCTTGCTCAACCACGGCCCCAATGCGGTGGACCAGGTGCAGATCACCGATTCGATCACCAATTTCGCGAATTACACCTACGGCGCGCCTTACCAGTACATCAATACCAGCACGGCCTTTGTCAGCTGTACTGCGGCGGGAGGCGCGGTGTGCCCCGATGCATCGAATTTTGGCAATCAATCCCAAGCGGGTATTGATGTGATGCTGTTCAGCACCGCCGTTCCCAAGCTGCCGGTGGGAGGCGCGGTGACCGTGGTTTACACGATGACGCCAACGGCGCTCCCGGTTCCGTCTTGTGGCAACAGCGCGTCGAGCTTTATCCAGAACACGTTTTCTGCCTCCGTTCCCGCAGGCTATATCGATCTGGGTCCGGCCAGCAATTCGGCGAGCGTATCGCTGCCTGTCAGCTGTGCGGATATTTCCGTGAACAAGAAGGTGGACCCGGTAACCACCAGCGTGAGCGGCTCCACCGTGGTGTACACCATTGATGTGGCCAATGCCACGGGCTCTGCTGCGGCGAACAACGTGGCTTTCTCGGACCCTCTGCCCAGCGGCTTTGTCTACGGCAATGCGGTGTGCGCTGCCCAGACGCCAAATGCCATTTGTGGTGCGGTGAACTACGACGCGGCGAGCCACACGGTGACCAGCACCATCCCTGCGCTTCCCGAAGGCGGCATCGTGCGCTTTGTCATCACTGGAGCGGCCGGCAACACCGCGGGTACCTATGCGAATACGGCCTCTGCCGCTGTGGCGCCAGGGTGGCTGGACCCCGTGCCCTCGTCGAACAGCAGCACGGTGAACTTCCAGATCTTCAATACCAGCTCGCCCATCACCGTCACGAAGAAGGTGCAAGGCTTGCCTGCTGCAGGCATGCCCGCAGCGATGACCTTTACCGGCACCATCACCTGCGGCGCGCAGGCACCGCAGACATGGTCGGCCACCGTTGCCGCTGGCGCCTTGAGCGCGGACAGCGCGGCACTGACTTTCTATGACAAGGACAGCTGTACGGTGACCGAAGATACGCCGCCCGCAGCGCCCAATGGCTACACCTGGGTGGGGACGGCGACCATTGCCCCGAACCCTACCAATGTGTTGGGGCCGGCGACGCCCCTGACGGTGGTGGTGACCAATACCCTGGCTGCACTGCCGCCTGGCAAGGTAACGATCGCCAAGCTGGCGCAAACCGCAACGGGTACCCCTGCCACGGGAACCGCCAGCTTCAGCTTTGCCGGCACCGGCACGGGTGTGCCCGCCACCATGGCGGTGGCGACCCAGGCTGGCTCCGGTAGCCAGACCATCGACAACCTGGCAGCCGACCAAAGCTACACCTGGACGGAAGGTGTTCTCTCCGGTTGGAAGCTCGCCAGCATTCAATGCACCGACCAAAATGGCGCCCCGCCGAAGAGCACGATCACCACCGATGTAGCCACGCGGCAACTGAGCGTTGCCCTGGTATCGGCCGAGGAGCTGGTTTGCACCTTTACCAACCGCCAAACAGAGACGTCCGATGGTGGCCCCACTGATCCCAATGGCCCGGGTACTCCTCAGCTCAAGAAAGTGCCGACCCTCGATCCATCCAAGCTGGTGCTGATGATGCTGGCAGTTGCAGCCATGGGCATGGCGGGCCTGCGCCGCGCACAACGACGCTGATCCGATTGCGCCAGGCATTGGGCCGCAACGCCGATATCGTGGAGATATCGGCGTTTTTTCTTTGTGCCAGGATTGGCGCCAGGCATCCGCATGCACGCTGCAGCAGCTGCCCAATGCGCTAAAGGAGAAGGCCCAAAGCCGTTTTATGGTTTGCGCCGCCGCTTGCCAGTCGCCAAAAACGCCATCAGCGTGCGCTCGGCCTCGCGCAATCCCGCGCTGCCGCGCAGCTTGCCCGCATAGGCATCGCAGCGCGCGCCGCCCTCGGGACCTTCGCAGACCTCCATCACCAGGGGGTGAATGTAGTACTTGCGGCAGACCGCCACGGTATTGCCCAGGTGCTGGGCGACCTGGCGGACGATATCGGGTGCCGTCAGCGGCGCATCGCTGCTGCGCGACTGCAGCGCCAGCGACAAGGCCAGCACGCTGGCATGCCAGGTGCGAAAGTCCTTGGCGCTGAAGTCCTCACCGGCGATCTCGTGCAGATAGGCATTCACATGCTCGGAGCGCAGCTGCTTGCGCTCGCCCGCATCATCCACATACTGGAACAACCGCTGGCCCGGCAGGTCCTGGCAGCGCCGCACGATGCGCGCGACGCGCGGGTCCTCCAGCTCCACCTGCTGCTCCACGCCGCTCTTGCCTTTGAACGCCAGCCGGATGCGCGATGCGCGCATCGTCACATGGCGGTTGCGCAGGGTCGTCAGCCCAAACGAGCCGTTCTCGCGCGCATAGCTGTCGTTGCCAATGCGCAGCGCCGTGGTGTCCAGAAGGCGGACTACCGCTGCCGCCACCGAGGTCTGCGTGGTATCCCCCGCTTTCAGGTCGCGCTGGATGCGCCTTCGAATCAGACCCAGCTTGGCCGCAAAGGCCGCCATGCGCTCGAACTTGGTCTGCTTGCGCTGCTCCTGCCACAGCGGGTGGTAGCGGTACTGCTTGCGCCCCCGGGCATCGCGGCCCGTCGCCTGCAGGTGGCCCTGCGGATCGGGGCAGATCCACACATCGGTGTAGGCGGGGGGAATGACCAAGAGGCGTATGCGCTCGAGCTGGCGCGGGTTGCGGATGGTCTGCCCGCGCTGGTTTTGGTAGACAAACCCGTCGCCGCGCTGGATGCGCTGCCAGCCGGGCGAGGCATCGGTGACATAAGCCAAAGGCTTTTGGGGTTTGACCATGTGGTGCTGCTCTTGTGGTTTTGAGAAATGCGCTGAGCGCGTCGCAAAAGCGTAGTGGGGACCACGGCAGCCCGCTGTCAGCGCGGGGCTTGCGCAGGCCTCCTGTTTTGGCGCATCTGCGCCTCAGACGGGGCTGCTGCGCAGATGCGGGGTAGATGCCGCATGGCTGTGGTCTTGGCAAAGCCGGGGCAGCCGGGACCGTGCTCGGCGGAAAAGTTCAATGCGCTGGCACGGGCACTCTGTAAGCGGAAATCGCTTCGTTATGTAGTTTTTGTAACGCCGGATAGATTTCATCAAATAAATAGGTAGAGTTAATTTTTCAAAGAAAATTGAAGAAAACCAAATGTCAGAACGTTCTAGCAACCTGCAGGATTTGGCTGAAAGATTGGCAGCCTTGAGGGAAGAAGGGGCGGAGTTGCTGGCCCGCAGGCCGGCGCCGGGCACCAGCGACCATGCGCGTTTGTCTTCAATCGATGCCCAGATAGAGGCGTTGAGCCGGCAGCTGCAGCAGGGGGCGGGTCAACCTTGAGCCTTGGACTCACGCGCGGCATGTTGTGCAGGCTGCACCAAGGTACCGGCTCTTATGGGGCCCTCGGTAAGCGCCATCGCGCGGAGGCCAACCGCTATTTGCCCTTGCATGCGCAGAAGCGGATGGCAGCATGCCAGGCATCTGTTCTGTATTCTTCCGCTTGGGCCAAGCCACACGATCGGTGACGCAGAGTAGGTCTGGGAAGCCTGGCGGCTGGACGCTGATAAGCAAGCGGACTGCATTGGCTTTCACCCGAGCGCTGACCATCGCCCCAGTGCCGCGCATGGGCCTCGATAGTCCCCACATCTCCCCTGGGCAGGCCCTGAAAGCCCGCCACCCGCAGCCGAATCACTAATTTACGGGATGGCAAAACCGGCTTACCCCTTTAGTCTGCGCTCAAGACAAGACTGGGGGTAACTATGGTTAGTTTTGGCAACGCCGGTAACGTCGACAGGCGGGCGCAATGCGGGAGAGTTGGGCTGGCAACGACCCTTGAGCGCACAGCGCAGGCAAGGGCCGCCGGGAGCCGCTTGCGGCAGCTGATCTTGCTGGGCAGTTTGGCATTGGCATCTGCACTGCCACTGGCGGCCCAGGCCAAAACCTATGTGGTCAATGCCGTAACCAGCGCTACGGTGAATGCGTCCGGCTGCGGTGCAGGCAATAGTGGCACTTGCACCCTCGGCAATGCGATTTTGGCGCTCAATGCAGATGCAGACAGCAGCGTTGCGGCGCGCATCGAGTTTGACGCGGGGCTGTTTTCGTCTCCGCAGACGATTGCGGTGAGCCAATTGGCTCCTCGTTACAGCGTGGACATTGCGGGCCCGGGTGCGCATCTGCTGACCTTGAGGGGCAGCAGCTCGCAGACCATGTTTGTGATGAATGCCGGCCAAGACGCCAGCGGTACCGGAAGTACCTTGGAGGTTCGTCTCGCTGGGCTGCGCATCAGTGGCGCGCGCCAAGGTATCAACAGCGCTGCCAAGCTCACGGTCGACAGCTGCTGGATCGATGGCAACACCAACACCAGCACGAGCAATGGTGGCGGTATCCTCAACCGCGGCAGCCTCAGCTTGCTCAACAGCACGGTGGCCAACAACACGGCCAGCAACGCGTCGTTTGGCTACGGCGGCGGCATCCAGAATGATCCGACTGCCACGGCGCTGCTGATTCACAACAGCACCATTGCCAATAACCGCGCCATCCGGGGGGGCGGCATCAACAGCAGCTCTGGCGGCAGCGTGGTCATCCATAACAGTACCATCAGCGCCAACCTGGCCACGACCGGTTTTGGTGGGGGCTTCTATAAGGAGGGCAGCAGCGCGCCGTTGGTGGTCAACTCCATCATCCGTGGCAATACAGCACCCTCCAACAGCTATCCGGATGTCGTCGGAGGGGCCTCTTTCCTAGTCCAGAACAGCCTGGTCAATACCGTTCGGCTGGAGGATGCGGTGCAAGTGAGCATGGCAACTTTGGGCGCCTATGGCGGCACCATGCCCACGATGCCGCCCCTGGCGGGCTCGCCGGCACTGGGCCTGGGCCGCTACGCAGCAGGCGAGCAGGCGCTCGACCAGATCGGCGCACCGCGCCCAGCCACCGTGGGTGCGGTGATTGATGCAGGTGCTGTGCAAGGCCAGGCCTATACCCTGACGCTTGCCAGCCCTTCGCCTTTCCCCAGCCAGGTGGCGCCGGGCGCGGCGTTGCCGGTGACGGTGGATGTGCAAAGCGGCGGGCAGCCTCTGGTGGGGGTTACGCCGGCCTTGCTTGCCAGCGCACATGCGGGCCTGACTTCCAGCGCCAGCTGCGCGCCGAGCAATGCCAGCGGCCAGGCTGCTTGCACGGTCAGCTTCACATTGCCCGGTGGCGTGCCGGTCGCGGGCGTCAGCCTCAGTGCCTACCTGGGCGCAGCCTCGGTCAGCAGCGCGGCCTTTACCGTTGCGGCCCAGCAGCTGGGCGGATTTGGTATCAGCCTGCCAGCGCAAGTGGCTGCGGGCCAGGCGTTCAACATCACCGTCAACGCGCTCGATACCGATGGCCATGCGATGCCCAGCTACAGTGGCACCGTGCATTTCAGCAGCAGTGATGCCGGGGCGCAGTTGCCCGCAGACGCCGCACTCTCCGGCGGCGCGGGCAGTTTCAGCGCCACCGTGGCCGCCACGGGCAACCAGCAGATCACGGTGGCAGATGCGCTGTCCAACCCAGTGGCCCAAGGCTCGGCCAGCACGCAGGTGCTCTTGCTGCCGCCCACCGTCACCAATCTGGCGCCCGCTGTGGCCGATGCCGCAGGCGGCACGGTGGTGACGGTGAACGGCAGCCACTTTGATGCCACGGCCCAAGTGCAATTTGCCGGCTTTACCTATATCCAGCCTTTCAATGTGACAGCCACGTCGCTCAGCTTTGTGGCGCCAGCCGGCGCGGGCGGCAATGATGCAGCGGTACAGGTGTTTACCCAAGGCTGCTATGTGGCCCCGCCCAACACCCATTGCATGAGCCCCATCACGCCCGCCAGCCGGTTGCGCTTCTTTGCGGCCAGCTATGTGGTCAACAACGCTGGCGACAGCGATGGCAGCAACCCACAAGCCTGTGCCCAGGGCAATGCCAACACCTGCACCTTGCGCGATGCGGTGCTGCAGGCCAATATGCTGGGCGGCGCGCCCGTCATCGAGTTTGATGCCAGCGTGTTCAACCCCGCTGCGCCGCAGACCATCAGCTTGGCCCATGGCCAGATCAGCCTGGCTAAAAGCATGACCATCGAGGGCCCGGGCGCCGATGTGCTGACGGTCAGCGGCAATGGGGCCAGCCGTGTGCTGCAGATCGAGGCTGCCGCGCAGCCGGTGCGCTTGGCGGGCCTGCGCTTGGCGCAAGGCCGCTCCAACGGCGG
The DNA here is from genome assembly GCF_003105075.1 of Comamonas sp. JNW. Taxonomy (NCBI): domain Bacteria; kingdom Pseudomonadati; phylum Pseudomonadota; class Betaproteobacteria; order Burkholderiales; family Comamonadaceae; genus Comamonas; species Comamonas sp. JNW. Next base: position 349,768 of record NZ_QETI01000003.1, read on the forward strand.
CAGCGCGGTGCTCAACCATTCCATCGGCATGGTGCAGCTGCAAAACCTGGTGCTGGCGCAGAATGTGGCCGCAGCCGGGGGCTATAGCGGCGGCAATGACACGCTGGCCCAGGCGGGCTCGGGCGGCGCCGTGTACTCGCATGGAACGGGTGCGTTGGAGATTGAAGGTTCCACCTTCGACAGCAACAGTGCTGCGCAACTGGGCGGCGGCCTGTTGGTGGCATCGGGCCACACCGCAAGCTTGCGCGGCAGCACTTGGATGTCCAACCAAGGCGACTTGGGTGGCAGTGCGCTTGCCAACCTGGGCAGTGTGGCGCAAATCGAGAACAGCACCTTCAGCGCCAATGCCAGCCCGGATGCGGCCGGCCAAGGCGGCACCCTGTTCAGCCAGGGCCAGAGCCGTTTGGTGCTGGTGAACAGCACGCTGGCAGGCAATAGCAGCGGCGTTGCCGGTGGTATCAGTGGCGCAGCCGACGGTGGCAACACCCCCAGCCTGACGCTGGTGAACAGCATTGTGGCCGGCAACAGCGGCGGCGCTAGGCCAGCGGCTGATATCCGCAGCACAGGGCTGACCTTGGTTGATGGCGGTGGCAATGTCTTTACCCGGGACACATCTACGACCATCGACCCTGGGCTGGCACCGCTGGGCCACTACGGCGGCAACACGCAAACCCTTCTGGCGCTGCCCGGTTCGCGCAGCATTTGTGCGGGCGTGGCCAGCGCGGCTGGGGTGACCGTGCCGCCGCTGGACCAGCGTGGCGCCGCACGCCCCTATGCGGCCGACGGCCTGGTGCCCGCATCCTGCGTGGACGCCGGTGCCGTGCAAAGCCATTACGCGATGCAGTTCAGCGTGCAGCCATCAGCGGTGGCGCTGAACACGCCCATGCTGCCAGCGCCACAAGTCACATTGGAAGAAAACGGCCAGGCCTTTAACAGTACCAGCTACCCAGCCCTTGGCGCACTCGCCTCGCTGGGCAGCGTGCAGCTGGCCCAAGGCCCAGGCACGGGCCGCCTGGCCAAGCTGGTGTTGGCCACCACGCCGGTATCGGTAGACCTGGCAACTGCCACCGGCATTGCCGTGTTTGACGATCTGGAGTTTGCCCAAGCCGGTAGCCAGAGCCTCGTCGCCAGCCTGGCGCTCAACCCCAGCCTGGCCGAGCTGGCCCTGCTGCAAACCAGCAGCGCCAGCTTCGCCGTCGGCCAGTCCGCCGCGCAGGTCAGCCTGGAGGCCAGCCCGCAGCAAGTGCAGCAGGGCCAGGCGGTGACCTTGACCGCGACGGTGATCGGCAGCGCCCCTGGCGGCACCTTCACCTTCAGCGATGGCCCCACCGTGCTCTGCGGCGGCCCCGTGGCCCTTGCCACCGTGGGCGATACCGCCACTGCCCGCTGCACCACCACCGCGTTGGCGCAGGGTGAGCGCGCTATCACCGTGACCTACAGCGGCGATGCGAACAATGCGGGGGCCGTCGTGTTGACCCCGTCGCAGGTGGTGTTGACCGCGCCCCCAGGCAACGGCGGCGCCAATCCCATTGCGGTTCCTGCGCTGTCGGGTTGGGCGCTGGCCTTGCTGGCGGCGCTAGTGGGCGGGATGGGCCCGGTGGGGCGCCGTGTGGTGGCGCGCAAGCAGGACTGACGGCCTTGGCTGTGATCAGCTTGCATGGCAGAGCATTGGAGTCATATTTTTTGATCAAACAGAGGCGAGAGGGCTGAGGGGCAGGCTAACGGTCCCTCGTTGCGCGGCTGGTCTGGCAGTTTTTTGCCAGATCCGCCGCAGCTGGTTTGGGAACTAATATTTTTTGCACCCACGACATGGGCTCGTTTGTTGACGCCTGAGAGTGACACCGCTCTTCACAGCGTGCTTGTGTACAGAGGTATTCCGCAGCGAGCATTGGCTGCGGGGTGCGGATAAATAAAGGATGGCGGTAGATAGCCAGCGATTAACGACGCATCCCCTATACTTGCTGCGCACCATAGGAGATAAAGTGAAAAGCACCCAATGCATAAAAGTGATTCGTTCGGCTATGTTGGTTTCTTTGGCTGCTTTATCAGGAGCCGCGAGTTGGGCAGCGCGCGATTTCACGCCACAAGCTGGCACCTGGGTCATCAATCAAGAAGTGGACGGCAAGCCTGGACGTGGCCTGGCGATTGATGTACAGGGAAATACGTTTTTTATGCAGGTATTTGGCTATGAGAAGAATGGGGATGCCACCTTCTACACTGCCACCGGTCATATGGATGGCACGGCTGTTACCGCCCCGCTGATGCGCTATCAAGGTGGCCGTAGCTTTGGCAGCGAGGCACGGGATGCGAAAGAGGACGCCAATCTGGGTAATGTGACGGTGAGCTTTACCAGCGGCTTGAAAGGAACGGTGCAGTTTCCTGGCGAGCCTGCAGTCGAGATAAGGCGATTCCTGGTCGACAGCGCGATGGAAGGCGTGACGAATCCCGTCATGCAAAACGGCACGCGTCTCATGACCATGCTGGTGTTGAATGCACAGCGAGAAGTGGCCTTTCAATGGATGGCGGAACTTTCGCGGTCTCGCGACAACAGAACCGAGCTCACCATGCATCAGCACGGGTACAACCCCAGAGGGTATGGCGGAACTATTTTTCAAAAGCTGGTCTGTGAACCAGATGGATTGAGAAGCCGCTTTACATGCCTTCCCTCAGGCTCTGAACCTGTTCTGGGATTTGATGGGAAACCCGCAGAAGGCCCCAACATCGCCAGATTGAACTTTGAATTGGCTGGCTATGATTTGTCAGGCTTCGTGGATTTGGCAGGTGCTGGCGAAAGCCAGCCGGTCACTACGCTGCAGCTGACGGGCTTCGACCAGTTCTCCAGCATCAAGGGCTCCACTCGGGTAGTCGATGGCAAATTGATAACACCCTATACACAGCAAAACTATTATCCAGACGGAAATGAATTTGGGCCAGGCGCTTGTTCCTTGCAGTGCTCGGCTCGTGAAAATTTCAATACCTTGATGCCTATCAATGGAACCTGGGTGGTAGAGGACGAATTAACTGGAAAGCCAGGCAGGGGTTTAGCCCTGGATATTCAAGGCAGCACTGCGATCTTGCAGATTTTCAACTACCGTCCCGACGGACAGCCCAGCTTTCATATGGGCAGTGCCGATTATGTGAGCAAAGGGGTCGATACCTTGGCTACGGTAGCGACCATCCCGATGGATGAGTATGCAAATGGTCGCAGCATCGGGGGCGTACAGCAGCCTGCACAATGGCGTAGCCATGCAGGCGATGCGCTTTTGGAATTTGCATACCAAAAGTTCAACGCCCAGCCTCAAGAAGAATGGCAGTACTGGACTTCGGGCCTTGTACAACTGCCCGGCGAGCAGCCTGTTCGCATCAGGCGCCTGCAGTTGGAACGGGCAGAAACCTGGCCCGAAGAATTCTTGGGGCAATGGTTCCTGCCAGCGCTCCAGACAAGCTTCACCCTCAGCAAGATAGAAGGCAATGCAGCCGTTTCGGAAGACGGGCTAGCCAGTTGCCGCCCACCCGTGACGGGAAGCGCCGATAACCAAGTCAGTTGCATAGTTCGGCTTGGTGATGGTGCTTCCTGGAACCGGGACTCTCCCAAGCCATTGATGAACCGAGGTGGCGCCATGATCCGCTTACGTGACCGCCACGGCAACGGCGTGGGCTTGGGGCAGTTGGACTGGGCGAAAGATTAACGCTGCAGTCTGTGCAGAGCCATCCAGGCCATAGCTCTGCCGAACCTCGCGATGGTCCCGCGTCGGTGTCTGTCTACGAGGTTTGGTTGTGAAGAAGTCCCTGGTAGTCAAGCCGGCTGTAGTCGACCATTGCCAGAAAAAATCTTCAAATGTGGGGAAGGTATCGATCAGTCCGCCAGCGAACCAGAAAACCTGGCCTGGTTCACCTGCATGGGGCCGTGTCATGAGCATGATATCGATGTCGTCGGAGGAAACCGCCACTGCCATCAATTCTGACCGGTCGCATCCGCACAAGTCGGGCAGCCGCTCCAGCGAATCGCTAAGTTCCTTCGCACGATCAGCGCGTGGCCCCGCCAAGAGATCGTCGATACCGAATAGGTCAATCTGGTAATGAAACGCTCGGCATGCAGCAAAAAGCTTCTGTACCCCGAGTCCAGGCTTTCGCCAAGGCACATTTCAAGTGCATCCAATGCTTGCTCGCTGGCGGCGACTTCGGGAAGGATGTGCTGCCATAAGCCGAGGGCATCCACCTCTGCGACCTTTTGCTTCACCAGTGCGGCGATGACAAGCGCTCTTTTCCAGTCCATTTTCTATCTTTTCTGGGGAAATGATGGGGGGCTATAGGGGGGAAAATTCTGCCTGTAAGGGATGAATAGGCGTTGTTGGCTGATAGATTGCATGCGCCAGCCCTCAGCGACAATGCCGCATTCGAGTTTTTGGACTACGGATGCATGTTGGTGTCTGCGCCCGAGGCCGGGTGGCGTTCTTGCACAAGTGCGGGGTGCGCTCTGCTGTGGCTTTCAATCCCCAGCTCCCACAAACAAACTCCTTCCCCGCTCCCGCAGCAGATTCAGCAAGCGGCGGGCCGCAGGCGATAGGTAGCCGGAGCGGCGGTAGGTCACGCCAAGCTTGCGGTGCAGCTGCAATTCCTTGAGCGGTACTTCGCGCAGCGCCTGGTGGCCACGCGCTTCTGCCAAGGTGTGGCGAGACAGAAAGCTCAGCAGCTCGTTGTGGGCAATCAGGCGGGGCAGCAGGGGGATGGAGTTGGCGTTGATCTGCACCTGCGGGGTAGAGAGGCCCCGGGCGCGGAAGGCGGCATCCAGCCATTGCCGGCTGGGGATACTCTCGAGCGGAAGCACCCATTTCCAGCGTAGCAGCGACTCGACAGTGATCTGCGGCAGCGAAAACACGGGGTGCCGGCGGCTGGTGGCGACCACGACGACGTCGTCGACGATGGCATGCGATACCAGCTCCTCATCGTCGTCCGGCATCAGGCCGATCAGCAGATCGAGCGAGCCTTCCTTCAAGCGCTCTCGGAGCATTAGGCTGGGCCCGGTGGTGATGTCGATCGTGGTCTCGGGCGCCTCGGCCAGCAGCAGGTTGCAGATTTCGGGCAGGACATAGTCGGCGGCGATGGGGCCGCTGCCAATGCGCACATGGCCGGCTTGCCCCCGCGAGAAGTCGTTGACCTCGCGCAGCACTTCCTCGGTCGTGCCCCGCAGCAGCCGGGCCCGGGCCAGCAGCACCTCGCCCACGGCGGTGAGCTGGATGCCCCGGCCCTTGCGCTCAAACAGCTCGCACGCAAAAGCTTCCTCCAGCCGCTGGATGGCCTTGCTCAGGGCCGGCTGCGTGCGGCCCAGCTTGTCGGCAGCCAGGCCGACATGGCCGGCATCTGCCACCGCTTCGAAGTATTTGAGGTCCCGGAAATTGATGTCCATCGATAACTTTTAGGAATTATTTTATGAAAATTATCCAATGGACGGAATGATTTGTCGACTGGAGAATGCCATCCCATAACAGGAGACAAGACATGCGCAATATGACGAAAAAGGCTGCAGTGGCAGCGCTGGCCTTCGCCTGCTCGGCGGCCTTTGCAAGCGCCTGGCCAACCCGCGCCATCACCCTGGTGGTGCCCTTTGCCCCGGGCGGCAACATCGATTTCACGGCACGGGCCATTTCGGACCTGATTGGCAAGTCGCTGGGCCAGCCGGTCATCGTCGAGAACCGGCCCGGCGCTGGCGGCGTGATCGGCGCGGCCTATGTGGCCCGCGCCAAGCCCGATGGCTATACCTTGCTGCTGGGCAACTCCGGCCCCAACGCGGTGGCCAATGCGGTCAGCAAAAAGGTGCCTTACGACGGCGTCAAGAGCTTCACGGTCATTGGTGGCATCACCACCAATCCGGCGGTGCTGACGATCTCCACCCATATCCCCGCCAGCAACTTTGCGCAGTTCAATGCCTATGCCAGGGGCCGCGCGGGCGGCGCCAGCGTGGGTACCGCTGGCAACGGCTCCTTCACCCATCTGGCGATCGAGCTGGTGCGGGCCGCCACGGCCACGCCCATTACCGTCATTCCCTACAAAGGCACAGGCCCTGCGGCGGCCGACCTGATGGGCCATACCCTGGATGCGATGGTGGACCAGATCACCACGGCCGCGCCGCTGATCCGGGATGGCCGAGTCAAGGCCATCGCCCAGCTGGGCCCTGTGCGCTCGCCGTTGATGCCCGATGTGCCCACCTTGGCGGAGCAGGGGTTCCCGGCGGTGGATGCCACGCTCTACACCGGCTTGTTTGCGCCTGCCGGTCTGCCTCCTGCCATCCTCGACAAACTCTCCAGCGCGCTGACCGCTGCCCTGAAGGACCCCAAGGTTCAGCAGCGCTACCGGGAGATGGGTGCCGAGCCCACGGCGCTGACGCGTGTGGAGTTTGAAGCCTATGTGGCAGCGGAAGCCAAGCGTTGGGCCAATGCGGCCCAGACCAGCAAGGTGTCGATCGATGACTGATGCGGTAGCCACCGGCAAGCATGCGTCGCCTGCGCTGCCTTCGCCGCTGCCGGTTCTGTCAGGCCAGCAATGGGCGGGCGCCTGCGACTGCCATATTCATATCAACGATCCCCGCTACCCCTATGCGGCTGGGGCCGACCTCCATCCGCCCGCAGCCACTGTGGCCGATTACCGGCAGCTGCAGGCGCGGCTGGGCACCCGCAGGGTGGTGGTAGTGCAGCCCTCCAGCTACGGAACGGACAACCGCTGCACCTTGGATGCGGTGGCCGAGCTGGGCTTGGACGTTGCCCGCGCCGTCGTCGTGGTGGATGCCAGCACGAGCGCGGACGATGTGGCCGCGATGCACCAGCGCGGCGCCCGTGGCGTGCGCTTCAACCTGCTGCGGCCGTCGCCTGTGGCTGCTGGCCACATGCATGCGGTGGCCCGGCTGATTGCACCCTGGGGCTGGCATCTGCAGCTACATGCCAGTGCTGATCAGATTGCTGCGCTGGCGCCCGCGATACGTGATTTGCCAGTGCCGGTGGTGTTTGACCACCTCGCCCGTTTGCCGGGTCATGGCGGCAGCACGCATCCCGCATTTGACGTGGTGGCCCAGCTGCTGCAGCAGCAGCGCGCCTGGCTCAAGCTGTCCGGCGCAGAGCTGGATGGCGCGGCCGAGGCGCCGGGCTACGCCTCTGCTGCCCGTGTCGCCCAGCGCTTTATTGCGCTGTCTCCTGACCGCCTGGTCTGGGGCAGCAACTGGCCGCACCCCGCTATCCACAAGACCGGAGATGCGGCCCCCGATGACGCAGCGCTGCTGCGTTGGCTGTCTGCCTGTGTACCCGATAGCGCTGTGCAACGGCAGATCCTGCTGGACAACGCCTGCAACTTGTACGGCTTCAGCGTTTGATTTTTTGACTCTCACCTATGACTTTCTGCATCTTTGTTACCGCACCCCGTCTGGCCCCAAGCGGGGTTGACCTGCTGGCCCAGGCCAACGCCCGTGTCATCTATCTGCAGGATGGCAACAGCGCCGAGGAGGTGGAGCACATCATGGCGACCGAACCGGTCGATGCCGTCATCTCGCGCACCGTCGCGCTGTCGGCCAAGGCCATTGCCTCCTGCCCCACGCTCAAGGTCATCTCCAAGCATGGCGTGGGCGTCAGCAATATCGATGTCGAGGCGGCCACGGCGCGCGGCATTCCTGTGTATGTGACGCCAGGCGCCAATGCCCAGTCCGTGGCCGAGATGACCTTGGGCCTGATGTTTGCCGCAGCCCGCCGTATTGCCTGGATGGACAGCGAACTGCATGCCGGCCGCTGGTCGCGCGTGCAGGATGGCATCGAGCTGCAGGGCCGCACCTTGGCGTTGGTCGGGTTCGGGCAGATCGGGCAGCGGGTGGCAGCGGCTGCGCTGGCCATCGGCATGCAGGTGGTTGCGTTTGACCCGGCTCTGGCGCAGAGCTCCAACCCCGCCGTTCGTCTGCTGGGCTCTTTCGAGGAGCTGCTGGGCCATGCCGATGTGCTGAGCCTGCATGTACCCCTGAACAAGCACACCCGCGGCATGCTGGGTGCCGAACAGATCGCCAAACTGCCACGCGGCGCGATCGTGGTGAACACCGCGCGCGGCGAGGTGATCGACGAGGCTGCGCTGATCGATGCCTTGAAGACCGGGCAGCTCTATGCCGCCGGCCTGGACACCATGCACGAGGAGCCACTGCCTGCCTGCCACCCGCTGACCCGCCTGCCCAATGTGGTGCTGACCCCGCATGTGGGCGGCTCCACGCCCGCCGCCTTGGCCGGCATGGCCTCGGGCGCCGCGCGCAATGTGCTGGGCTGGCTGCAGGGGCAGCCGGCCGATGCGGCCGCCTGCGTGAACGGGCAAGTACTGGCTTGATGCCCGCCCAACGACCTTCGATACCTTTTCCCTCTTTATCCGAGAAAGCGCCGCATGAGTTCTGACACCACTACTACCGCATCGCTCCAATGGCCTGCGGGCTACCGCATCAACCCCCGTGTGGACGGGCCAGCCGCTGACGTTGTAGCCGCGTTTCGCGAGATTCCGGTGGCCGCGATTGGCGATGCGATGAGCCGCAATATCGGCACCATCGGCCTGCGCCAGTACCATGCGCGGCTGGACACCGTCCTGTGCGGCCCTGCGGTGACGGTGCGCGTGCGCCCGGGCGACAACCTGATGATCCACAAGGCGCTGATGATGGTGCAGCCCGGCGATGTGCTGGTGATCGATGGCGGCGGCGATGTGGCCCAAGCCCTGGTCGGCGGCCTGATCCGTACCACCTGCGTAGCTAAAAAACTGGGCGGCCTGGTCATCGACGGCGCTGTGCGGGACCTCTGCGAATGGGCCGAGGAGGGCATGCCGCTGTTTGCCAAGGGCCATACGCACCGGGGCCCGAGCAAGGACGGCCCGGGCGAGATCAACATCCCCATCTCCTGCGCCGGCATGGCCGTGCTGCCGGGTGACCTGATCGTTGGGGATGCCGATGGCGTGATCGCGATCCCGGCCGCCGAGGCAGCGCGGGTGCTGGAGCTGGGCCGTGCGCACCTGATCAAGGAAGCCAAGATCCGCGCCGACAATGAGGCCGGTCGTTCGGACCCCGAGCGCTTTGACGCCACCTTGCGCGCCAAGGGTCTGCCGGTCTGATCGCCAGCCGCCTCAGCGGCCATACCAAGAAGGTCAGCAGGACCCCTCGCTGACCCCTTTACCAAGACACATCTCCCTTCGGGCCAGCGCCCGTGGGGGTGGAGGAACACGTCCATGCTCGTCGCATTGAGCTTTGCCATGTTTGCCTGTTTCATCTACCTGCTGATCAGCGGGCGGATGTCGGCCGTGGCCACCCTGATTCTGGTCCCGACCATTTTTGCGCTGATTGGAGGCTTTGGACCAGAGATGGGCGCCATGGTCATCAAGGGCGTTCGCACCATTGCACCGACCGGCGTTTTGCTGATCTTCGCGATGGCCTATTTCATGCTGATGACCGACACCGGTCTGTTCGATCCGATCATCCGCCGCATCGTCGGCGCGGTCGGCGGTGATCCCGTCAAGATCCTTATCGGCACCGTGGCGCTGGGCTACCTGGTCGCGCTCGATGGCGATGGCGCCACGGTCTACATGATTGTGCTGTCGGCCTTCTTGCCGATCTACAAACGCCTGGGCCTGTCCTTGCCGCTGGTGGCGGTGCTGCTGCTGCAGTGCACTGGCATTGGCAACCTGCTGCCCTGGGGCGGCCCAACGGCTCGGGCCGCCGCTTCGATGAAGGTCGAGATGTCGGAGGTATTCACGCCGCTGATCGCGCCACTGCTGGCCTGCGTGGTCTGGGCCTTCTTTATGGCCTGGCTGTTTGGCAAGCGTGAGCGCAGCCGCCTGGGCATCGTCCAGCTCGACACGGCGCAGATGCTCGAGCAGCACCCGCCTGCTGGCTGGAAGCTGTACTTCAACTGGGCGCTGACCATTGGCCTGATGGTTGGCCTGGTGATGGAAGTGCTGCCTCTGGCCTATTTATTCATGCTGGCCACCGCTATTGCCTTTGTCGTGAACTTCCCCAAGCACCAGGACCAGCAAAAGCGCATGGCCGAACATGCGCCCGCCATCCTGTCCGTGGCGATGATGCTGTTTGCTGCCAGCGTCTTTATCGGCATCCTGAACGAAACCGGCATGGCCTCGGCACTGGCCAAGACCATCGTCGCGATGGTTCCCGAGGCGCTGGGCCCTTATATGGCCGTGGTCACCGCCTTGGTCAGCATCCCGATGACCTGGGTCGTCTCCAACGATGTGTTCTATTTCGGCATGCTGCCCATCCTGGCGGAGGCCGCCGCCCATTACGGCGTGACGGGCGCCGAGATGGCCCGCGCTTCGCTCATCGGCCAGCCCGTGCACATTCTGAGCCCGCTGGTCGCCTCCACCTATTTGCTGGTCAGCATGCTGGATCTCAACTACGGTGCCGTGCAAAAGCAAGCGATCAAGTGGGCCGTGGGGTCAAGCATGGTGATGCTGCTGGCATCGCTGGCGCTGGGTGTGGTGCCTTTAGTGAAGTAAGCGCCTGATGCCCATCACCGAAGCGGCGGTGATGGGCGCCCCAGCGGTGGATCACGGTCGCTGCTTTCAACCCAGTCGCACCAGATTTTTGAGCAGGACCAAGCGGGAGATGCCCAGGTGCCGAGCTGCCTCAGACTGGTCCGCGGGGGAGCGGGAAAATTTGCCATTGAGATGGTAGAACCGCTCGCTAGCCTGTTTATTAAAGCCCCAACTCTGACAGTCCAGGATGGTCATCCGGCCGGCGGCCAAGGGGCCAGTGGAACTTGCGCTCGGACTCTTTGATCGGCATGTCGTTGATGCAGGCGTAGCGGCGTCGCATCAGGCCGTCGGCTTCGAACTCCCAGTTCTCGTTACCGTACGAGCGGAACCAATGGCCTGCGTCGTCATGCCACTCATACGCATACCGAACCGCGATCCGGTTGCCTTCATGCAACCACAGCTCTTTGATGAGCCGGTAGTCCAGCTCCTTGTTCCACTTTCTCTCCAGGAAGGCCTGGGCCTCCGCTCTGCTGTGCGCGAATTCGGCGCGGTTGCGCCACTGTGTATCCAGCGTATAAGCCATAGCCACTGTAGCGGCATCTCGGGTGTTCCAGCCGTCTTCAGCCATACGCACCTTTTGGATGGCGGCTTCGCGGGTAAAGGGGGGCAGGGGTGGGCGCATTTCCATGGGTTACCTCTTTCAAAACGTATGTAGGACGATCTGTCTACATGTGTCATGCTAGCGCATGTGGAACGATCTGTCTACAATGCCCACATGCCTTCTGCAAAATCCTCCTCAGACACCCTCGCTCCTAGGGAGCGCATTCTTGTGGCCGCGCACGCGCTTTTCTACCAGGATGGCATCCGAGCCACCGGCGTAGACAAAATCATTGACCAGGCCAGCGTCAGCAAAGTCACGTTCTACCGCCAATACCCGAGCAAAGACGAGTTGATCCGGGCCTATCTTGACTATCGACATGGCATCTGGATGTCCTGGTTCGAGATGAGTTTGACGCAAGCCCTCCATGCAGGAGCGGCTGCCACGCTAGCACTCAGCACCACGTTGCGGACTTGGTTCAGCCGTGCTGATTTTCGGGGCTGTGCATTTCTCAACGCAGCGGCTGAGTTAGGCTCTTCTAACCCGGAAATTTTGAAAGTGGTGCGCCAACACAAGCAGGAAATGGCAGCGGTGCTCGACAGCCTGTTGGCCAGCGATGGCAGGCCTGTGGGCCATGCGCTGTCGTTGGTGATTGATGGCGCGATCGTCCATGCGCAAATGGGCCAAGTCTTGGATGACGTAATGGACGCCTTCAACGTAACGGCTGCGGCGATGCTTCAGCGCTAAGCTGCGAGCACGCAGCTCGCGCATGCAGCTCGTGCAATCTTGCAGGAGGAATGGGGATGGTTGCCTCGAATGAAGCGTACTCTCAACAAAGGTGCTTGGCGGACATCAGGCCTCAGGTGTTTCAGCACCCTCTGCGTCCGTGGGCAGCGGTACCCGCAGCAGCATCGTTGTGAGCCCGCCTTGCGACCCTACGGACAACTGCGCCCCCAGCCGCTGGGCCCGGGCCTGCATGCTGCGCAGGCCGGTGCCGTGCGTGGGGGTGTTGGCCGCTTTGGCCGCAGGCAGACCCACGCCATTGTCTTGCACCTGCAGCAGCAGCTGGCCGGCCTCGCGGGCCAGCACCACGTCCACGCGCTTGGCGTGGCTGTGCTTGAAGGCATTGGTTAAGGCTTCTTGCAAAATGCGCAGGACATCCAGGCTGGCGCTGGTGGGCAGGTGCAGCTGGTCGATATGGCTCAGCTGCCAGTGCACCTCCATGTCATGCACTTCGAACAGCTGGCTCATGCGGTAGCGCATGGGGGCGAGCAGCTCTGCGAGCGACAGCTCGCCATAGTGCTGGGCAGAGGCCAGGTCGATGATCAGCCGCAGGTCATCGCGCATGCCGCGCAGCATGCCCAGCACCTGGTCGGGTGGCAGCGAGCCGCGTGTGCGCTCCAAGGTGGTGATATTGCCGATCAGCATGCCGCCCAGGCCGTCGTGCAGGTCATGCGCAATGTTGACCCGCTCGCCCAGGCGGGCCTGCAGCAGCTCCAGCTCATGGCGGCCGGCCAGCGATTCGGTCAGCTCGGCGCGGGCTTCGGCCACATGGTGCTGCATCTCGTCGTTGAAGCTCTCGATGCGCCGCGTGTTCTGCACAAAGGTCCAGGCCAAGGTCAGCGCAATGCCTACGGTGGCCAGTGGCTCGGTGTAGGTGGCCAGGTAGAAGTTGTCGTCCACGATGCGGGTGAAGACCAGCAGGTCATGCGCCATCGCCAGGGCGCTGGCCAGTGCCGTGAGCGACAGCAGGCGCTGGGCCTGGTTGCCGTTGCGCCAGGCCAGGCCGACAAACACGCCAGCGGTGGTGAACAGCAGGGCCGACGAGGCCCAGGCCATCACATTGCGCATGTCTCTGAGCTGCGCATCAGGCACCAGCAAGGTAATGGCCGCCAGCGCGGCAATGATAAGCCACATGGCGGCCTCGCGCCTGGGCCAGCGGCGGCCCATGAAGCGCAGCACAAACATGGCATTGCAGCCGTGGTAGAGCACATAGGCAACCGACACCACGGCTGCATAGGTATTGATATGGTTGAACGGCCAGGGCGTGGTGCTGACAAAGTTGACGGTAAAGCCCACCCAGGCGGCCTGGCGTGCGGCGTACCAGCCGTAGGCGGCCTCTTGGCGGCGCATCAGCCACAGCACCAGGAAGAAGCAGCCCAGGGTCGCCCCCACGCCCAGGTGCAGCCAGTTGAGGTTGTGCCGCACCAGGTAGCTGTGCTGCTGTGCCATGCGCAGCGGCTCGGGTGCACCAATCTCAACCGGGCCTAGCGCAGGCTGGTAGGCGTAGTAGCCGCTCACGCGGATCAGCAGCTCGTTGCTGCCGCTGTGCAGCAGCGGCGCGGGCAGCACCAGGTAGCGCGGCGTGTTCCAGGCGCGTGTCATCGGCTCGGTCAGATACGGGTCGCGCTGCAGCTCCACGCCGTTGACCGAGATGACACCGGCTTGCATCAGGTAGTGGATGTAGAGGCCCTGGGTCTGCGGCTCGCCGCTGATGTCCCAGCGCAGCCGGTACCAGACAACGCCGCTATAGCCGGGCCACTGCTGGTTCCAGTCGTTGGGCACCTTCACCGGCACCCAGCCGTTGTCGGGTGGCTGCTGGGCATCCCAGTCCGAGCGCGCCGCCTCGGCCGTGCCAGGCCAGGGCTGGCCTTGCGCCTGCGCGGGCGGCACCTGGCACAGGGCCGCCAGGCAGATCAGCGCAACAAGCCATGCTCGCGTGCACGCCGCAAGGCCTGCGTGCGCGAGCTCACGGCCAATTTGTCGTAGATATGCCGGATATGGGTGTCGATGGTCCATCGGGATAGGTGCAGGCATTCGGCGATTTCGCGGTTGCTCATGCCGGCGGCGACATGGTCGAGGATCTCGCGCTCGCGCTCGGTGAGCGCTTCGCGCAGCGCCGGGTCCGGCGGCTGCGACGGGGTGGGAGGGCGCCCGGCCGGGCGCCCCACCAGGTCCAGAATACGCCGGGCGATGAAGGGGTCGATGGGCGCGCCGCCCTTGAGCACATTGCGCACCGACAGCGCAATCTCCAGGTCGTCGCGCTCCTTGAGCACATAGCCATTGGCGCCGGCGCGCAGCGCGCCCAGAATCATCTCCTCGGTGCTCCAGGCCGACACCACCAGAATCGGCAGCACCGGGTTGCGCGCGCGCAGCCAGTCAATCAGGTCAATGCCATTGCCATCGGGCAGGCCTAGATCGATCAGCGCCATCACTATGGGCTGCAGGCCGCCCTCGGGCGCGGTCACCAATTGCTGGCACTCGGCCAGCGAGCCGGCCTCGCACAGCTGATCGGCTGCGACGCCTACCGAGCCCAGCACGGCGCCCAGCCGGGCGAGCATGTCGGGGTCGTCATCAACCAGCAGTACGGGAAGTTGCGCAATAGCCATCGCTACATTTTGACGCAAAGACGGAGATCTTCCATCACGCATTTACGGTAAATGCGGCTGTTATGGCCCCTGGAGCGCTAATGGCCGGACAAGGCGTTGAGCGTGGATGGCACCTGCTGGGCACTGCGCTAGGTGAGCCGCCACAGTACGGCAGAGGCCAGCAGCATAAAGCCAGCCACGGAGCGGTGCCCAGGCACCACCACCTTGCCGCACAGCGGCGTGGCGGCCGAGAGATGCTGCGCTGGAACGCGCCCGCTGCGCGCCCAGCAGCGGACTGATGAGCGCCAGCTGCGCGACGCCTGCGCACAGCACCAGCGTGTCGCTGGTGACCGCGCCGATCCGCGCCATGGCCACAGGTTGCGGACGGTAGCAAGGCATTTTTGCCATCCAGGTGATCGGCTGCTGTGGTGGGGCGGGCGTGGGGGATCGGTGTTTTGCGTGGTCTGCGCGTCTTTAAATAAAGGGCCGAGAGGCAAGCTCGAGTCCCAAGACAAGCAGCAACAGCAGAAAGCAAAGCCGAAAGCGCTGGGGACTGATACGCGCCCGGAGCGAAGCGCCAAGCCCCATGCCCAGCAACGCAGGGATGACGCTGAGTGACGAGAGGCCCAGCTGGTTCAGGCGAAATGCGTCGTTGGCCAGCAAACCTGCGGCAAGGGCCAGGGTCGAGATGCTGAAGGACAGCCCCAGCGCCTGCACCAGCTCATCCTTGTGCAAGCCAAGAGCGCCAAGGTAGGGAACGGCCGGCATCACAAAGACGCCGGTGGCGCCTGTGACCATGCCGGTAACCAGCCCCACCAGCGGTGAAAGCCATGTCTCCAGCGCACGCGGGATGGTGAGCGCGGGCGCCAACAAGGCATAGACCGCATACGCGATCAAGGCCGATCCCAGGGCGAAGCCGGACCAGCGGGGGTCAACTTGCACCAGGAGCGCGGACCCGCCCACCGTCCCGATCACCATGGCCGCCAGCATGGGCCACAGGCGCTGCACCAGCGCTGCCACCGCGCTGCCAGAGAACAGTTGCCAAACATTGGTGACTAAGGACGGCACCACCAACAGGGATGCCGCCATGGCCGGCGGCATCACCATGCCCAGCAGCCCCATCGCCACCGTCGGCAGCCCCATCCCGGTCACCCCCTTCACCAAGCCGGCAAAAAGAAAGGTGGCTGTCAGCAAGCCATAAAAGAACATTGAATCATGCATGGGAAACCTCCAGATGGCCCCCATTGAACGGGTTTGGCGGTCCAAGCACAATTCGGAATTTATGGCTGATGCTTCGGTTATTCCTGAGGATCTATGGAGAGAGCCTGGAAAATGGCCGGAATGGTTGGAAATGCCGTATATGCCTATGGCTGCTGTCTGGTAGGCGGTAGCCGGGCTGGCGTTGGCCGTTGGGCCCCCGCGGCCCGCTGGACGTGGCAGCGTCCAGTTTGTTTTACTGTGCAGACCATGCCGACCCGGCCGCTCCAGGTGTGCAGCCAGGCCATGCGTTGGCGAAACTCGCCTGCCATCTGCGCAGGCGGGTTTTAGAACGAGCCGCGCAAGGTCAACATCGCGTTGCGCGGCTCGCCATAGTGGCTGCTGTTGACCAGGCTGCCGATGGACGAGTAGTAGCGCTTGTTGAAGATGTTGTTGAGGTTCAGGCTCAGTTGCCAATGTGGGTCGATCTGGTAGCGCACATAGCTGCTCCAGACGGCGCGGCCCGGGGCATGGAGGTTGATCGCACCGATCTTGCGGTAAGAGGCCGTTTGGGTGTTGACGCCGCCACCGATGGTGAGGGCGTTCCAGTCGCCGGGCAGGCGGTAGGTGGTCCACAGGCGCAGCAGGTGCTTGGGCGTGTAGCTGTTGAAGTCCAGGCCTTCGTTGTTGATATCGCGCTTGTAGGTGTTGCGGTTGAAGGTATAGCCGGCAAACAGGTTCCAGCCCCGGCTCAGCTCGCCGCTGATCTCGGCATCAAAGCCCTGGCTGCGCACGCGCCCGTCGTCGGTGTAGCAGTAGTAGCCATCGCGGCAGTCCGGGCCGGAGGCGACGTCTTCGGTGGCGCGGTTCTTCTGGTCGACGCGGTAGAGCGCAAACGATGTGTTGGCGCGGCCGCCCAGGATTTCACCCTTGAGGCCGAGCTCATAGGTTGCACCCTGGATGGGTTTCAAGTTCTGGCCCGCCGCGTTGAGCGACCACTGCGGGTTGAAGATATCGGCATAGCTGGCGTAGGCCGACCATTGCGGGTTGAGGGCATAGATCAGCCCGGCAAAGGGCATGAAGCGGGTGTTGTCCTGGTGCGTGGATGAGGCGACGACGGTGCCGGTCGTCGTC
The DNA here is from genome assembly GCF_003105075.1 of Comamonas sp. JNW. Classification (NCBI taxonomy): domain Bacteria; kingdom Pseudomonadati; phylum Pseudomonadota; class Betaproteobacteria; order Burkholderiales; family Comamonadaceae; genus Comamonas; species Comamonas sp. JNW. Next base: position 366,547 of record NZ_QETI01000003.1, read on the forward strand.
GTGATCGTGTCGAAGTCGGTCTTGTAGCTGCCCAGGCGCCCACCCAACACCAGCTTGAGCGGATCGCTCAGCTGCAGGCGCAGCGCGCCATAGGCGCCGGCCTGGCGCGTCTTGCCCAAGGTGCGCTCGGTGTTGGCATAGCGAATGGCCTCGTCGCTGGGCTCGGTGCGGAACGGGTCCGGGTCAAACACATTGATCGGCACCGCCGGGCTCATCGAGCTGTAGTCGCTGGTGACCTTGCCCTGGCTGTAGCTCGTGCCCAGAACCAGCTGGTGCTCGCGCCCCAAGGCGCTGAAGTCGCCCACCAGGCTCGCATCCAGGCCCGAGGCGCTCTGGTCGGCTTGCGTCAGGTTGCTGACGGTGGCGCCCAGGCCGGTGGCGGCGGCCACGGCGCGCTGGGAAGAGGCGTACTTCATGTCCAGCGCTTCCTTGACGTGCAGGGCCGAGACCTTGGCGCGCCAGCGGCTGTTGAAGGTATGGGACAGGTCGGCGTACAGCGTCTGGGTATGGTTGTTCTGGCGGTTCCAGATGGCGCCCAGGTAGGTGGAGCGGGGCAGCGCGATGTCGCGGCCATCGCTGTAGTGCGGCAGGCCCGAGATAAAGGGCCGGCCCTTGAAGGACTCGTAGCTTGCGCCCACGCTGACCTGGGTCTGGGGCGAGATGTCGTACTCCAGGGTGCCGTACAGGGTGCCATTGCGCTGGTTGGCATAGTCGATGAAGGAGTGCTGGTCGTCCACATCGATGACGGCGCGGCCGCGCAGGCTGCCTTCGGCGTTCAACGCGCCGCTGCCATCGATTTGCGCGCCATAGCGGTCCCAGGAGCCGGCCTTGGCGGTGACGGTGACGCCGCCTTCCTTGAGCGGGCGCTTGCGCGCCAGGTTGACGGCGCCGCTCGGGTCGCCGCCGCCTTGCAGCAGGCCGGCCGAGCCGCGCAGCACTTCGGCCCGGTCATAGATGGCCGTGCCGCCCTGGTAGTTGCTGGCGCGGCCATAGAGGCGCTGCACATTGACCCCGTCATACTGGATGGTGGCGATGCTGAAGCCGCGCGAGTAGATGTACTTGCCGCCTTGCGGGCTTTGCAGCAAGGTGATGCCAGTGGTGCTGCCCAGCGCATCGTAGACCGAGGTCGCGTTTTGCTCATCCATCAGCTGGCGGGTGACCACGCTGATCGACTGGGGGATGTCCTTGAGCGCCTGCTCACCCTTGCCGATGGTGACGGCACGCGGCGTGTAGGCGCCGGTCTGCTCGGTGGTCGCACTGCGGATGGCCGGCGCGGTCACGCGGATCTCGTTGAGCGTCAGGCCAGCGGCGGCGGCATCGCTGCTGACGGTCGTGGCGCCGACTCTGGCTCCCGTATGGGGCGCGGCGCGCAATGCCCAGGTGCCGCCGTCGATCTTGACCAGCTCCAGCCCGCTGCCGGCCAGCGCGGCGCGCGCTGCGTCCTCCGGGGCATAGCTGCCGCGCAGGGCCGGCGCCGTGCGGCCTTGCACCAGGCTGGCATCCATGCTGATTTGCTGGCCGCTTTGCGAGGCAATGCGGGCCAGCGTGCTGCCCAGCGGCTGGGCAGGCAGGTCATAGCTTTGGACGGCGGCCGGGTGGCTGGTTTGGGCCTGGGCAGGCAAGCTGCAGGCGATGGCGGCGGCCAGTGCGAGTGCGCCCATATGCGCAGTAGGCAGGGCGGGCGAGCGGCAAAGTGGCATAGATTCCTTGGAGATGCAGAGGGAAAAATTGAGGCTTCCAAGGTGTGTAGAGCGAGCACAAAAAAGTGTTCATTTATTTTTGAGGGGCGAGGCCGATGCGCTGCAGCCCCATCCCGAACAGACCTGTCCGGACAGGTCTGTGCGCCTCAGGCCGCCTCGATCACGACCAGCCAGCCGCGCTGGTAGACGCGCACCGTGATGGGCAGGGTCGCCGCCAGCGCATCCAAGGCGCGGTCGCTGTCATCGAGCGCATAGTTGCCATAGACCCGCAGCGCCGCAGCCTGGGCGCTGATGCGGACAAAACCCCGGCGGTAGGCCCGCAGCGCCTGCACCACCTCGCCCAGCGGCTGGTGGTGCACTTCGAGCATGCCGCGCTGCCAGGCAGCCGCTGCCTGCGGGCTGGTGTCGTCGCCAGCGATCGACAGCGTATCAAAGCGCGCGCTTCGGCCTTCTTCCAGCACCTGGCTGGCACCGGCTGCAGTCGTCAGGCGCGTGGCGTGCTCGAGCATGCTGACGCGGGTAGCGGCCTCATCCAGCCGTACGGCAAAGCGGGTACCCAGCGCCTGGATGCGGCCGTGCGGGCTCAGCACCTCCAACGGCGCCAGGCCGTTGCTGGCGGGCTGGGCCTGCAACAGCAGCGCGCCCTGGCGCAGCTTGACCCGGCGGCGGTCCGCGCCAAAGTCCAGGTCCACGGCCGAGCGCGCATCCAACAGCAGCTCGCTGCCATCGGGCAGGGTGAACGCATGGCGCTCGCCGGTGCCGGTGCGCAGGTCGGCGGTGATCTGGCGCAGCGGCATCTGGCGGTTGGCCAGCAGCAGCGCCCCGGTGGACACGCCGGCAACGGCCAACGCACCGCTGAGCAAACGCCGCCGGCTGCTGCCCCGGCGCTGGGCATGCGCGAGGGCCTGGCCCATCACATCTCCGATCGGGGTGGCGGCTTGGGGCGCGGCCACGGCGCGGGCAGCGCCAAACTGCGCATGCAGGCTGCCGCTCAGCCGCTGCCAGACCACCTGGTGCTGGGGTTGGGCGGCGAGCCAGGCACGGTGGCGGGCCTGGTCGGCCTCGGTCATCTCGCCCGAGTGGAACTGCACGAGCCATTCCACGGCCGCTTCGCTGACCGGGTCGAGCGCGGATTCGGGGCCTGCCGTCATCCAGCGCTCAGGCGGGTCGCCATCGCAGGTGCTGCATTGCGCACTGGTGCGGTAATGCCGGCATCCTGCCTGGCCAGGGCCAGCGCAATGCGGCGAAAGCCCTCTGCCATATGGCGGCGCACGGTGCTGTGCGAGATGCCCAGGCGCGTTGCGATGGCCTCATAGCCCAGACCATCGAGCTGGCTGAGCAAAAAGGCCTGCTGGGCCGGCAGCGGCAGGCCGTCGAGCGCATGGGCCACATGGGCCAGCGTCTCTTGCAGCACCGCCAGCTCTTCGGGCGAGGGCATCAGCGGCTCGGGCTGGGCGCCCAGCGCTTCGAGGTAGCTGCGCTCCAAGTCGCGGCGGCGCCAGTGGTTGATCAGCAGCCGCTTGGCAATGGTCGTCAAAAACGCCCGGGGCTCACGGATGGCCTCGGGCGGCGTGGCACTGGTGAGCACGCAGACAAAGGTGTCGGCCGCCATGTCCTGCGCATCGGCGGCATTGCCGAGCCGGTGCTGCAGGCGCTGCTGCAGCCATTGGTGGTGGCCGGTGTAGAGAAGCTGGATGTCGGGAATGGCAGACATGGGAGGCGGTGCCAAACAGGCGGCAAGCGGATGCATTTGAGAATTATTCTCATTTTAAGCCGGTTTCCTGGGCCTGTCGGCAATACCCTCGTGCCGTGGGATGGATGCCGATGGGCATGCGGCGCAAGGCGTCGTTTGCGGTCAGCTGCGAGCTCGTGGCAACGACGACGACGCAGCGAATCGCCCGAGCCCGCATGCAGGCAAATCAGAGGCGTTGGCCGAGGGCCCTTCGCTCTGGCGTTGGGGTTTGTGTTGTGCCGCGGGCCAGATGCGGGCCGCGCTGCTTCGCCGAGCACGGTTCGCATGGCTATCGATGGCAGTCGGCGCCATGGATGAGGTGCCTGGCCAATTGGTAAACGCGGGAAGCGCCTACTTGAAGGACATCTACTTGCTCTCGCTCCATCGCCCTGGCGATGGGGTAGCCTGACTCACAGCTTCAGGTAAAGGAACGAGATGAGCTATGGGCAAATACTGTTGTTTTTCTTCATGTGTTGGCTGTCGTACTTTGCGTACTGGCTTTTGTCGAGGGGGCCGCCGAATGCGCCTGGGCGTCTCAGCCGCCCTGTTGAGGGCTCGGTCCGATTGGAAGACCTGATATCAAAAAAGCACTGGGCCAGAGGGGAGACGGTCAAAATTGCCGACGATGGCAGCTATACGGCAAACATCTCACGAGTCGCAGGCAATACCTTTGGTGAAAACGCCAACCGGGAGTGCATCGCGTTTCTTGTTCCAGAAGACGGCAAGGCGAGTTCCGACAAGGCCGTGTCAGTGGTGGTGGATGGGCTGCGCATCGGTCAGCTGTCCGCGAGAGACCTGATGCCCTTTGAAGTCATGTTGCACGGCGCGGGATTGCATGCCCAAGTCACATCCTGCGATGCATATATCGGCGGTGGCGGAACGGGGGCGGACGGGAAAAAGCGGCACTATGCGATTTGCCTGGATGTGGATTGGTTCGAAGCCTAGCGCCTTGAAGGCGGGCCACCGGGGTTCGCGGGCCTGTCACCGAGCCTGATGACTGAAGCGCGCCATGGCGCTGGCTTGCTCGGTGGTGCATGCCATGGCCCACAGCGGCGAGATTGCAGCCCGGGGCCTGCAGTGGACGAAAAAAACCGCCCGGAGGCGGTTATAGATCGGCAGAGCCAAGCTCCTTAAAGGTTGCTTGTCTGTCTATCGCTTGCGGAACTGCTTGGAGCCGGTGGCGGCTCCCGTGCGAGGCGCAAGATGCCGGAACGTAATTCGACCCTTCGACAGATCGTAAGGGGACATTTCGATAGTCACATTGTCCCCTGCAATGATCTTGATACGGTGCTTTCTCATCTTGCCACCGGTATATGCAATGAGGGAGTGTCCATTGTCCAGGTTCACGCGATACCTGGCATCTGGAAGAATTTCTTCGATCTTCCCCTGCATTTCGATAAGGTCTTCTTTGCTCAACGGATGTCCTTGGTGATGGCCTGCGGCCTTATTTCATGAGGGCAAGCTGCATGCCCTCTTGCTTGGCGTGATCGACCGCCTCCTGCGCTGTCTCGAACAGCTTGGAGAAGGTGTACACGGTGTCTTGCGCTACTGAGCCCTGGCCGGACTTCAATGAGACTGCGGATTGGAACTTTCCGTCTGGCTGCTCGCACACGCCTGGCGAGATGAAGTAACGGGAAATTTTGTTAGTGTCTTTAAAAAAATGAAACATGGGTGCGCGCTCCACACGTTGACACGGTGGAGCATGAAGCGCCAGAAATAAATGCGAAAGAGGGAAAAGCCGACCCTAGGAATTTATTGTGGCTTGGAGGGCTTGCCTAGGATGGTGTGCACAGCGCCTTGAGCACTTTGCACTTTGACGAATCAAGGGGCAAGCATGCCCTGATCGGATATTTCAGGATAGCACAAAGCTGACTTCCGTGCGCGAGAAGTCCAATTGCAGGAAGAATCCAGGTCAGGGCCCAGGGTGGGCACCGGCTCCCAAAAAGGCAACCCATCCTGTGGCAGCGACGGTACACCCCAGAGCGCTACGGCGCAGCGATGGCTGCGGGTAATGCGAAATCAGGATGGTCGTACAGCCGTTGGCAAGCCCGCTTGATCTGGTAGGCGGCCATTTCGCTGCGCGTGTCTTGCGCTTTTCGGGCTGAACACTGGGCCCCGGAGCGGAAGTCTGTGCCGCCATTTCTTGACCCTTGTCCTACCGCCTCCATCCCTGCGGGGTAGCTTGCCAAGCAGCCTTGCGATACCGCCTTGGCAGCAGCGTCGCTTCCCACTTGTTCCGCATGGTCGAGGATGCAGGTTGCGTAGTTGCCCGCCCGTATCGGTAGGGGCCACAGCAGGGCCAGTGCTGCCAACGGTGACGACAGCGCAATCCACCAAGAAAAAAACCGCGCAACGGCGGTCAGGTCTTTGGACTGCAGCGTCCCCCTGTTATAGAAATTTGAAGGCATGCACCGCCGCGATCTGCTGGTCCTGGCCGGGGCGATCTTTGTCTGCAGGGAGTTTCTTGTCTTGCTCCTGCGGCGCTGGCACCCCCGCGCTGTGCAGCATCAGTTTGGACGTATCCCAAAACGACGCAGGGGGATAGGCTGAGAATTTGAACATGTAGACCTCCGGTCTATTGCGGCAGATCAAGATGGATTGCCTCGACCCACAGTACTCCTTTTAATGACCTTAAACCGGCCCACACAATGTCTTACGTTGGCACTTTGGGTAGGCACCGCCTGCGCCGCTTGCCGCGCCGTTGGCACATGCCAGAGACGCCATCGCTGGGCACAGAGCATGCTGGGATGTCGCATTGCCATGCGGGTACCGGGCGCTTTTGCGACCAAAGGAGCCGGAACCCAGATGCAATTCCAGGCAAACAGCCCGCCAGTGGGCGGGCTGTGGTGCCGGTAGCCAGGCCTGGGTGATACCGCAGGCAGGTGCAAGAAAGCCGATGCTCGCTAAAAGCCGTTCATGCAAGCTTGAACCGGATGGAGGAGATGCACGAACTCGGCGTGAAACAGAGACTAGGTGGCGAGCTGCTTGGCGTTTTGCAATGCAGCGAGGCGGCGGTACTTTTCGAAGGTCTTGCTGATATCAGTGGACACCGCTGGAACATAGCGGTTTTGCTTCTCACCACGCTGCGCGACTAAGGGTCGGGTTGGCATGGTCAGCATCGGAAATGATGGCTGGTGTTGCATGACGAACTCCTTTCTTCGATAGCTCCATGATCGCCGCGAAGGGCTGCTTCGCGGTGTAGGCGCTGTCTGAGGAATGTCAACAGATTTGAGCTGACTGGCTGTAGTGTTTTTGCCCGTGGCCTGCTGCCGCAGCGATGGCGTTGGGCAGATTGCTGCAGCGCCTGGCGGCACATCAGGCCTTGAGGGCAGTTTTGGTGCTGCGTGCAGGGCTGCCTTAGCGCAGCCCGTGCTAGGTTGCCCGCCGAATGGCCCCCGCAAAGCCATGCTCGACGCGCGAAAAAGGCCGGCCGCTGGTGAGCACCCGCGGCAAGGCGCTCCAGGCGATCTGCGCGCCCAGGGCGGCAAGGCGGTCCACCAACGCCTGGTCTTCGCCGCACTCCATCGCGTCAAACCCGCCCGCCTGTTGGTAGCAATGGGCAGACAGGCCCAGGTTGGCGCCATGCACATGGCGGTGGCCGTCGCGGTCCTGGTAGCTCGATTCAAAGCGCAGACGCGCGGCCTGTGCATCCAGGCCGTGCGCCTCCCAGCTGTCGACCCCCACCGTGCCGCAGACCACATCGGCCCCCAGCGACAGCTGCACCGCCAGCCAATCGGGTGCCACGCGGGTATCGGCATCGGTAAATGCCAGCCAGCGCGCCTGGTGCTGCAGCAGATGGCGCGCACCTGCGGCCCGCGCGCGGCCCACATTGCGGGCACTGACGTGCAGGGTCACAAAAGGCCATTGCTGTGCGATGGCAGCGCTGCCATCGCTGCAGCTGTCGAGCACGACGACAACCTTGACGTCTTCGCCCTCCAGGTCGGGGTGCAGGCTGGCGCGGGCGACGCTCTCGAGGCAGGCCGCGATAAGCTCCTCTTCGTCATGGGCGGGTATGCAGATACCAATCATCGGGTGCTCACAGTCTTTCCCAAACCTCTAGCAAGAAATCAGTCTCGCGGTGCTCCACAACAGTCTTGAGCGCTGCGCTGGCCCCCACCTGCGCATGGATGGTATCGGCGGCTTGCAGCAGGTCGGGCGCCTGGTGGCGCCAGTGGCACATCAGCCAATGACCACCCGGCGCGAGGCACGACAGGCAGCGCTCGATGAACAACGCCAGATCGGCATCACACAGGTAGTAGGCGAGCTCGGAAACCACCAAGAGATCAAAGCCGCCGGGTGGAACCTGGGGCCACTGCTGCGGCAGTTGCAGCTTTTGCAGGTGCAGCTGGTGCCGGTCCTCGCGCTGGATGCGGGCGTTGCACAGCAGCATCGCCGATTCGGCACAGTCGGCGGCGATCAGTTGGTCACAGCGCTCGAGCAGCGCCATCGTGGTTTCGCCATTGCCGCAGCCGGGCTCAAACGCGTAGCGGTAGTGCTCGCGCGGCAGCGATGCCAGCAGCAGCTGGCGTTTGCGCCGCTCGTACCAGGCGGTCTTGACGGCCCAGGGGTCCGGGGAGCGTTGGTAGAGCTGTTCAAAGTGTTGGCGCTGGTTCATCGCAAGATCACCTCGAAGTTGCGCAAGAGGCGCGCCGTGGCCCAACGGGGCAGGATTGGGGGTCTGCCCGTGGACGGGTCAGGCAGCAACTGGCTGCGAAAGCAGGACAGCGCCAGGCATTTGCGGTCCAGCTGCTCGGCGCTCAGCGGCATGCGCACGGCCTGCTGCCAAGGCACGCGCTGGTCTCCGGGGCTGGCCCAATGCCAGGTCCAGATTGGCACCTCAAACAAGCGGCTGCCCACATCGGCTGTGGCTGCTGCGCAGGCCTCGCCGGTGGCCTCGTGGTCCGGGTGGCCGTCATAGCGCCACGGGCAGAAGACGGCGTCCGTTGCGCGCAGCAGTTGCTGCAGGCGCGACTCGAGCTGGGGCTGGTGGTCCTGTACCTGCCCATCAGGGATGCGCAGGTGGATGATCTGGCTGCCCGGGCAGAGCAGGGCCAGCGCCTGGGCGCTTTCGCGCTCGCGGGCTTGGGCCAGTTGGTCCGGCGTCCACAGGCGCGAGCCCGGGTGGCTGGCTTCGCCCGAGGTGACGGCGATCACCGTGCAGGGCAGCGCGTTGGCCTCGCAGTACTGCATGATGGCGGCAGTGGCAAGAATCTCATCGTCGGGATGGGGTGAGACAATCACCACCCGCTGGCAGCCTTGCAGCAGCGCATCGGCAGGCGTGGTGTTCAAGGGGGCCTGGGCCAGCCAGGACTGCCATTGCAATTCGGGGGTGCCTTCTCCCTCGATATGGCGGGACATCAGAGCTTCCATGGTGCGTTGTTCTCCTGTTGTGTGATGGCCTGCCCGAGAGCGGCGAGATCGCGCTCCGCATGGCTTTGGCGGATAAAAATTGGCAGATCGGCCAGCAGCAAGGCGAGCGACCTGTCTTTGCAAAAAGGGCCCGGGCCCAGCGCGCGCGGCACATGCTGCAGCACTTGCTGGGCTGTGGCCTCGGCGGCCAGGCGGGTGCGGTTCACTTCCCGGGTCCAGGGCTGGTCAGGCTGGGCATCGATATGGGCTGCCGTGGCGCGCAGCAGCGCGGCTGTGGCCGAGAGCGCCACATCCACCGCGCCCAGGTGGGCCAAGGCATGGGGCTCTGCATGGCTGCGGCAGGTGCGCAGCAACTGGCCCGCGATGCGGGCGCTGGCGCCATACCAGCACGCTGCAATGCCGGCGCCCCCATGCTGAAAGCCCGGGCGGCTGAGGTAGGCACCGGGCTGGCCCACCAGGGTGCCAGTGGCGTTGCGCAGCTGCACATCCACACTCGCGCTGTCGGCCATGCCTACGGCCTGCCAGCCATCGCTGCTGACCTGCACTGCGGGCTGGAGCAGGTTGACGGCGACCAGACAGCGCTCGGTATCGGAGAGCCAGGCGGTCACCAGCGCATGGTCCACGGATTGCGCGCCCGAGCACCAGGCCTTGGTGCCGGTCAGCAGCACCTTGCTGCCGGGGGCCAGGCCATCGCTGGCGCTGAGCGCTACGGCCTGCACCCGGTTGCCCGGCGGCTCCGCGCCCCAGACGGCCCAGGTCCGCGCCGCTGCCGGCGCCTGCGCGCCCAGTTCAGCCAGAGTGGCCAGCGCATCGGTATGGCCCTCAAACAACTTGACCAGGCTGAGGTTGCTGGCTGCCACAGCCGCCAGCGCCCGCCAGCGCGCCAGGGTCTGGCCCTTTCCGGGCAGAGGCAACCGGTCAAGGCGCTGCGCCACCAAGGTGCGCAGCATCTCTGCGGGCTCCTGCGGCTCGGAGGCGGTCAGAAAATCTTCAAGTTCGGTAGAGGCATTCATCGTTCAACGGCCCATGCGTATTGCTGCAGCGTCCGGGCGTGGTGCGGGGGCGCTGCCGCTCACCACACGCAGATAGGGAAAGCTGCCATCCCGCGTGGGGCGGGTCATCGGCAGCTCGCCATCCGCGGCGGCAACGAGGCGGTGTGCTGGCACAGACAAGCGCGGTTTACGCGGCATCGCAGGCTGGCACTGGTCCAGTGCCTGCAAAAAGCGCTGGCACCACCAGTGCACATCCTCGGCCTCGATGCGGGCCAGCAGCTTTTGGTGCCGCTCGATGCGCTCGGCCAGCGGCATCTGGAGGGCCTGGTCCAGGCTGTTGGCAGTGCTGTGGGCGTCATAGGGATTGACCAGCAGGGCTTCTTGCAGCTGCTCGGCCGCACCGGCAAAGCGCGACAGCACCAGCACCCCGGGGTCAGCCGGGTCCTGGGCGGCAATGAATTCCTTGGCGACCAGGTTCATGCCGTCGCGCAGCGGCGTGACCAGGCCCACCGCTGCCGAGCGGCACAGGCCCGCCAGTTGGGCACGCGTGAGCACCTGGTGCATGTAGCGCACGGGCATCCAATCGAGCTCACCAAAATCGCCATTGATGGCGCCGCACAGCGATTCGAACTGGCGGCGGATCGCGGCATAGGCCAGCAGGTGCTCGCGGGTGGGCGAGCCGATCTGCACCAGGGTGGCGCTGCGCCGGTGGGCCGGGTGGCGCTCGAGCAGATCGCGAAAGGCGTGGATGCGCTCGGGCAGGCCCTTGGAGTAATCGAGCCGGTCAATGCCCACCACCAGGCGGCGCTGGCGGTATTCCTGCTCCAGTGTCGCCTGCACCTGCTGGGCGGGGGGGGTGGCCGTCAGCGCTGCAAAGGCGCGGGCATCGATGCCGATCGGAAACACCTCGCAGCGCGTTTGCTGGCCGTGGGCGCGGTAGTGGTGGCGGTGGCTGATGCGGCCATCTGCCTGTGCCAGCACATAGCTCTCAAAATGCTGCAGGTCCTGCCGGCTTTGCAGGCCCACCAGATCAAATGCCATCAAGGCCTGCATCAATGCCTTGTGCTGGGGCACGGCCCCGAGGGCGACCAGCGGCGGGAATGGGATGTGCAGAAAGAAGCCGATGCGCTGCTGGCAGCCCAGCGCGCGCAATTCAGACGCCAGCGCCATCAGGTGGTAATCATGCACCCAGATCACGTCATTGGGCTGCAGCAACGGCAGCAGCTGCTGCGCAAACTGGCGGTTGACACGCTGGTAGCCTTCGTAAAAGCTGGGGTCGAATGCAGCCAGATCCAGGCGATTGTGGAACACCGGCCAGAGCACGTTGTTGCAAAAGCCGCTGTAGTAGCTGTCATGGTCGCAGCGCTCCAGCGTGGTCGTGGCGACGGTCACGGCGCCCCATGGGCGGATGGAGGGTTGCGCTGGGGACTGCTCCGTGACCGCGCCGCCCCAGCCAAACCACAGACCGCCGTGGCGCTGCAGCGCCTCTTCCAGCGCGATGGCCAGGCCACCGGGCGCCGCATCCTGCGGATCGGCCACGCGGTTGGAGACAATGACCAGACGGCTCATGGTTGCACCTCCGCCGGCCGGCGCAGCGCGCTCAGCATGCGTTGCTGCGTGCACGCGGCTTGAAGCCAGTGGTAGACGGCCTCCACGCCATCGAGGCGGTGGCTGGCGCAGCTTACGTCCGCGCCCACCTTGATGGCGACGCCGCGCTCGGCCAGCACAGCGGCAAAGCCGCTTTCATCGCTGATGTCATCACCCAGGAAAAATGGCGTGCGGCCGGAAAACGGCGGCTCCTGCATAAAGGCCTGGATGGCGCGGCCCTTGCTCGCGCCCACCGGCAGCATCTCCAGCACCTGCTTGCCGCGCAGCAGCGTCCACTGCGGCCTGTGGGCCAGCATCGCTTGCAGGCTGCGCAGGCACAGGTCCTCCAGCGATGGATCGCGGCGGTAGTGCAGGGCAACACCGCTTTGTTTGGGCTCGACATACAGCGCTGGGTGCGCCTGGGCCAATTGCTCGCAGGCGTCGATCACTGCAGAAATATCACCTGGCGCGTCGTCGCATTGGTGGCCTGCGGCATCGCGGCGCTGCGCGCCATGCGCGCCGGCACAGGGCAATTTCAAGGGCTGCAGGAAGGCGTCGATGACTGCAATCTCCCGCCCGGAGATGATGGCCAGCGCGCCGCCCAGCAGTGCCTGCAGATCGCGCAACAACGGCACCAGCCCGGCAGGCACGGCAATGCTGTCTGGCGTTGTGGCAATGGGCACCAGGCTGCCATCGAAGTCCAGGAACAGCGCCGCATTGGCGGGCAAATGCGGCGGCACTGGCAAGAGGCTGGCCATCAGGGATCCAGCGGTTCGGGGCTGATGACGCGCTCGGATTCGGGATCCTGCGGAATGTCGGGCTCGGTGCTGGGTGAGAACGGAGGGTGGGGCGGGTCCTCGCCCGGCTCGGGTGCCAAAGGCTCCTGCTCGGGATAGGGCTTGCCCACGGGATCCATGGTTTCGTCTTCGGGGTAACTGGGTTGGGTTGCGGGCCGGGTGTCGGTGCGGCTGTCGGTACCGGTTTCCGGCTGGGTGTCTGGCTTGGTGCTGCTCATGTCGTGCTCCTCGGTCGTATGCCTACTAGGTTCGCTGCTGCCGCGCCCCAGGTCTGTAGGATTTGTGCGCCCGCGCATGGAGTCATCCAAGCGAGTTGGCAGCTGAGGCTGGTGCAGGATTGGGGTGGTGCGGTCTTTTTGTCAGACCGCGCTGGCATGCAGATGGTCGGAAGTTCCCTGCGCGCGTTGCCATTTGCTCTCAGCGGTCCGGCCGTGACGCGCGCACACTGGCCGCATACCTAGGAGGCCGGCATGAAAGCGCAGCAAGGCAACGCCCCGACATCGACACGAACCATCTGGAAAGGCGCGATCAGCTTTGGGTTGGTACATGTACCCATAGGGCTGTACACGGCCACACGCGATTCGGGCATTGATTTTGACTGGCTGGACAAACGCTCGATGGAGCCAGTGGGCTACAAACGCATCAACAAGCGCACTGGCAAGGAGATCGCCAGCAGCGATATCGTCAAAGGCGTGGAGTACGAAGACGGGCGCTATGTGATCCTGAGCCAGGAGGAGATCAGCGCGGCCTTTCCCAAAACCACGCAGACCATCGAGATCGAGGCCTTTGTCGATGCCGATGACATTCCGCTGATCTACCTGGAGCGGCCCTACTACACGGCGCCGCTCAAGCGCGGCGAAAAGGTGTATGCACTGCTGCGCGAGGCGCTGCGCAAGACCAACAAGGTCGGCGTGGCCAAGGTCGTCATCCAGACCAAGCAGCACCTGGCCGTGCTGGTGCCGTGCGGGCGGGCGCTGGTGCTGAACCTTCTGCGCTGGGGCGGTGATATCCGCTCGTTCGAGCAGCTCAACCTGCCGCCCCAATCGCCCAAGGCCGCAGGCATCAGCAGCGCCGAGATGGACATGGCCGTTGCGTTGATCGAAGACAAGGCCCAGGCCTGGAATGCCGATGATTTTCGCAATTCCTTCTCCGAACAGATCCAGAAGCTCATCGTTGCCAAGGTCAAATCGGGCGAGGTCGAAGAGGTGGTGCAGGCGCCCAAGGATTCGCCGGTATCGGGCGGCGCCGAGATCCTGGATTTGACCGCATTGCTCAAGCGCAGCCTGGCTGGCGGCGCCAAGACTGCCGAGGCCAAGCGCGCTGCACGCAAAACCAAGGCCGCGCCGGCCAAGACCAAGGCCAGTGCCCCAGCCAAAGTGGCAGCCGCAGCGGCTAAACCCAAGGCCAAGTCCACGCCAGCCACCAAATCCGCCAGCGCCCGCAAGCCCACGCCTGCCAAGCGGCGTGCGGCTTAGTGGCCTGGCGCCCTGGAGGCTCTGCATGCCCAGTTCATTGGACAAATACCAAGCCAAGCGCAACTTTGCCAAGACCCCTGAGCCGGCCGACGGCGGCGAATCGGTCGCGGGCCAGCTGCAGTTTGTCATCCAGAAACACTGGGCCAGCCATTTGCACTACGACCTGCGGCTCGAGCTCGATGGCGTGATGAAAAGCTGGGCGGTGCCCAAAGGGCCCAGCCTGGACCCCAGCCACAAGCGCATGGCCGTGCAGGTGGAAGACCACCCGATTTCCTACAACCGCTTTGAGGGCCAGATCCCCGCCGGCCACTATGGCGCGGGCAAGGTGATCGTCTGGGACAAAGGCCTGTGGCTGCCGCTGGCTGACCCGCACGAGGGCTACCGCAAGGGCAAACTCCATTTTGAGTTGCAGGGCCACAAGCTGGGCGGGCGCTGGACCCTGGTGCGAATGAAGGGCAAGGAGGGCGAGCGCCAACCGCCTTGGCTTTGGATCAAGGAAGCGGACGACTTTGCCCGCCCGGCTGGCGAGTTGGACATTGTCAGCGCCCGGCCCGACAGCGTGGCCAGTGTGCAGCGGGCGGCGGTCGCCCAACTCGCTGCAGCGCCAGCGGCCCAGCGCGGCACCACCCGCAAAGCGAAAACCCGAGCCTCTGCCTTGCCCACCACGATGGCACCGCAGCTGGCCGTGCTCGCTGATGCGCCGCCTCCGAACCCCCAGGACTGGGCCTGGGAGCTCAAGCTCGATGGCTACCGCATGGCAGCGCGCAAACAGGGCCGCAAGCTGGCGCTGTGGACCCGCAATGGCAAGGACTGGACGGCCAAGATGCCGGCGTTGGCAGCGGCCCTGCAGCATGTGCAGCTCAACGACGCCTGGCTGGATGGCGAGGTGGTAGCGCTCAATGACAAAGGGCTGCCCGATTTTCAGCGGCTGCAAAACGCGTTTGATGGGGAGGGTACGACCGACCCTGTCTATTACCTGTTTGACCTGATGTTTGCCAATGGTCAGGATTTGCGTGCCCAGCCCTGGCAGGCGCGGCGCCAGGCGCTGCGGGCGGCGCTGGATGCCAGCCCGGGCTTGGGCAACAGCGTGCGAATCAGTGAGGCTTTTGCCGGCGACCCGGCACAACTGTTGGCCTCGGCCTGCGCGCTGGGCATGGAGGGCATTGTCGGCAAGCGCAAGGATGCCGCCTACCGCGAGGGCCGCACGGCGGACTGGATCAAGCTCAAATGCGGCCAGCGCCAGGAGTTTGTCATCGGCGGCTACACGCGCCCCCAAGGCACGCGAACCGGTCTGGGCTCATTGCTGCTGGGGATGCACGACAGCGGCGGCCAACTGGTCTATGCCGGCAATGTGGGCACCGGTTTTACCGAGGCCAGCCTGCGCGCGCTGACGGCGCAACTGCAAAAAATCAAGACTAGGACATGCCCTTTTGTGGACCCCAAGCGCATTGACTATGCGGCCATCTGGGTTCGTCCCGAGCTGGTCGCAGAAATCGCCTTTGCCGGCTGGACCGGCCAGGGCCGGGTGCGCCATGCGGTCTTCCATGGCTTGCGCGGGGACAAGCCCGCCAACCAGATCACTCGGGAGAGAACCACCACCATGCCTGTTTGCAAGATAACCCCCAGCGCTACCGGCGGCATTGAGGTCAGCCATGGAGAGCGCATCATGGACGCCAGCACGGGCGTGACCAAGCTGGACGTGGTGCGCTACTACGAGCAGGTGGCGCCGCTGATGATGGAGCACCTGCAAGACCGGCCTACCTCGCTTGTGCGCACCCCCGATGGGGTGGGGGGCGAGCATTTCTTTCAGAAGCACCTGCAGGCCCGTGCCATGGCCGGCATCGTGCAGTTGCCCCCGTCGCTCGATCCGGAACACCCGCCGCTGCTGGCCATTGCCCAATCGGAGGGCCTGGTCCAGGCGGCGCAGTTCAATGTGCTCGAGTTCCACACCTGGAACGCCAGGCGCGACAAGATTCTGCGGCCCGACCGCATGACCTTTGACCTGGACCCGGGAGAGGGCGTGGCCTGGCCGGCGGTGCAGGAGGCGGCCGAGCTGGTGCGGGTGCTGCTGCAGGAGCTTGGCTTGGAGCCCTTTCTCAAAACCAGCGGCGGCAAGGGCCTGCACTTGGTAGTACCGATCCAGCGCCGCCATGACTGGGATACCGTCAAGGGCTTTTCCAAGGCGATCGTGCAGCACCTCGCAGCCACCGTGCCCCAGCGCTTTGTGGCCAAGAGCGGCCCGCAAAACCGCAAGGGCAAGATCTTTGTCGACTACCTGCGTAATGGCTGGGGCGCCACGACGGTCAGTGCCTGGTCGCTGCGGGCGCGGCCGGGTATGGGTGTGTCGGTACCCATCGGCTGGTCGGAGCTGGACCAGGTCAGCAGCGGCGCACACTGGGGCATTGAGTCCATTGAAGCGCGCTTTCGCAAGGGAAATGCACCCTGGGATGGCTATGCCCAAGCGGCGGTGTCAATTACCGCGGCAATGAAGCGGCTCGCTGACGCAGGCTCATCATCGGGTGATGGATGGGCTTGAAAGCCTCTATATCAACCCAGTGCATATCAGCTGGGTTAGTCTTACGGAAAGCAAATAACAAGTCTGCGCCACGCCTGGGGGTGGCTGTAGGACGTTTTCTGCTTATTTCGTAATTTTAAGATCGCTGGCTGGCGTTTTGGAGTAGTTTTGTTACAGTTTAACCACCAAAGCATTGGAGGCTAGGAATGTCTACGCAGACCGGAAATGACAAGGAGAAAGACGCCTATTTGGATGCGTTGAAAGCCCAGGGCGCCGAATTGCTGGCAGACCACCCGGCAGAAGGCACCATTGAGCACGCGCGCCTGTCGCTGATCGACGCCAAGATCGAGCAGTTGACGCGACCCATCACCGCAGACAGCTGGAAAACGCCGGAATACTGAATACGCCCGGGGGTGTACCAAACGTTGGTTCTTGTAAAAGAACTTTGCAAAACGCGTGGATGGCGCTATCGTCGTGGAACCTGGACCGTCAGCCGAATCTACGGTTTGGGTATCAGGTGGAAAGGAGGTCTTATGCGAGAAGCGGAAGACCTGCTTGTGGTGACGCAAGCGCAATACGAGCGTCTGGAACTGGAAGTGATTGGTTTACGGGATCTGGAGCCCTTCATGGGCTCTCCGCAATATGATCGCCTGCAGGATGTGGAATTGGCACTGAAACATTACCAAACGCAATTTCGCCCCTAAGCGATACGACACAAAACCCGCAGTGGCGGGTTTTTTCCTGGGCGGGTCTTGCGGCCCGCCTGCTTCACCGCTTTTACTGCTGCTGGGACTGCGCTTGCTGCTGCTGGTTCTGGCCCCGGCCTTGCTGCTGCTGCTGGGCAGGGCGCTGCTGGTTTTGTTGGTCCTGCTGCTTTTGGGCAGGTTGTTGGCCATTGGGACTTTGGTTGGGTTGCTGCTGGTTGGTCATCTCTGTCTCCGGTTAAAGGGCGCAGCGGGATATTTGCTGCCCTTTCAGATTAAAGGCGCAGCCTTGCTGAATCTGTAGTCACTGTGCTTGCATGGGCGTAATATGCCGTGGAGGCATGTCGTCACCGCCCATCTCACAGACACGCCAGAGCTAGCCACGCAGCGGCTGCACCAGCAAGCCCCGCAGCAGTAAATCCAGGCCCACGGCGGCTTGCTCCAGGCGCGCTGCGCCATCGGCCCCATCGGCACCTTCAGCCCCATCGGCAATCCAGAACGCCGCCTCGGCCAGGCTGCCATAGATCAGTGCTGCGAGCGCCCGCGCATCGGCTGGGGCCACCACGCCTTGCGCGATCAGCGTGCTGATCAAGCCCTGCATGGCGGTGAGGCAATGGCGTTGTGCATCGGGGGACGCGCCGCCTAGCACGGCCCGGGCATCGCGCAGCACGATGCGCTGTATCTCTGGCTCCAAGGCCATTTCCAGGTAGGCGCGGCAGCGCTGGCGAAAGCCTTGCCAGGGGTCCTCGGCGCTGTCCGAGATCGCCTGCAGCCGGGCATCCATCTCGTCATCGATCTGCGCCACCACGGCGGCGAGCAGGCCTTTCTTGTCACCAAAGTGGTGGTAGAGCGCGCCCCGGGTCAGGCCGGCCCGGGCGGTCAAATCGTCCATCGACGTATCGGCATAGCCATGCTCGGCCAGCACTTGGCGGGCGGTGGCCAGCAGGCTGGCACGGGTGGCTTCCATCTCGGCGCGGGTGCGTCGAACCATGCGCAATCTCCTTACATACAGTGCGTATGATTATTTACAAACATGGCGCATGTATATAAGATTTTATTCATACGCCTTGTATGTATTGTCGCTAGCCCGGCCCGTGTTGGCAAGCCGGGCGCAGAAAGAAGCCATGCTCCAGACCTACCGAACAATTTTTGCCGCGCCCGGCAGCACGGGCTTTTGCCTGGCTGGGCTGCTTGCCCGCCTGGCGCTGCCGATGATGGGCATCGGCATCATCACCATGCTGGCCCAGTTGCGCGGCAGCTATGCGCTCGCTGGCGCAGTCTCTGCCGCCTTTGTGCTCAGTTATGCGCTGCTGTCGCCGCAGACATCGCGCCTGGTGGACCGCCATGGCCAGCGCCGCGTGCTGCCGCTGGCCACCGGCATCAGTGTGGCCGGCCTGGTGCTGCTGCTGGCGGCCACCCGGTGGCCGCTGCCCGATTGGACCTTGTTTGCCGGCGCGGTGCTGGCCGGGGCCATGCCCAGCATGCCGGCGATGCTGCGTGCCCGCTGGACGGCGCTGTACCGGGGATCGCCGCAGTTGCAGACCGCTTATGCGCTGGAGGCCGTGCTCGATGAGCTGAGCTTTATTGCCGGGCCACCGTTGTCGGTGGGACTGTGCGTGGCGGCCTTTGCGCAGGCAGGCCCGCTGGCTGCCGGTGGTCTGCTGGTGCTGGGCGTATTCGCTTTGCTCGCCCAGGGCGCGACCGAGCCAGCGCTTCAGCCGCTTTGCATGCAGGGCAGAGCAGCGGTCTCGGTGATTTGCCTGCCCCATGTGGGCCTACTGGCGCTCTTGATGGCGGCGATGGGGGTCATCGTGGGCACGGTCGATATCGTGAGCGTGGCCTTGGCGCGCACGCTTGGCCAGCCAGCCTGGGCCAGCGGCGTGCTGGCCGCTTATGCGCTGGGCTCTTGCGTGGCAGGCCTGCTGTTTGGTGCGCTCCAGCTGCGCATGCCTTTGCCGCAGCAGCTGGCGCTGGGCGGGCTCGCCACGGCGCTGACGACCTTGCCACTGCTGCTGGTAGGCAGCATCCCGGCGCTCGCTGGTGCCGTGCTGCTGGCCGGTCTGTGTTTTGCGCCCACGATGATCGTGGCGATGGCGCTGGTCGAGCGCCTGGTGCCCGCGCAGCGCCTGACCGAGGGCATGACCTGGCTGCTGGCCGGCCTGAATGTGGGCGTAGCGCTGGGCGCAGCGGCATCGGGCCAACTGGTCGATGGCTTGGGTGCTCGCTCGGCCTTTGCGGTGGCCTGGGTGGCTGGGGCGCTTGTGCTGCTGCTGGCGCTATGGGCTGCGCGGCAACTGCGTGTGCCGATGTCTGCTGCGGCAGATGGCACCACCACCAACAACAACACCGCCTCCCCAGCCGCTTGATAGCGCGCTGCCTTTTGCCATGACTGGAACCCATGACATGTCCCTGTCTTTATCAGCGCCTGCTCCACATCATGCCCGCAACCCTTGGCCGGCCGTGATCGCCGCCGGCCTGGCAACCTTTTCTGTCGTTACCACCGAGATGCTGCCCGTGGGCCTCTTGACAGCGATTGCGCCTTCGCTGGGCATGACCACTGGCCAAGCTGGGCTGATGGTGTCGCTGCCTGCCTTGCTGGCAGCGGTGTTTGCACCGCTGGTGGTGGTGATAGCCGGCCGCATGGACCGGCGCCGCATGCTGGCAGCGCTGCTGGCGCTGTTAGCGCTGGCCAATACCGCATCGGCCCTCGCGCCGAGCTGGGGCTGGATGCTGGCCGCCCGCGTGTTGCTGGGTCTGTGCATTGGCGGGATCTGGGCGGTGGCGGGGGGATTGGCGGCGCGCCTGGTGCCAGCGGCTGCCGTCGGGCTCGCCACCTCCATCATCTTTGGCGGGGTGGCCGCCGCATCGGTGTTGGGCGTGCCAATGGGCGCGCTGATCGGGGAAGGGGCAGGCTGGCGCTGGGCTTTTGGTGTGATGGCCTTGTTCAGTGTGCTGGTGCTGGCCCTGCAGCTATGGGTGATGCCGGCCTTGCCGGTCCGCAGCGCGGTGGGGCTGCGCCAGTTTCTGGCACTGCGCAGCAACCGCGCGCTGCAAGCAGGTCTGGTGTTGACCTTGCTGCTGGTCGCAGGGCACTTTATGGCCTTTACCTTTGTGCGACCGCTGCTGCTGGCGGTCTCGAGCTTTGATGCGCAGTGGATTGCAGCCTTGCTGCTGGCCTATGGGCTAGCCGGCATTGCGGGCAATTTCATCGCAGGCCTGGCGGCGGCGCACAAAACAACGCTGACGGTGGCCACCATTGCACTGGGGCTGCTGCTGGTGCCGTTGCTGTGGCTGGTGTTTGGCGGCTCTCCCACGGGTGGACTTGCGCTGCTGCTAGTCTGGGGCCTGGCCTATGGCGGGGTGTCCGTCGCCTTGATGACCTGGATGATGAAGGCGGCCCCCCAGGCGATGGAGGTCGTGGCAGCGCTGTATGTCGGGGTTTTCAACACCGGCATTGCGCTGGGTGCTTGGGGAGGTGGGGCGTTGGTCGATGCATGGGGTTTGTCTGCCGTGCTGTGGCCGGCCGCCGCCTTGGCGTCGGCGGCCTTGATGTTGGCGACCGGGCACGCACTGCGGCAGCGGCGCATGGGGACGCGCTAAAGGAGATGGCGCCCCGCCGCTGAGCAGTGACTCACGATCAGTGCCCTTTGCTGGCCACCGCGCCGCTGCGATGTCCCAGGGTGGCCTGTTGCTGACCTCGGCTGCGCAGCAGGGCCACCGCCAACGCAGCGGATAGCACCAGCACCACGGCCGTGGCCATCACCGCGATAAAGCCCTGGTCAAACGCGGCATGGGCTAGGCCCAGCAGCTGCGTGGCAGCCTGCGGCGGCAGTTTTTCTGCAGCCAACAAAGCCGCATCGATGCCGTCACTGGCCCCGCCAGCGGCGCCATGCAGGATGTCTGGCAGCACCAGGCTGCTGGTATAGCGCCAGGACAGCACGCTGCCCAGCAAGGCCACGCCCAGCACGCCGCCAAACTCGTAGGACACCTCTTCGACCGAGGCGGCCATGCCGGCATGCTCGGGCGGCGCGCTGTTCATCACCGCGTTCGATGCGGCGGTGATGGTGACGCCCACGCCCAGGCCCAGGACGGCCAGTACCGCTATTTTCTGCAGGCCATGGGCATCGCTGTTGAGGCTCATGGCCAGCGCGCACAGCGCCACGGCAGTGACGAGGAGGCCGCCCACTATCAGCTGGTGGGTGCCCAGGCGCGACAGCGCCCAGCCGGCAATCGGGCCGGCGACAAAGGCCGCCACCGGAATCGGCAAGATGGCCAGCCCCGCTTGCAGGGGGCTGAGGCCCAGCACCAGCTGCAGGCGCTGGCTGAACACCAGCTCCACCCCGACCAGGGCCACGGCCGCCACCACGGCTGCCACCACACCGCCCGAGAACGTCGGAATGCGGAACAGACGCAGCTCGATCAGCGGCTGGGGCCGGCTGAGCTGGCGGCGGATAAAGATCCACAGCACGGCGGCACTGAGCAGCCCCATCAGCACGGCAAACACCAGCGATGGTGCGGGCTTGGCCAGCTCCTTGATGCCCAGCACCAGACTGACCATGGCGACCATGGCCTGCAGCGAGCTGGTGTAGTCCCAACCGGGCAGGCTGGCCTTGGTGCTCAGGCGGTCTGCAGGAATCAGCCAGGCGGTCAGCACCAGCGCCAGCGCCACGATGGGCACATTGACCAGAAACACCGAGCCCCACCAGAAATACTGCAGCAGCACGCCGCCCACCACCGGGCCAAGCGCCGCGCCCCCCGAGGCGACCGAGGCCCAGATGCCGATGGCGACCGAGCGCTCGCGTTGGTCGGGAAAGCTCATGCGGATGATGGCCAGGGTAGCGGGCATCATGATGGCCGCCCCCAAGCCCAGCACGGCGCGCGCGGCAATCAGCAGCCCGGCATTGGGCGCATAGGCGGCTGCCAGCGAGGCGGCGCCAAAGATCACCAGGCCGAGCATGAACATGCGCCGGTAGCCCAGGCGGTCGCCTAAAGCGCCGGTGCTCAGCAGCAGGCCCGCGACCACCAGCGCATAGGCGTTGACGATCCACAGCTTCATCGAGGTGGAGGCGGCCAGGTCATGGGTGAGGGTGGGCAGGGCGGTGTAGAGCACCGTCATGTCGACGACGATCAGCAGCAGCGCCATCGACACAATGGCCAGCACCAGCCATCTTTTGGAATGCATTGCCATGGTCAAACTCCCAACTCTTTCATCATCGTGACGGACACGGGCTGGCAGCCCAGGCGCTCAAACAGCCGGTGTGCCCCTTGGTTGCCGATACCGCTTTCCAGAAACAGGCGCTGTACGCCCTCGGCCTGGAGCTGGGCGCAGACCCAGCCGAACAGGGCCTCGCCCAAGCCCTGGCCGCGCACGGCGGGGCTGACCACCAGGTCGTCCAAGGTGGCAAACGGGGTGGGCGCGAGCTGGGCCTCGTCGAGCGCGACAAAAGCAACGCCGACCAGCGTATCGCCCTGGTGGGCGGTGGCGATGCGCTGCATCGCGTTTGCTTCGGGCGCGGCCAACGTGGCCTCAATCTGCAGCGCCATGTTGTCGGCCAGCTGGGGGCTCCATTGGCCCGGTGCGATGGCGCGCGGGGACTGCAGCTCGCCATGGGAGATGTAATAGGGACTGAGCTGGCCCATGAACAGCGCCAGGATCGCTGGCGACTGCGCGGGGTCATGGCACCAGGCCATCGTCAGGGCTGGTGCGGGGGTGTTGATCGATTGCATGGGCCCGATATTGCGCCATAAAAATCGATTGATAAAGTTGGAATCCATCAATAAATCAGATGGATGAGCTACAGTACCGGGCTATGGAATGGACCGTTGAACAACTGCGGCAGTTTGTCGCCACCGCCGACAGCGGCTCTTTCTCTGCCGCTGCACGTAGCTTGGGCAAGGCGCAGTCGGCCGTCAGCACCGCCGTGGGCATGCTGGAAGTGGACCTGGGCGTGGTGCTGTTTGACCGCTCGCACCGCAATGCCCAGCTCACCGATGCCGGCCGGGTGCTGCTGCTCGAAGCGCGTGAGCTGCTGCGCCAGGCCCAGCAGCTGGACCAGCGCGCGCAGGCGCTCAGCGGCGGGGCCGATGCCGAGCTGTCGCTGGCGATTGACGAGGCGCTGCCCTATACGGCGGTGGCAAGCCTGCTGCGCGAGATGGCGCAGCAGTACCCGGGCCTGGAGCTGCTGCTGCTCAATGGCACCGCCAGCGAGGTGGCCGACTATGTGGGCGAGGGCAGGGCGGGCATGGCCCTGCATATCGATCGGGGCCCGGTGCTGCAGCATTTTGAGCAGCGCCACCTGGGCACCGTGCCCCAGGGGGTGTTTGTGGCGACCGACCACCCGCTCGCCGATGGCCGGGTGGTGGGCCTGCAGCAACTGGCCCAGCACCGCCAGCTGCTGATGCATACCGAGGATGTGCACGAGCGCGCCTACAGCCCGCGCGTGTGGCGCTCAGATAGCTTCTACAACATCGCCGACATGGTGGCCGACAAGCTGGGCTGGGCGGTGCTGCCTGTCAATATCGCGCACTACGAAGGCAACCGCCAGGCGCTGCGCGAGGTGCCTTGCCCGGCGCTGGCGCTGCCCCCGCTGTCGGTGCGCATGCTCTGGCGCCAGGGCGCGCAGCGCAGCCCGACGGCGCAGTATGTCGAGCGGCGTTTTGGCCAGCTGCTGGCGGAGATTCAGACGCCCGAGCCGTAGGGGGTGAGGCGGCTGGCGTTCTCATCGACGGCCAGGCTTTTGCCCAGATAGGGAAAGGCGCGCTGCGGGCAGTGGTCGCGCTCGCAGACCTTGCAGCCCATGCCGATCGGCGTGGCCAGCTCCGGGTCCTGCAGGTCGATGCCCTTGGCATAGACGAGGCGCGCTGCATGGCGCAGGTCGCAGCCCAGGCCGATGGAAAATGTCTTGCGCGGCGCGCCATAGCCGCGCTGCCCGCCCGAGACCGAGCGCGCAATCCACAGGTAGCGCCGGCCATCGGGCATGCCCGCGACCTGGGCGAGCACCTGGCCGGGCTGGCCAAAGGCCTCGTAGACATTCCACAGCGGGCAGGTGCCGCCGGTGCGGCTGAAATGGAAATGCGTGGCCGACTGGCGCTTGGAGATATTGCCGGCCCGGTCCACCCGTACAAAGAAAAACGGCACGCCCGGGCTGCCTGGCCGCTGCAGGGTGCTCAGCCGGTGGCAGACGGTCTCAAAGCCCACGGCAAAGCGCTGGCCGAGCAGGTCAATGTCATAGTCCAGCGCCTCGGCGGCTTGTAGAAAGGGCCCGTAGGGCAGCAGCAGGGCGCCGGCAAAATAGTTGGCCAGGCCCAGCCGCGCCAGCCGGCGGGCAGCGGGGTCGCTGATGAGTGTTGGCACCTGGCTGAGGCTGTCGAGTGTGTCGCCGATCTCGAGCAGCGCCAGCTGGGTGGCAAGCTGGAACGCCTGCTGCGCGGTGCCCAGCGCAGAGGACAGCTGCAGCAGGCGCGAGGCGGGGTCGAACTGGCGTTTGCTCGCGCCTGCGCTGTCCACCAACTCCACCCGCACCTGGTGCGCCAGCGCCAGGCGCTCACGCAGCCAGTCGGCCAGCGGCCTGCCCGGGCGCTCTGCCTGGGCCTGGGCAGCCAGGCTTTCAGCGGCGCGGTCCACCGCATCAAAGTAGTTCTGGTGCGAGAAGAAGAAATCGCGCACCACCTCAAACGGCATGGCGGCGGGCTGGCTGCTGCCGGCGCGGTCATCGCCCAGCTGCAGCGACAGCGCTTCGAGCCGCTCCTTGGTCTCCAGATGGCGGCGGTACAGCGCCACCACCGCTGCGCCCAGCGCCGGCATTTGCGTGGCCACCTCTTGCAGCTCTGGCAGCGCAATGGCCTCGGGCGCATCGGCGAGGGCTTCGCGCAGCCCCGCCACCAGGCGCGCCTCTTCGTCTTCGGAGAACTGCTGGATATCCACGCCCAGGCTGCGGTGCAGTTTGAGCAGCACCGACACCGTCAGCGGCCGCTGGTTTTGTTCGATCTGGTTGAGGTAGCTGGGCGAGAGCCCCAGCGCATGGGCCAGCGCAATCTGGGACAGATTGCGTTCGGCGCGCAGCTTGCGCAGCTTGACGCCCATAAAGGTTTTTTTCATCGCAGAGTCTTTCGCGTCAACAGGGGCGCTCGCATCGAAGAGGCGGTGGAGTACCCAGATTCTACATTTCGCAAAATTCGCAAAATACCAGTTTTCATTCGCAGAAATTCGCCATTTCAGTGCTGTTCATCCCTTTGTATTTTGCGTAAATTGCGAAGCATGACAACACCTACCGGATTCGCCGAGTTGCAAGAGCTGGTACTGCCGGCGCTGGCCAACCACCACGGCACGCTGTTTGCGGGCCAGGGTTTGCAGCTGATGGCCAAGGCCGCGTTTTTGGCGGCGCGGAGCCTGGCGCAACGCGAAGTCGTGATGGCCGCCGTCAGCCGGGTGGACTTTGTGGCACCGGCACCGGTGGGCCATGCCCTGACCTTGCGCGCCTGGGTCAGCCGCGTAGGCCGCAGCTCGATGACCGTCTGCGTGACCGGCTCGGCCGGGCTGCCGGGGACGCCGCCCGAGCTGGTGCTCCAAGGTTTGTTTGACATGGTGGCCGTCGATGCCAAAGGCCGGCCCATCCCCCTCGATTGCGCATATTTGAACCAGGAACCCCTGCTATGACCACCACGACCGCCGAGGCCACCGCGCCCACCACGCCTTCGACCTTCAAGCCCAAGAAATCGGTTGCGCTCTCGGGCGTGACGGCGGGCAACACCGCCTTGTGCACCGTAGGGCGCAGCGGCAATGACCTGCACTACCGGGGCTATGACATTTTGGACATGGCCCAGGTCTGCGAGTTTGAAGAGATCGCCCACCTGCTGGTGCATGGCAAGCTGCCCAACCGCGCCGAGCTGCGCGCCTACAAGGACAAGCTCAAGGCGCTGCGCGGCCTGCCCGCGAGCGTCAAGCAGGCGCTGGAGCAGCTGCCCGCCGCCAGCCACCCGATGGATGTGATGCGCACGGGGGTATCGGTGCTGGGCTGCACCCTGCCCGAGAAGGACGACCACAACCTGCCCGGCGCGCGCGATATTGCCGACCGCCTGATGGCAACGCTCGGCTCCATGCTGCTGTACTGGTACCACTTCAGCACCTCGGGCAAATGCATCGATGTGGAGACGGATGACGACTCCATCGGCGCGCATTTTCTGCACCTGCTGCATGGCAAAAAGCCCAGTGCGCTGTGGGAGCGGGCCATGCATACGTCGCTGAACCTGTATGCCGAGCATGAGTTCAATGCCTCGACCTTTACCGCCCGCGTCGTGGCCGGTACCGGTAGTGACATGTATTCGTCGATCACCGGCGCGATTGGCGCGCTGCGCGGCCCCAAGCATGGCGGCGCCAACGAGGTGGCCTTCGAGATCCAGAAGCGCTACGACAGCGCCGATGCCGCCGAGGCCGATATCCGCCGCCGGGTGGAGAACAAGGAGGTGGTGATTGGCTTTGGCCACCCGGTCTACACCGTCAGCGACCCGCGCAATGTCGTCATCAAGGGCGTTGCCAGGGAGCTGTCGCTGGAGGCCGGCTCCACGAAAATGTACGACATTGCCGAGCGCCTGGAGGCCGTGATGTGGGAGGCCAAGAAGATGTTCCCCAACCTCGACTGGTTCAGCGCCGTGAGCTACCACATGATGGGTGTGCCCACTGCGATGTTCACGCCGCTCTTTGTGATTGCGCGCACCAGCGGCTGGGCTGCGCATGTGATCGAGCAGCGCGTGGACAACAAGATCATCCGGCCCAGCGCGCACTACACGGGGCCGGAAGACCAGGTGTTCCAGCCCATCGACCAGCGCAACTGAGCTGTCGGCCGACACGACCTTCTACAGATCTATATAGAAAAGTGACACCCTGCGGGCGGCCCAGCCCGCCGGTCCGCACTGCCCCATGAACAGCAATTACCGACAAGCACTGGCCGGCACCGGCCTGGATTATTTTGATGCGCAGGCGGCAGTCGATGCGCTGGCGCCCGGCGCCTGGGCGCAGCTGCCGTATACGGCGCGCGTCCATGCCGAAAACCTGGTGCGCCGCGCCGACCCGGCGCAGCTGTCAGACTACCTGCGCCAGCTGATCGAGCGCAGGCGCGATATCGACTTTCCCTGGTTTCCCGTGCGCGTGGTCTGCCATGACATCCTGGGCCAGACGGCCTTGGTGGACCTGGCCGGCCTGCGCGATGCGATTGCCCAGGCGGGCGGCGATCCGGCCGCCGTCAACCCGGTGGTGCCGGTGCAGCTAATCGTCGACCATTCGCTGGCCGTCGAATGCGGCGGATTTGACCCGCAGGCCTTTGAGAAAAACCGCGCGATCGAGGACCGCCGCAATGAGGACCGCTTCCATTTCATCGAATGGAGCAAGCGGGCCTTTGCCAATGTGGATGTGATCCCCGCGGGCAACGGCATCATGCACCAGATCAACTTGGAGAAGATGTCGCCGGTGGTGTATGTGCAGGACGGTGTCGCCTTTCCCGATACCTGCGTGGGCACCGACAGCCATACGCCCCATGTCGATGCGCTGGGTGTGATTGCGGTGGGGGTGGGCGGGCTGGAGGCGGAGAATGTGATGCTGGGCCGGGCCTCTTGGATGCGCCTGCCCGATATTGTCGGCGTGGCATTGAGCGGCCAGCCCCAGCCGGGCATTACCGCGACTGACATCGTGCTGGCGCTGACCGAGTTCCTGCGCCAGCAAAAAGTGGTGGGCGCGTATCTGGAGTTTTATGGCGAGGGCGCGCGCAGCCTCTCGGTTGGTGACCGCGCCACCATTGCCAATATGTGCCCGGAGTATGGCGCCACTGCCGCGCTGTTTGCGGTGGATGCGCAGACGCTGGCCTACCTGCGGCTGACGGGCCGGGATGAAGCGCAGGTGCAGCTGGTCGAGACCTATGCCAGGACCGCCGGATTTTGGGCGGACAGCCTGCACGAGGTGCAGTACGAGCGGGTGCTGCAGTTTGACCTGTCGACGGTGGTGCGCAATATGGCGGGTCCGTCCAACCCGCACCGGCGTCTGCCGACCTCGCAGCTGACCGCGCGCGGCATTGCCGGCGCCGAGCCCCTGGCGCTGGCGCGCGCCCAAGAAGCCCAGGGCCTGCTGCCCGATGGTGCCATCATCATCGCCGCCATCACCAGCTGCACCAACACCAGCAATCCGCGAAATGTGATCGCTGCGGCGCTGCTGGCGCGCAATGCGCGGCGCCTGGGCCTGGTGCGCAAGCCCTGGGTCAAGACCTCGCTCGCGCCCGGATCCAAGGCGGTGCAGCTGTACCTGCAAGAGGCGGGTCTGCTGGAGGACCTGGAGGCGCTGGGCTTTGGCATCGTCGCCTTTGCCTGCACCACCTGCAATGGCATGAGCGGCGCGCTCGATACGCAGATCCAGCAGCAGATCATTGAACGCGACCTCTACACCACCGCAGTGCTGTCGGGCAACCGCAATTTTGACGGACGCATCCACCCCTATGCCAAGCAGGCGTTTCTGGCCTCGCCACCGCTGGTGGTGGCCTATGCGATGGCGGGCACCATCCGCTTTGACATCGAAAAGGACGTGCTGGCCGTCGTGAACGGGCAGGAGATCCGGCTGCAGGACCTGTGGCCGAGCGACGCGGAGATCGATGCCGTGGTGGCGCAAGCGGTCAAGCCTGCGCAGTACCGCGCGGTGTACGAGCCCATGTTTGCAGTCCAGGCAGACAACGGCGAGCGGGCGGCTCCGCAGTACGCTTGGCGCCCCCAGTCCACCTATATCCGCCGCCCGCCGTATTGGGACACCGAAGGTGTGGGCGCGCTGGCAGCGCATCCGCGCACGCTCAAGGGGCTGCGGCCGCTGGCACTGCTGCCCGACAACATCACTACCGACCACCTCTCGCCATCCAACGCCATTCTGCCCAGCTCGGCCGCTGGCGAGTACCTGGCCAAGATGGGCCTGCCCGAGGAGGACTTCAACTCCTACGCCACGCACCGGGGCGACCACCTGACCGCCATGCGCGCGACCTTTGCCAACCCCCAGCTGGTCAACGAGATGGCCGTGGTGGGTGGCCAGGTGCAAAAAGGCTCGCTGGCCCGCATCGAGCCCGAGGGGCAGGTGGTGCGCATGTGGGAGGCGATGGAGACCTATCTGCAGCGCCGCCAGCCGCTGATCATCATTGCCGGTGCCGACTATGGCCAGGGCTCCAGCCGCGACTGGGCCGCCAAGGGCGTGCGCCTGGCGGGGGTGGAGGCAGTGGTGGCCGAGGGTTTTGAGCGCATCCACCGCACCAACTTGATCGGTATGGGTGTGCTGCCTCTGGAGTTCCAGCCGGGCACGACACGCAAGACGCTGCAATTGGATGGTACGGAGACCTATGATGTGGAAGGTGAACGCACAGCGCGCGCTACGCTGAGCCTGGTGATCTGGCGCCGCAGCGGCCTGGTGGACCGCGTGCCGCTGACCTGCCGCCTCGATACCGGCGAGGAGCTGTCTGTCTACGAGGCAGGCGGCGTGCTGCAGCGCTTTGCGCAGGATTTTCTGGCATCGCGCGCGGTGCAACCGGCCTCGGTGTGAATGCCTAGTTTTTTTCTGAACGACCATGACGAACCTGACCGCCCATCCTCCCCAGATCAAGATCCCCGCCATTTATATGCGGGGCGGCACCAGCAAGGGGGTGTTCTTCCATGTGCCGGATTTGCCGCTGCCCGCGCAGCAGTCTGGCGCGGCGCGCGATGCGATCTTGCTGCGCACCCTGGGCAGCCCCGACCCCTATGGCAAGCAGATCGATGGCCTGGGCAATGCGTCCTCCAGCACCAGCAAGGCGGTGCTGCTGGCCAGGAGCACTCGCGCTGACCATGATGTGGACTACCTGTTTGGCCAGGTGGCCATCGACAAGCCCTTGGTGGACTGGAGTGGCAACTGCGGCAACCTCTCGGCCGCCGTCGGCCCCTGCGCGATCGCGATGGGCCTGATCGATCCGGCCCGCATCCCGCACAACGGGCTGTGCACGGTGCGTATATGGCAGGCCAATATCGGCAAGACCATCATGGCCCAGGTGCCCATCCGCAACGGACAGGTGCAGGAGAGCGGCGACTTTGCGCTCGATGGCGTGAGCTTTCCCGCTGCCGAGGTGCAGCTGGCCTTCATGGACCCGGCTGATGAGGGCGAGGATGGTGGCGCCATGTTCCCCACCGGCCAGCTGGTGGACCAGCTCGATGTGCCAGGGGTAGGCCGCTTTGCCGCGACCTTGATCAATGCCGGCATCCCGACGATCTTTCTCAATGCGCAAGACCTGGGCTACACCGGCTGCGAGCTGCAGGGCGATATCAATGGCGATGCGCAGGCCTTGGCGCGCCTGGAAGCGATTCGTGCCTGCGGCGCGCTGAAGATGGGCCTGATCCAGGACCTGGCCGAGGCCGCGAGCCGCCAGCACACGCCCAAGATTGCCTTTGTGGCGCCGCCGGCCAGCTACACGGCATCGAGCGGCAAGGCGGTGGAGGCGCAGGACGTGGACTTGCTGGTGCGGGCGCTGTCGATGGGCCAGCTGCACCACGCGATGATGGGCACGGCAGCGGTGGCCATTGGCACGGCTGCAGCCGTGCCGGGTACCCTGGTCAACCTGGCCGCCGGTGGCGGCGAGCGCAGCGCGGTGCGCTTTGGCCACCCCTCGGGAACCCTGCGGGTGGGAGCGGAGGCGCGCCTGCAGGATGGCCAGTGGGTGGTGACCAAGGCGCTGATGAGCCGCAGCGCACGCATTCTGATGGAAGGCGCCGTGCGGGTGCCGGGCGATTGTTTTTGAACGGGGGACTGTGGGATGGATACCAAGCAACTGCTGAAAGACATGGTGGCGGCGCGCCGGGGCGTGCTGGTGCCGGGCGCCTTCAATGCGCTGTCGGCCAAGGTGATCGAGGACCTGGGCTTTGAGGCGATTTACGTGACCGGCGCGGGCGTGACCAATATGTGGTTGGGCCTGCCGGACCAGGGCTTTATGGGCCTCGCTGAGATCGCCGACCACACGGCGCGCATCCGCGATACGGTCAGTGTGCCCTTGCTGGTCGATGCCGATACCGGTTTTGGCAATGCGCTCAATGTCTACCACACGGTGCGCACCCTGGAGCGTGCCGGTGCCGACTGCATCCAGCTCGAAGACCAGGTCGCGCCCAAGCGCTGCGGGCATTTCAACGGCAAGGAGGTGGTCTCCACCGAAGAGGCGGTGAGCAAGATCAAGGCCGCCGTCGATGCCCGGCGCGACCCGAACCTGCTGATCATGGCGCGCACCGATGCGGCGGCCACCCATGGCTTTGAGGCGGCGGTGGAGCGGGCCCAGCGCTTTGCCGAAGCCGGGGCCGATATTTTGTTTGTCGAGGCGGTCACCAGCGCCGAAGAGATCCGCGCGCTGCCCAAGCGGCTCGCCACCCCGCAGCTGATGAACATGGTGATTGGCGGCAAGACCCCCATTTTTGATGCCGAGCAACTGGGCGCGCTGGGCTACGGCATCGTCCTCTATGCCAATGCGGCGCTGCAGGGGGCAGTGGCCGGCATGCAAAAGACCTTGACCGTGCTGCGCGATAAGAAGTCGGTGCAGGAGGCGAGCGGCCTGGTGGCCACCTTTGCCGAGCGCCAGCGCCTGGTGGGCAAGCCCGCCTGGGATGCGCTGGAGAAGCGGTTTACTTAGAGTCGCTAACACGACCCAGCAAACCGTCACGGCGCTGAAATTCACCAGTTTCAGTGAGGGGCAAGGGCCTGGGCTTGCGGAATAATTGCAGCACTTGGAATATGAACGGATCCCATGCCCACCCAGATGCTCACCGCCGATCTCGCACTGCCCGCACCCGTACTGGTGGTGGAGGACAACCCGCTGGTGCGCAACCGGCTGCAGGGCTTGCTGCAGCAGCTGGGCTACAGCAGCGATGCGCTGGTGATGGCCGGGTCGCTCGCCCAGGCGCGCGCTTACCTGGCGGGCGAGGCCCACACCGTATCACTGGTGCTGGTGGACCTGGGCCTGCCCGATGGCAGTGGTATCGAGCTGATCGAGGAGCTCCATGCCCAGGCGCCCAACTTGCCGATGCTGGTGGTGTCTGCCTGGAGCACGCAGGAAATGATCTGGGCGGCCTTGCGCGCGGGCGCCGTGGGCTATGTGCTCAAGGAGCGCGACGACATGGAAATGGCCATGGCCTTGCGCAGCGTGCTGCGCGGCGGCGCGCCCATCGACCCCTTTATTGCCCGGCGCATTATTGAGGAGCTGCCGCTGCAAGCCCCGCCAGCCGTGCAGGCGGCGGACGACCCGGGCTTGAGTGCGCGCGAACACACTATCCTGCACCTCGTGGTCGAGGGCCTGAGCAACCGCGAGATTGCCGAGCGCCTGTTTCTGTCGCGCTACACGGTCGAGTCGCATATCAAGAATGTCTACCGCAAGCTGTCGGTGTCCTCGCGCACCCAGGCAGCGCAGGAAGCGCGCCGGCGCCGCCTGGTGGATTGAGCCGGACGCGCGCAGCGCTGGTCCCTTTTCTCGCTTTCCCCCAACCGCCCGCCCATCCCATCTGGAGTGATTGACCGTGCCCCACACTTTTTTTGATGCGCCTTTGCTGATTCGAGACGGTATCGGCACATGGGTCGATACGCAGGAGAAGCCCTATGTCTGCAATATCGATGGCATGCCCACATTCAAGGACAAGCTCCCTGCAGCGGTGAAGGAGCTGCAGCCTGTGGCCGGCACTCCGGTGGCGGGCAGCCCCGCGGCCGGTTCCCCCGAGCCCTCTTGGGGTCGCGGCTACCAGGTCAGTGGCACGCATCGCTTGCCGCCGACAACATTTGGTGAGGAGACTAAGTTGGAGTTCGTCGCCACCGAGGTGGTGTACGAGCCGCTGTGGGCCACGCGCGAGGCCGCTGCTGCGTTTGGCATCACCTTGATCGAGCCGGGCCAGGGCCTGCGCATGCAAAGCCCGATCCGCCATCTGGAGAACACCCCGTTTGAGTACGGCATGTTTGCAGGTCAGCAATGTCCGTACCTGGACGATGCGCAGCGCAACCAGCTGCAGCCCACGGTCTGCACCGACCTGGAGCACCATGATTTCCCGCATGTGTTCTCGTCGGTAGATTCCCAGCTGCCACTGGTGATTTCGGTAGGGCGCTATTGGCCCCAGCGGGATAGAATCTTTCTCGCCGATCTTTGGGTGCCCCGGGGCATGGCCTTGTACATGCCGCCCAGGCCCAAAATCCCGAATGCGGCCTATATCGATCTGCACGGCAACCGCAATTCAGCCCTGGCCTGTTGGCGGGGAGGCACACAAAGAAGTGTGCAGACCCTGACCTTGCTGCCCAAAGACAGCGGGTACTTCTACTGGTTCTGGAATGCGTTGCCGACGGTTCACCCCTTGTTGACGCAACCCTGACACCCCTATGCTCGATACGCAGCCTCGTCTACGCACCCTGGAGCCCGATACCGACAACGGCCTCTACCAAACGTTGCTGGAGTCCACGTTGGCGATTCCGTTCCGCATCGATTGGGCGAGCAAAAAGTACACCTATGTGGGCCCACAGATCGAGGCGCTGCTGGGCTGGCCCCAGGACAGCTGGCAGACGGTGAACGATTGGGCCGAGCGTATCCACCCGGACGAGCGCGACACGACGGTCAACCGCTGCGTGGGGCTGTGCCTGGCCGGCGTGGACCACGAGGCTGAGTACCGCGCGCTGACCAGTGAAGGCAGCTTTGTCTGGGTGCGCGAGGTGGTGCATGTGCTGTGCGATGCACAGGGCGAGACCACCGGGCTGATCGGCTTTACCTTCGACATCACCGAGCAGAAGAAGGCCGAGCAGGTCAAGGCCGAGCTCGATGCACAAAAGCTGTCGAACGCGCGCCTGCAAGAGCGCCTGGCCCTGACCCATGACCTTCATGACGGGCTCGGTGGTTCGCTGGTGCACATGATTGCTGCCGTGGAGCAGGGCGGCGGTGGCAGCCTGACGCGGCCCCAGGTGCTGTCCATGCTCAAGCACATTCGTGATGACCTGCGCCAGACCATTGACAGCAACTCCTCGGCCCAGGTGCGCGTGCCCGCGTCGCCGCAGGAGTGGCTGGCCCCGTTGCGCCACCGCTTTGCCAACCTGTTCGATGCGCTCGACATCCGCTGCGACTGGCAGTTTGCGCCCGCCTGGCGCACACCGCCCGATGCGCTGCAGTACCTGGCGATGACGCGCCTGGTCGAGGAGGGCCTCACCAATGTCATCAAGCACAGCCAGGCGCGCCAGGTGCGCCTGTCCTTTCTGCAGCCTGAGGCCGATGCGCTGGTGCTGGAGATCGAAGATGATGGCGTGGGCTTTGATGCCGCAGCCGTGGAGGCTTCGGGCCTGGGCATCGGCATGCGCTCGATGGCCGTGCGTATCGGCCGCGTGGGCGGCGTGCTCGAGATCGATTCCGAGCCGGGGCGCACCCTGCTGACGGCGCGGCTGGCCTTGCGCCAGTCCTGACTACCAGTAGCACAGCACCGCAGGGCCGACCACCACGGCCCTTTTTCTTTTTTAGGCGAGCGTTACTTCTAATAACTAGGGTCAACCCGAATTCGTTTATATTGTTCAGCGGTGACTGAACAATATGGATAAAGGACGGTGGCTGTGACCCAGCAGGACAAGGCGAAGGCGGCCTCGGCGGCCAAGAAGGCGCATGAAGCGCTGGAAGCGCGCGAGCTGTTTATCGAGCGCAATGCGATCCAGGCGGAAACCAGTGGCCTGCCCCGGATTGCAGGGCGCCTGATCGGCATCTTTTTGCTCGATGGCGGGCCCATCAGCTTTGCCGAGCTGGCCGAGCGCATGCAGGCCAGCCGCGCCAGCGTGAGCACCAATACCCGTTTGCTCGAACGCCTGGGGATCATCGAGCGGGTGGCGATGCGCGGCGAGCGCCAGGACTTTTTCAGCCTGCGCGCCAACCCCTTCTTGATCGTGCTGGAGCAGAGCATTGCCGATTGCCAGCGCTTTACGACCTATGTGGATGAGCTGCTGGCGGCCAGCCCGCTGTCCGCTGATGCCACCGCGCGCCTCAAGCAGGCGCAGGATTTTCATGCGGTGACGGCCCAGACCTTGCAGGAGCTGCTGGCCAAGCTGGCCGAGCGGCAAAAGCAGGCGGCGGCGCCACCGGTGCCTGCCCGGCGATCGGCACGTGCCGAGAGGGCGGCAGCCGCTGCTGCAACCACGCCCAAAATGCCTAAAGCACCTAAAGTGCGCCAAGCTCGCGCGCCGTCATCCAGCCGCAAAGCACCAGACTGAGTACCCGAGCCATGAAATACGTTCTATGGGCGGCCGCGCCGCTGTGCCTGGCGGCTTTGTCGGGGTGCTCGTCGGTGCCGGATGCGCCCGCGCCAGCGCCGGTGGTGGCGTCGCAGTTTTCGGTGGCCTCTTCGTTGCCGGACCTGCAGCCAGCGCAGGCGGCGCCCCAGCTCGATACCTGGTGGACCCTGTTCGAGCAGCCCCAGCTCAACCGCCTGGTGGACCAGGCCTTGGCGGCCAGCACCGAGGCGCGGATGGCGCTGGCGCGGGTGCGCGAGGCCAGGGCGGTGCGCGAGGCGACGCTGACCCAGTACCAGCCCCAGGGCGGCCTGCGCGCCAGCGGCGAGCGCAGAAGCGTGCAGCGGCTGGGCGGTGCATCGGCGGGTGGGGTTGGCCTGGGCCGGCAAAGCAGCGCCGGGCTGGACCTGCAAGTCTCCTGGGAGCTCGATGTGCTGGGCCGGGGTGATGCGCTGGCGCGGCAGGCCGATGGCGACTTTGGCGCGGCGCTCTATGGCGCCTATGGCGAGCGCGCGGCCTTGGTGGCCGAAGTGGCGCGCAGCCTGTTTGAGGCCCAGCGCCTGACCGCTGCGCTGGCCGATGCCCAGGCGACGATCACCATCCAGACCCGCCTGCAGCAGGTGCTGGCGCGCAAGCTCGAGCGCGGCCTGGTGGCGCTGGCCGATGTGGCGCGGGTCGATGCCAGCTTGCTGGCAGCCCAGGCCAATGCGCTGGTGCTGCAGTCGCAGCTCGATGCCGCACGGCGCGCCTTGCTGGTGCTGGTGGGGCAGGGCGACCAGCCCTTGTCGGCCCTGGTGCTCGATGACAGCCAAACCCAGGCGCCGGCGCTGCCGCGTGCCTTGCCTGCGGATTTGCTGGCGCGGCGCCCCGATGTGCTGCAGGCCCAGGCGCAGATGGATGCGGCCGCGGGCGGCCTGGAGCTGTCGCGCCTGGCGCTGCTGCCCAGCATCACCTTGACGCCCGGGCTGGGGCTGAACTGGCAAAAGCAGGGCGCGTCGCTCAGCACCGGGCTGTGGTCGCTGGCAGGCAATGTGGCCATGCCGGTACTGGACCGCCCGCGCTTGTTGGCCAACGCCCGCGCTCAGGGCGCCCGCGCCGAGCAGGCGGTGATCGCCTATGAGCAGGTGGTGCAGCGCGCGTTTTCCGAGACGGACCAGGCGCTGCTCCGCATGGCGCCCGATACACAGCGGCTGAAAGTGCTGGCGCAGGCCGAGGCGCGGGCGCAGACCGCCTATGAGGCGGCGCGCAAGGGCTATGAGGCCGGCTTTTTTGACCTGGTGGTGGTGCTCGATGCCGAGCAGGTCTACCGCGACTCGCGCGGTGGCCTGACCCAGGCGCGCGCTGAAGCCTTGGCGCATGCGGTGCAGGTGTTCCAGGCGCTGGGCGGCGGTTGGCCCCGGGATGCGCTGGGCACCGACACAGAGAAGACAAATTGAGAGGGATGCAATGCTGCAATCAATGACAAGCGGATGGCGCGTGGGCTTGGGGCTAGGCCTGGGGTCGCTGGCCCTGCTGGGCCTGGTGGCCTGCTCCGAAGGCAGTGCGGACAAGACTGCGAAGCCGGTGGCCGAGGTGGTGCGAACGGTGAGCGTGGCGCAGGTGGAGCTGCGTCCCATGGGTGGGGTGCAGCAGGCATCGGGCCTGCTGGTGGCGCGCGAAGAAATTGCGATTGGCCCGGAGCTGAGCGGCTACCGGGTGGCCGCGCTGCTGGCCGATGAGGGCGACCAGGTACGTGCCGGCCAGCCGCTGGCGCGGCTCGATGACGGCTTGCTGCAGGCCAAGATTGCCCAGGCCCAGGCCAGCCTGGTGCAGGCCAAGGCGCAGGCCAGGCAGGCCCGGGCCGAATCGGCACGGGTCGAAGGCCTGGACGGCCAGGGCGTGCTGTCGGACGAGCAGATCCAGCAGCGCCGCACGGCAGCGGCCAGCGCCCAGGCCAATGCCGATGTGGCAGCGGCCAACCTGGCGGGGCTGCGCGTAGAGGCCGAGCGCATGGTGCTGCGCGCGCCGGTGGCCGGTGTGGTGCTGCAGCGCAATGTGCGCCGGGGCGATGTGGCCAGCCCTGGGGGCGAGGCGATGTTCCGCCTGGCGCGGGACGGCATGGTGGAGCTGGCTGCCGAGGTGCCCGAGGACCAGGTGGACCGTATCCAGCCGGGCAACCAGGTGGCGGTGACCCTGGCTTCGGGTGTTGAGCTGGAGGGCCAGGTGCGGCTTTTGTCGCGCCGGGTGGACGACAAGACCAAGCTGGCCCAGGTGCGCGTGGCGCTGCCGGTGCGGGCCGATCTGCGCCCCGGCGGCTTTGCGCAGGCGCGTTTTGCGCAGGCGGCCGCACCGGTGGCGGCAGTGCCAGAAAAAGCCATCCACTTTGAAGCCGGTGGCCCGCAGCTGGCCACGATCGATGCCGACAGCCGTATCCGCAAGCTGCCGGTGAGCCTGGGCGCCCGTGCCCAGGGCTGGGTGGCCTTGCGCGATGGCCCGCCGCTGGGCACGCGCCTGGCCTTGGGCGGCGGCGCCTTTGTGCTGGAGGGGGACCGGGTGCAGATCAATGGCGCTGCCCAGCCGGCCGCCGTGCCTGCCACGCCGGAGGCGGCACCTGCACCTGCACCTGCTGCTGCGGCTGGAGGCCAGCGATGAAGCTGCGTATCTCCGCCTGGTCCATCCAGAACCCGATCCCCGTGGTGGTGCTGTTCATCGCCATCCTGGTGGCCGGGCTGATGGCCTACCGTGTCATGCCGATCAAGCTCTACCCGGATGTGTCCTTTCCCATCGTGCAGGTGGCAGTGGCCTTGCCCAGCGCGGCGGCCACCGAGGTGGAAACCCAGGTCACCCGCGTGGTGGAAGACGGGGTGGCCAATGTCGCCCGCGTCAAGCATGTGATCTCGACCGTCACCCAGGGCATGTCGCTGACCTTGGTGGAGTTCGAGATTGGGCTGGAGCCGCAGCGGGCCGTCGACGAGGTGCGGGCGGCCATTGACCGTGTGCGCGCCAACCTGCCAGCCAGCATCGAGCCGCCGATTGTCGAGCGCCTCGATTTTGATGCCATGCCCTTGCTGACCTATGCGGTCTCCGCCCCGGGCATGGACGATGTGGAACTGAACTGGTTCATTGAGGATGTGGTGGCGCGCAAGCTGGTGGCGCTGCCAGGGGTGGGGCAGGTGACCCAGGTCGGCGGTGTGGCGCGCGACATCACCGTGACGCTGGACCCCGCCAAGCTGCAGGCGCTGGGACTGACGGCCGTGGCGGTGAACGATGCGCTGCGCGCGCACAACCTCGATGCATCGGGCGGCCGCACGCAGATTGGTGCGCAGGAGCAGCAGGTGCGTATCCTCGCGGCCGCCCCATCGGTGCAGGAGCTTGAGCAGCTGGTGATTGCCACCCGTGACGGCCGCCATCTGCGCCTGGGTGATGTGGCCACCGTGGCCAGTGGCGCCAGCGACCGGCGCGGCTTTGCGGCCTTGAATGGCGAGGCGGTGGTCGGTTTTCAGGTGATGAAGACCAAGGCCGCGTCCGACGTGGATGTGGAGACGGCGGTGGCCAAGGCGGTGGCGGCGCTGGCCAAGGAGCAGCCCGGGGTCTCGTACCAGCTGGTGTCATCGGGCGCCAAGAACACCCGCGAGAGCTTTGATGCCACGGTGGCGACCTTGCTCGAAGGCATGCTGCTGGCGGCGGTCGTCGTGTTCATGTTCTTGCGCGACTGGCGCGCGACGCTCATTGCGGCGGTGGCCATGCCGATCTCGCTGGTCCCCACGTTTGCGGTGATCCATTGGCTCGGCTATTCGCTCAATATGCTGTCCCTGCTGGCCTTGACCTTGGTGATCGGCGTGCTGGTCGATGACGCGATTGTCGAGGTGGAGAACATCCAGAAGCGGGTGCAGGCCGGCGCCTCGCCCTGGCGCGCCTCGATGGAAGGGGCCGACGCGATTGGGCTGGCGGTGGTGGCCACCACCTTGGCGATTGCCGTGGTGTTTTTGCCCGTTGCATTTATGGGTGGCTATGCGGGACCGTACTTCCGCGAGTTCGGGGTGACGGTGGCCGTGTCGGTGATGTTTTCGCTCTTGGTGGCGCGCCTGCTGTCACCGCTGATGTGCGCCTATTTGCTCAAACCCTCGGCGCAGCCCCATCCGCACAAGCCCTTTACTGGCCGCTACCGCCAGTTGCTGGAATGGACTTTGTCGCACCGCTGGCTGTCGATTGGCGGCGGGGTGCTGATTTTTGTGGGCTCGCTGGTGCTCGCCTCGCTGCTGCCCACCGGCTTTGCGCCCAAGGGCGATGGCGGCACGGTGCAGATCAACCTGCAAGGCGCGCCCGGCGCGACCACCGAAGACATGCGCGCCTCGGCCGCCAGCCTGACCCGTTTGCTCCGCCAGCAAGGCGATGTGCAGGATGTGTTTGTCAGTGTGGGCAGCAGCCAGCGCGATGGCGACCCGCGCAAGGGCAGCGTGATTGTGCAGCTCAAATCACCGCGCTCGATGACGACCAAGGCCTTCCAGGACCATCTGCGGCCTCTGCTGCTGCAGGTGCCCGATGTGCGGCTGAGCTATAGCGAGAGCGAAGGCGGCGGCACGCAGAACCTGCAGGTAATCCTGGGTGGCCACCATGGCGAGCTGCTGCGGCGCACGGCGGCAGACGCCGAGCGCGAGCTGCGCGGCCTGCCCATGCTGGCCAATGTGCACCAGGTGGCGCCCAACCCGGGCCCCGAGCTGGTGATACGGCTCAAGCCCGATGCGGCCGCGCGCCTGGGCGTGACCCCCGATGTGGTGGCCGAGGTGGCGCGCATGGCCAGCCTGGGTGACCTGGATGCGACCGCCTCCAAGTTCAACACCGGGCGCCAGCGGCTGGCGGTGCGCGTGCGGCTGCCCCAGGGTACCTTGCGTGATCTGGACAGTATTGGCGCGCTGCGCGTGCCCACGGGGCAGGGTGGCACGGTGCCCTTGTCGGCGGTGGCGGACATGCATTTCCAGGTGGGCGAATCCCACATCGATCGCTTTGACCGCGAGCGCCGCATCACCTTGGAGGCGGAGGTCCATGGCGTGTCGCTGGGCCAGGCCAATGCGGCCGTGGATGCGCTGCCGTTCCTGAAGAACCTGCCCGAGGGCGTATCGCGCCCGCTCTATGGCGATGCCGAGGGCATGCAGGAGCTGTTTGCCAGCTTTGGCCTGGCCATCATGGCGGGGGTGGGGCTGATCTTTGGCGTGCTGATCTTGCTGTTCCGCAGCTTTGTCAAACCGGTGGTGATTCTGGCGGCACTGCCGCTGTCGCTGGCCGGCGCCTTTTTGGCCTTGCTGGCAACAGGCGGAGAGCTGAACCTGCCGGTGCTGATTGGCTTGCTGATGCTGATGGGCCTGGCGGCGAAGAACTCGATCTTGCTGGTCGAGCATGCGGTGGAGGCCGAGCGCATGGGCAAGAGCCAGACCGAGGCCCTGCTGGAAGCCGCCCATGA
Organism: Comamonas sp. JNW; assembly: GCF_003105075.1. Classification (NCBI taxonomy): domain Bacteria; kingdom Pseudomonadati; phylum Pseudomonadota; class Betaproteobacteria; order Burkholderiales; family Comamonadaceae; genus Comamonas; species Comamonas sp. JNW. Next base: position 407,112 of record NZ_QETI01000003.1, read on the forward strand.
GCGCACCCGGCCGATCATCATGACCACGATTGCGATGGCCATGGGCATGCTGCCTACCGCTTTGGGCGTGAGCAGCGGCTCGGAGTTCCGCCAGCCGCTCGCCGTTGCCGTCATCGGCGGGCTGGTGTCGTCCACCGCCTTGTCGCTGGTGCTGGTGCCGGTGGTCTATGCGGTGATGGATGATCTGGAGAACTGGCTGCGGCCCAAACTGGCGCGCTGGGTGACCTTGCCCAGTGCTCAGGATCAGCGGGAGACGCTACAGGCCCACCAATGAGAGCCGCAAACAAAACCCTTGATACGTCGTTGCCTAGCCGGCCGCCTCAAGCCTTGCCGTACGTTTGTACTGTCTGCGGTTTGACACCTCGTCTCAACCGCAAACCTCCGGTTTGCTGGGTCGTGTTAGCGGCTCCAAGTTCGCTGCCGTGCGGCCCCCGGCGCAGCGGTTGCGCCGGGCAACAAAAAACCCGCTGGATCAGCGGGCTGCGGTTCACAAACCTGTTTCCTTCCAGTTCGGGACGGTAATGGGGCTGGTGAGTTGGTCAATCTTGGCGTCAATCAGCATCATCTTGGCGTGCTCGGGCGTACCTTCCTGTGGGTTCTGCATCAAAAGACTGGCACCTTCGGCTTTGAGCTGTTCCAGGTAATCGCCTGTGGCAGCATCCTCCTGCTTTCGTTGCGACACGGCAAACCTTCCTGTCGGTGCCACATGGACGGGCTCCAACGTGGACAGCTTAGTACGAAAGCAAGATTTATCCTATAGATGCATTTGTATATTTGATCATGTTACAAAATAAATCATTTGCCCCCAAATAGGGTTTTCGAATGCTGTACCGCTGATGTCTGCGGCGATGAAATGCCTCAAGTGGCCGATGGTTTGCTTGCTTTGGGCCGGCCGTCGGGGGCACGCGCATCGGTATCGATCAGACCGCGCTTGAGATCTGTATGGGCTTGCTCCATCTCGGGCGAGGGCTCTGGGCTGGTCTCCCCCACGGACTGGTCTTTTTCATGGGGCATCTTGGCCTGCGAGCCGGTGTCATGGGGCTGCTGCTTGCGGGTGGTGTTGATCTTGGTCTCGTCGCTCGCGGGCGGGTTGGTTTTCTCGGGGGCTTGGTCTGGCATACATCCTCCAGGGTTCATGGGGCTCAGCGCCCATGGTGGACTGCAAGGCAAGGCTTGTGTGTAGGAAAAGCGGGGGCAGCGCTTGTGCGCCAAAGCATGGTTTTGTTCTGCCACCGCTGATAGCAGAACCCTTGCACGCCGATGCGGGCGGCTTTCCTACATGGCGCTAGTTTGTCTTTGGATAAGGTATGAGCTAGAGCACATTTTGGGCTTGGTACAAGAAAGGAAAGAACATGTTTTTCAAGAAGCGACAAGTCAGCCTCTCCGATGTGAAGGGGGATGTCGACCAGTTGGTGGGCGATGTGCGTGCACTGCTGTCGGTCAAGGAGCTCGATGCGATCCCCGAGATCAAGCGCATTCGCGAGCGCATGGACGAGGGCATGGGCATGGCCCGCGATTCCGCAGCCCGCGCCATTGCGCAAACCAAGCACACCGCCGCCTGCACTGACAAATATGCGCATGACGAGCCCTGGCACATTGCAGGCGCAGCATTGGCCATTGGTGTGGTGCTGGGCTACGCAGCCTGCCGTCGCTGATCGCCAAATTTTGGGGCTGGCGGCGCCGGCCCTTTGTGCATGCGAGAAAACCTGCGCTGACCGCATCGGGTCAGGGCAGGTTTTTTTGCGCCATGTCCACCGGCGCCGCGCCATGCGGCATCAACGCGGCGGGTTTGCGAGGGGCAAGTCGCTGCGGGCAGGCGCCAGCGGAGTCAAGGGACGGTCAGTGGACATCGCAGGGGGCGCCTCCACGCGTTTGACCTGGGCATCTTGCTGGGCTTTGCGATAGGCCGCCTCGGCGTCTTTTTTGCAGATGCCGACGGCATCACCGCGCATCTCATTGCAGCGCTCGTTGGCAACGCGGTAGTCTGCTTCGGCTCTGGCCACACGCACCTGGTAACTGTGGCCGGCGTCGCCCAGCACTTTGGCATCGCGCTCGGCCTGGGCCACGCGCTGGCTGCCTTTGGCATCCTCTATGCAGATGTGCTTGTCGTTGCCCTGCAGCGACTGGCAATGGGCGATGGCCGTGCTGTACTGGGCCGCAATGCGGTCGGTTTCAGCGCGGAGCTCCTCATCGCTCATCGCAGAGGCCGTGGCAGCGATACACAGGCTCGCCAGCGCGGCGGCCGCTTTCCTAGAAACTTTGGAGGTAGCTCTCTTAATCAGCATGCCCCATGCTAGGACAGAGGCGGGTGAAGGCCTGACAGCAGCCGATGCCATCTGCCGTAGGACGAGGCGCGCCTGTGCGTTGCCTGTGCGGCGCAGATATGCCAGCAGGGTATAGCTGCTAGGCCGCTGTGCCCGTGGCTCTTTGTGGTGTCTGTCCCCAGAATGGATACCAACAGAACACGGGGAGCATTCCATGCCAACAGCGATTCCTTGCCTGCTGATGCGGGGCGGCACGTCCAAAGGGCCATTCTTCAATGCCGCCCATTTGCCCCAGGATACGGCCACGCGGGACCGGGTGCTGTTGGCCGCAATGGGCTCACCCGACGGCCGGCAGATCGACGGCATTGGCGGCGGGCATGCGCTGACCAGCAAGATCGGCATTGTCAGCCGCTCGGCGCAAGCGGGGGTGGATCTGGAGTTTCTGTTCGCCCAGGTGCAGCCGGACATGGGCACGGTCGATACCCGCCCCAACTGCGGCAATATGCTGGCCGCGGCGGTGCCCTTTGCGCTGGCCTCGGGCATGGTGCAGGCCCAAGGTGAGCGTGCCAGCTTTCGCGTGTTGGCCCGCAACACCGGCATGCTGGCCGATATCACGCTGCCGCTATCTGGCGGCCAGCTGGCAGATGGCGGAGACGCCCGCATCGATGGCGTGCCGGGCAGCGCTGCGCCGATCGAGATCTGTTTTCAGGAAACAGCGGGGTCGGTCTGCAAGAGCCTGCTGCCCACCGGCAAGGCGCGCGAGCGCATGGACGTGGCAGGAGAGGGCTTTGCGCCATTCAGCGTGGAGGTGACCTGCATCGACAACGGCATGCCGTTGGTGATGGTCAAAGCAAAGGATATGGGTGCCAGCGGCTATGAGACCGTTGCCCAGCTCGATGCCCACCACCATCTTCGGCGCCGGCTGGAGGCGCTGCGCCTGCAGGCCGCGAAGGCCATGGGTCTGGGTGACGTCTCTGCCAAAAACTACCCCAAGATGACCCTGGTGGCGCCGCCCCGGCATGGCGGTGCGATCAGCACGCGCAGCTTTATCCCCCATGTGTGCCACGAAAGCATTGGCGTGCTGGCCGCGGTCACGGTGGGCACGGCCGTTGAGCTGCCAGGCTCCGTCTGTGACGGATGGGCCCGGCGGGCCAGCGGTGCCGATGCCGATACGGTCGCCATCGAGCATCCCTCCGGCGTGTTGAGCGTCAAGCTCAAGCAGGGCGTGGCGCAGGCCGATGCGCCGCCCCAGGTGGCCTTGCTGCGCACAGCGCGGGTGCTGATGCGCGGCGAGGTGATGGTGCCCAGCGCCATCTGGGCAGGGCCCGTGTAACGCTGGGCCATACAAAGCCACGTTTGGCTGCAAGCGCTACCAAAGAGAACAAACAGGGAGGAGCACCGCATGATTATTGATGTACATGGGCATTACACAACCGCACCTGCTGGCTTGGGCCAGTGGCGCGACCTGCAGATGGCTGGCCTCAAGGACCCACGCCTGACGCCTCGGGCCGCAGATTTGCGCATCAGCGATGACGAGATTCGCGAGACCATCGAGTGCAACCAACTCCAGCTGATGCGCCAGCGGGGGCTGGACCTGACCGTCTTCAGCCCGCGCGCCAGCTTCATGGCCCACCATATCGGCGATTTCGAGACATCGAGCGCCTGGGCCGAGGTCTGCAATGAGCTGTGCTTTCGCGTGAGCGAGCTGTTCCCCGACCACTTTGTGCCGGCCGCGATGCTGCCCCAGTCCCCGGGTGTCGATCCCCGCACCTGCATCACCGAGCTGGTGCGCTGTGTCGAGCAATACGGCAATGTGGCGATCAACCTCAACCCTGATCCCTCCGGTGGGCACTGGACTGCGCCGCCGCTGTCTGACCGCTCCTGGTACCCGATTTACGAAAAGATGGTGGAGTACGACATCCCCGCGATGGTGCATGTCTCCACCAGTTGCAATGCCTGCTTTCACACCACTGGCGCGCACTACCTCAATGCCGACACAACGGCCTTTATGCAGTGCCTCGACAGTGCGCTGTTCCAGGACTTTCCCACGCTGCGCCTGCTGATCCCCCACGGAGGAGGGGCCGCGCCTTACCACTGGGGGCGGTTTCGGGGGCTGGCGCAGGCGCTGGGCAAGCCCTTGCTCGAGGAGCACCTGCTCAACAACCTGTATTTTGACACCTGTGTCTACCACCAGGCCGGCATTGACTTGCTCACCCGGGTGCTGCCAGTCAAAAACATTCTGTTTGCCAGCGAAATGGTGGGGGCGGTGCGCGGCATCGATCTGCAAACCGGCCACCACTACGACGACACCCGGCGCTATATCGAGGCAACGCCTCATCTCAACGACGAAGAGCGACATCAGGTCTACGAGGGCAATGCGCGCCGCGTGTTTCCGCGCCTGGATGCCGTGCTTCGCCACCGGGGGCTGTGAAGCGCCCGCCACCCACCAACAAGGACATTTCCATGTATGAACTCGGTGTTGTTTACCGCCATATCCAGCGTGCTGACCGTGCCGCAGCCGATGGCCTGGCCCCTCTGGGTTCGGCCACGGTGCATGAGGCCATGGGCCGTGTCGGCCTGCTCCAGCCAGCGCTGCGTCCCATCGCCGCGGGCCAGTGTGTCTCCGGCACAGCGGTGACGGTGCTGCTCCAGCCCGGCGACAACTGGATGTTGCATGTGGCGGCAGAGCAGATCCAGCCTGGCGACATCGTCGTGGCGGCCGTGACCTCACCATGCAGCGATGGCTATTTTGGCGACCTGCTGGCCACCAGCTTTCAGGCGCGTGGCGCACGGGCGCTGGTCATCGATGCGGGCGTGCGCGATACCAAGGCCTTGCAGGAGATGGGGTTCCCCGTCTGGAGCCGGACGGTGTCCTCCAAGGGCACGATCAAGGCAACGCTGGGCTCGGTCAACATCCCGGTCGTCTGCGCCGGCATGTGGGTCACCCCGGGCGATGTGATCGTGGCCGATGACGATGGTGTGGTCTGCGTGCCTGCCGCCATCGCGCCTGCCACCTGGGAGACCGCGCTGGACCGAGAGCGTTTTGAGATGGCCAAACGTGCCCAGCTGGCCGCTGGCGTGTTGGGGCTGGATCTCTACCAGATGCGTGCGCCGCTGGCCAAATCCGGCCTGCGCTATATCGACTAAAGGGGTTGCATCGTGTCCTTGTCTGTCAAAACCCCCGGCTGGCTGGATTGGCATCCCTGGCCGGCAAAGCCTGTGCTGCAGTTACCCGAGGGTGCTGTAGATGCGCACTGCCATGTGTTTGGGCCGGCTGCGGAGTTCCCCTTTGCCGCTGAGCGCAAATACACCCCCTGTGATGCCAGCAAGCAGCAGCTGTTTGCATTGCGTGACCACCTGGGCTTCTCGCGCAATGTGATTGTGCAAGCTACCTGCCACGGTGCGGACAACCGGGCCATGGTCGATGCCTGCAAGACATCCGGCGGCAAAGCGCGGGGGGTCGCCACCGTGCGGCGCAGCATCACCGACCAGGAGCTGCAAGAGCTGCACCTGGCCGGCGTGCGGGGCGTGCGCTTTAACTTTGTCAAGCGGCTGGTGGATGTGACCCCGCAGGATGAACTCCAGGAGATTGCCGAGCGCATCGCCGCTTGGGGCTGGCATGTGGTGGTTTATTTTGAAGCGCAGGACCTGCCTGAGCTGTGGCCATTCTTGCGCCGCTTGCCCACCCCCGTCGTGGTAGACCACATGGGGCGCCCCGATGTCGGCCAAGCCGCCGATGGGCCGGAGTTCGGCATGTTTTTGCAGCTGATGCACGAGAGCGACAACCTCTGGTGCAAGGTCAGCTGCCCGGAGCGCTTGTCGCTGACGGGCCCGCAGGCGCTGCATGGCGAGCGCCGCGCCTACCAGGATGTGGTGCCTTTTGCGCGCCGGGTGGTCGAGGCCTTTCCCAGCCGTGTGCTCTGGGGCACCGATTGGCCCCATCCCAATCTTAAGGGCCACATGCCCGATGACGGCTTGCTGGTGGATTTCATCGCCCAGATCGCCCCCACGCCTGCGCTGCGCCACCAGTTGCTGGTGGACAACCCCATGCGTCTGTATTGGCCAGAGGAGGCATGAGCCCACAGGATGTTTCCACGCGGATCCGCCCATCGGGCTGCGGGCCAAGACCCCATGACCAACTTGGAAAGAAAAATATGGCTTTAGAAAAACCCTATCTTGATGTGCCGGGCACCGTGGTATTTGATGCTGACCAGTCACGCAAGGGCTATTGGCTCAACCAGTTTTGCATGTCGTTGATGCAAGCGGACAACCGGGCGCGTTTCAAGGCCGATGAGCGGGCCTATCTGGACGGCTGGGATATGACCGAGGAGCAGAAGCAGGCCGTGATGGCCCGCGACCTGAATTGGTGCATACGCACAGGCGGAAATATCTATTTTCTGGCCAAGATCGGGGCCACCGATGGCAAGAGCTTTCAGCAAATGGCCGGCTCGATGACGGGCATGAGCGAGGAGGCTTACCGCGCAATGATGATCGCCGGTGGTCGCTCGGTGGAGGGGTGCCGCTTCATGCATGAGGCGGCTGGCACGCCGGCGCAGCCGACAGGCGGCATCGCCATCCAGGAGGGGGTCTGATATGGCACGCATCAGCGCATCGGTGTTCACCTCACATGTGCCCGCCATTGGCGTGGCCATCGACCAGGGCCTCACCCAGCAAGCCTACTGGCAGCCGCTCTTCCAAGGCTATGAATATTCGCGCCAGTGGATGCGCGAGAACCCGCCCGACGTCATATTTCTGGTCTACAACGACCATGCAACAGCCTTCAGCCTGGACCTGATTCCCACCTTTGCCATCGGCACGGGTGCGGCCTACTCGCCAGCCGATGAAGGCTGGGGGCCGCGACCGGTGCCGAACGTGATCGGCCATCCTGAGCTGGCCTCGCATATCGCGCAGTCGGTGATACAGCAGGATTTTGACCTGACCATCGTCAACAAGATGGATGTAGACCATGGGCTCACCGTGCCGCTGTCCCTGATGTGCGGAGAGCAGCCCGCCGATGGCGGTGCCTGGCCTTGCCCGGTCATTCCGTTTGCCGTCAATGTGGTGCAGTACCCCGTCCCCTCGGGCCAGCGCTGCTTCAGCCTGGGCAATGCGATCCGCAAGGCGGTGGAGAGCTTTGACGCCGACCTCAACGTGCAGATCTGGGGCACCGGTGGCATGAGCCATCAGCTGCAAGGCACGCGTGCGGGTCTGATCAACCAGGAGTGGGACAACTGCTTCCTGGACCAGCTGATCCACCGCCCCGCCAGTTTGGCCAAGGTGCCCCATATCGACTATGTGCGAGAGGCGGGCTCCGAGGGGATTGAGCTGGTCATGTGGCTGATTGCCCGTGGCGCGATGGCCGATGTGGCCGATCCTGCTAAGCGGCCCACGGTCAAGCACCGCTTCTACCATGTGCCGGCCTCCAACACCGCCGTGGGTCACCTGATTCTAGAAAACGCTTGAGAGACGCTGATGTTTCTGATTTTTGGTACGCATCGCCCAGTTGCTGATTTGGGCACCCAGACACCCTGGAGGACACCATGACACGTCGACCCATCAACGTAGCGCTTGCAGGAGCGGGCGCCTTTGGCCTCAAACACCTGGAAGGCATTGCGCATATCCCCGGGGTGCAGGTTGTGTCCCTGGTCGACCCCGATTTGTCCAAGGCGCGGCAGGTGGCCGAGCAATATGCCATTGCGCATGTGGCCACCAGCTTGCAGGACAGCCTGGCGCGGCCGCAGGTGGATGCGGTGATTCTGTGCACGCCCACGCAGCTGCATGCCAGCCAGGCGCGCCAGTGCTTGCTGGCAGGCAAGCATGTGCAGGTGGAGATTCCGCTCGCCGACCGGTTGGAAGACGCGCTGGCGGTGGCCGAGCTGCAAAAATCCAGTGGCCTGGTGGCGATGTGTGGCCATACCCGCCGCTTCAATCCCAGCCACCAATGGATCCAGCAAAAGGTGCAGGCGGGCAGCTTCCGGCTCCAGCAAATGGATGTGCAGACCCACTTTTTCCGCCGCAGCAATACGAACGCCTTGGGTCAGCCGCGCAGCTGGACCGACCATCTGCTCTGGCACCATGCGGCGCACACGGTCGATTTGTTCGCCCACCAGGCCGGCAGTCCCATCGTGCAATCCCATGCCGTGCAAGGGCCGCTGCACCCCGAGCTGGGCATTGCGATGGACATGGGCATCGTGCTCAAGGCGGCCAATGGCGCCCTGTGCACCCTGAGCCTGTCTTTCAACAACGATGGCCCATTGGGTACTTTCTTTCGCTATATCGGCGACACGGGCACCTATGTGGCGCGTTATGACGAGTTGCTCGATGGCCAGGGTCAGGCCATCGATGTCTCGCAGGTGGACGTGTCGATGAATGGCATCGAGCTGCAGGACCGCGAGTTTTTCGCCGCCATCCGCGAGGGCCGCCAGCCCCGCGCCAGCATCGCCCAGGTGTTGCCCTGCTACCAGGTTTTGCATGCTTTGGAGCAGCAGCTGCAGTAATATCGGCCCGACCAGTCGTGAACCGCCTGCACACCTTATCGCAGGCGGTTTTGGTTTTTCAGGAGAGATGATGAGCGATCGCCTTATTGGCCCCTTCCAGGTCGGCCCTGTCGCCCTGGGTTGCATGAACCTGAGCCATGCCTATGGCCACCCGGCCACGCAGGCGCAGGCCCAGGCGCTGCTGCATGCAGCGCTCGATGCCGGGGTCACCTTGTTTGATACAGCAGCGCTCTACGGCTTTGGCGCCAATGAAGCGCTGGTCGGGCCGGTGCTCAAGCCGCACCGCCACCGCATTACGCTGGCGAGCAAGTGCGGTATGGCGGGCGTGCGTGGCGATGATGGCGTGATGCGCCGTGTGATTGATGGCCATCCCAAGACCTTGCGCCGCCATTGCGAAGACAGCTTGCAGCGTCTGGGCACCGATGTCATTGACCTGTACTACCTGCACCGCTGGGACCGGCGGGTGCCGATCGAAGAATCGGTGGGCGCGATGTCGCGCCTGGTGGAAGAGGGCAAGGTCCGGGCGCTAGGCCTGTCCGAGGTCGGGGCGGAGACGCTGCGGCGCGCCCATGCCACCCACCCGATTGCGGCCTTGCAAAGCGAGTATTCGCTGTGGTCACGCAATGCCGAGTTGGGAAGCTTGCAGGCTTGCCGCGAGCTGGGCATTGCCTATGTAGCCTTCAGCCCGATGGGCCGGGCTTTTCTGTCAGGCAAATTGCCTGCCGGCACCCAATGGGTGCCGGGCGATATCCGTGCGGGCATGCCCCGTTTCCAGCCCGAGGCCTATGCCAAGAACCTGCGGCTGCTGGCGCCCATGCAGGCGATTGCCGAGCGCGCGGACTGCAGCCTGGCCGAACTGGCCATTGCCTGGGTGCTGCACCAGGGCGAGCATGTGGTTGCGCTGCCAGGTACCACCGATATAGACCATTTGCATGAAAATCTGCGTGGCGGCAGTGTGCGGCTGGATACCGGCTTGCTGGCCGAGCTCGACGCCTTGTTTGCCCCGGAGGCCATCGAAGGCGAGCGTTATGCACCAGCCTCGCAGCGCGAGGTGGATACCGAAAAGTTTGCGTTCGAGCAGTGCTGATGCCAGGCTGACAGGGCGCTTGGGGGCGCTGTGCAGAACGGGGAGCGGATCGACCCGACTCCCCGTCCCGCTGTCCTGTGCTACCTGCCATCCCGCGCGCTGGGACTAGACCGTCAGGTAGCCGCCATCGACGGGAATGACGGCGCCGTTGACAAAGGATGCGGCGGGTGAGCACAGAAAACCGATCACCGCCGCCACCTCGGACGCATGGCCCCAGCGCTGCATGGGGGTGCGAGACAGAATGCCTGCCGAGGCCTTGGGGTCGGCCATCAGGCCTTCGCTCAAGGGGGTGGCAATCCAGCCGGGAGCGACCGCATTGACACGCACGCCCTCATGCGCCCAGGTTTGGGCCAGCGAGCGCGTCAGCTGCACGATGCCGCCCTTGCTGGCACTGTAGGCGGGGCGGTCCTTGCTGCCGAAGTAGCTGTACATCGATGCCACATTGACGATGCAGCCCTGGCGTTGCAGCAGATGTGGCGCAGCGGCCATCGAGGCCTGCATCACGGCCGTCAAATTGGTGTGGATGACTTGCAAGAAGGCCTCTGGCTGGTATTCCTGTGCATGGCGGCTGATGCCCGCCGCGTTGACCAGCGCATCGAGCCGGGGCAGCTCGGCGATCGTCTGGCTCAGCTTGGCGCTGTCACAGACATCGAGCTCCAGGCACTGGATGCGGGGATGGCGCGGCGCATGCAGGCCCTGCGCGTCCAGCCCCAGGGCCAGCACGGAGGCGCCGGCGTGGGCAAAGTGCAGCGCGGTGCTCGCGCCAATGCCGGAGGTGCCGCCGGTAATGAGAATGACGTTTTCTTCGATGGTGGACATCCTGGGTGTTTCCTAATGCTGGTTTTTGCAGCCCGCGCTCGGGCTCACGAGAATCTTGATCTGGGACCGGTCCTGCACCAGTGCTGCAAAGCCGTTACTGACCGCCTGTTCGAGCGGGACTGTTCGGGTGATGATGGCGCTGGGGTCGAAGGAGCCGGCCGCGATGCGCCCGATCAATTCCGGGTACACATCGCGGTAGCCGACGCTGGCCACCAGGCTCAGCTCACGGTTGACGGCGTCAAAGGCGTCGAGCCGCGCCTCGGACATGAGCCCCACCATCACCATGTTTCCGCCTTTGCGCAGTGCGCGCAATGCGCCTTCGAACGTGGCTTGCAGGCCGGCGGCTTCAAAGCTGGTGTCTACGCCCAGGCCGGCAGTGGCCGAGGCGATGGTGTGCCGCAACTCGCGCGGCGTGAGGCCCTTGGCATCGACGAGGTGGCTGGCGCCTGCCTGCTTTGCCATGTGCAGGCGCTGGGGCGATACATCCACCGCAATGATGGTGCCCGCTCCTTGCAGTTTGGCGAGCGTGACCAGCAGCAGCCCGATGGGGCCCAGCCCGAAGATGGCGCAACTGGCGCATTCAGCCAACTGGCTGCGGCGCAGCGCATGCAGCGCGACGGCAGCGGGCTCCAGCACAGCGGCCTGTTCCAGCGTCACCGCATCGGGCAGGCGATGGAGCATGTAGCTGGGCACTACGGCAAACTCGGCCATGCCGCCGTCACCCATCAGCCCGGCAAAACCCATGTCGGCGCAGAGGTTGTAGGCGCCGCTGCCGCAGTAAGCGCAGTGGCTGCAGCGGTACTCGGGCTCCACCGCCACCCGGTCACCCACCTGTAGGCCGGTGACCTCGCTGCCCAGCTCGACCACCGTGCCACAGAACTCGTGGCCCAGCGTCAAAGGCGCGCTGCGCCCCGAGACCGCGTGGGCGGTGCCGACCGGGATGGCATGGGGGCCTGATTCGTATTCGTGCAAATCACTGCCGCAGATGCCGCAGTACTGCACCGCAATCCGTACTTGCTGGGGGCCGGGGCGGGGGATGGGGATCTGCTCCAGGCGCAGATCCTGGGCGCCATGCCAGCGCAACGCGCGCATCATGGCGCAGCTCCTGCAACTCCCGCAGCGGCACGGCGCTGCAGCACCAGCGGGGCGGTTTCCTTCAGACCCAGCGCGAGCAGCCCTGCCACCAGTGCCCCAGCAGCCGCTATCCACATCGTCACCGGCAGGCCGTAATGGTCGGCCGCTAGGCCCGCAGCAGTGGGGGCCACAAAGCCGCCCACCAACTCGCCCGCGCCCATGATGAGGCCCAGCGCGCCGGTCAATACCTGGGGCGGCACGGTTTCAGCCGGGACCGTTGCCATGAAGAGGGTAAAACACCCCAGGCCGGTATAGGTGAAGAACACCACCGCACCCAAGGCGACGGCCGAATCCCCATAGATCAGCGCGATAGGGCACATCGCCGCAATCGGTGCAAAGATGGCCAGCGCTGTTTTGCGTCCGATCCGGTCGGAGATGGCGGGTACCGCAAAGCCCCAGAACACCCAGGCGGCGCCCAGGCAGGTCATCACCAAGCCCATGTCGCCCGGCGAAAACGCGCGGTATTTGACGAGAAAGGTGGGCGCAAACGAGATGATGATGATGAACCAGGTAAGGAAAAAGCAGCTGATGAGCATGCACAGCAGCACATTGCGCTCACGCAGCAGGGCCCAGCGGTTGATCGGCGCTGGCTTGGCGTCTGCGGCAGGAGCGCCACCCGGGTGTTCATGCACCCAGCGCCAGATGCACAGGGCGATCAGCATGCCGGGGATGACGGTGACATAAAAGGCCACGCGCCAGCCAAAATGTGTGGCCAGGCCAATGACCACCGGTGGCCCGATCATTGCGCCAATCAGACCGGCCGACGAGCCCTGCAGCAAGCCCATATTGAGGCCGCGCCGCGAAGGCGTGGAGCTTTGGATCATCAGGGACTGCGCGATGGGCAGCACCGGCCCTTCTGCCAGGCCCATCAGCGCGCGGAACACCAGCAGGCTGATGAAACCCCCAACGAGCCCGGACAAGGCCGAGCAGATGGAAAAGCCCAGCACGGACACCACCAGCAAGGCCTTGCGCTTGGCGCGCGCATCGGACCAGGCGCCCGCAATCGCCCCGGAGAGGGCCCAGGTCAGTGCCAGGGCCGAGGAGATCATGCCCAGCTGGGTCTGGCTCAGATCGAGCTCATCTTGCATGAAGGGGAACAGAAAGGACAGCGCCAGGCGGTCAAAAAAGACAAAGCCGAAGGTCAGAAAGAGGATCAGCAGCAGCCGGTTCTCATAGGTCCACAAGGCGCGGATGGAGGATGGTTTCATGGCGTTCTCCAGGCTCTGCAGCCGTTAGCGGAAGAGCTTTTCCACGGCCTCGGCGCCCAGGCCCACCTTTTCGTAGTGGGCCTTGCACATGGCGATGTAGGAGTGCACATCAAAGTAGCCATCGGGCTTGCCCTGTTCGTCCAGCCAGATCAGCGGCCCCTTGACGATGAAGAAGGCCCGCATGGGTTCGGGATGGTCGAAGGCGACCAGCGTGTGGCCTTCGCCGGGGGTCTCGTAGACAAAGTCGCCCTTGGTCGCCGTCCAGTCATGCTCCAGGTAGCCCCATTTGCCCGAGATGGTGTAGGCAAAGACTTCATGGGGGTGGTAGTGGCGGTTGACCAGGCCCGCTTTCTTGGCCATCAGGATGTCGCACCACTTGTTTTGTGATGGCGAAATCCACAGGGGGCGGGAGAACACGGTGTCCGTGAACGGCACATACAGGCGCTCGTCTTCCGGCACGGCATTGGGCGTGTAGACCTCCGGGAGCGCATCGGGCATGAAGGGGTTGGCGATGGGGCTGAGGTGTTGCCAGAACTCGGTGTTGGCTTTGTCGACCATGGTGGATCTCCTTGGGATTGAGGGAAGGGTTGAAGTCGGTGCATTGCATCGCGAACAGGGGCAGGGACCGGGAAGAAGCCTGGTGCATCCGGTGGCCGTGTCAGCGCGGCTGCTGGCGGTACCGCGCGCCGGTGAAGCGGGCGCAACCGCTGGTTGTGAGGGCTGCATGAGGGCGGCTGTGTGCCTGTCAATGCAAGCAGGGCGTGTGGCTGGGAGCGGTGGGAGGGCGCCCGGTGGACGCAGGGTCTGCGCTGGCATGGATCCGGTTGTGCTGCATCCTGAGGTCTCCTGGCTTTCTGTGTTGTATGACCAAACCCATTCTGTGGAAGATGACCCCAGAGTCCTAGGTGGCAGCGAAGCTAGCAGCTATAGCAAAATGGCATACTAATAGCTAAAAATTATTAAAATTTAACAAATTGAAGGGGATTTCTATGAATTTGCAGCAAATCGAAACCTTTGTGGCGGTAGCGGAAACCGGCAGCTTCAGCAAGGCGGCCATGTTGTCGGACACGGCGCAGCCGGCGCTGAGCCGGCAGGTGCGGGCGCTGGAGGTCGAATTGCGTGAGACCTTGCTGATCCGCACCGGGCGCGGTGTGACATTGACGGAGGCCGGAAGGCGCTTGCTGGAGCACAGCCATGCCATCCTGCAGCACGTGGCCCAGGCCAAGGAGGACCTGGGTTGTGAGCGCGATGAGCCGGTGGGCCGCATCGTGGTGGGGCTGCCGCCCAGCCTGGCCAGGCGGCTGACGCTGCCGCTGATCCATGCTTTCGGCAGCAAAATGCCCAAGGCCCGCGTGGCGATCGTCGAGGGCTTTTCCGTTCAGATGGCCGAGTGGCTGGCCTCGGGCCGCATGGACCTGGGTCTGGTCTATTCGCCCGAGCCGCATCCGCATATCGAGATCAGCCCGGTCTTGCAGGAGCGCCTGTGTCTGGTAGGACCTGCCTGCGCGCTGGGCGGCCGCACCAGCCTCGCGTTCCAGGATCTGTCGGATTTTCCGCTGATCATGCCGCAGTACGGCCAGATCTTTCGCAAGCTGATGGAAGCCCAGGCCAGGCTGTCGCAGGTCAAGCTCAATGTGGTCTGGGAGGTATCGAGCGTGCCGGCCATCTTGGATTTGGTACGCGGCGGTTACGGCTATGCGGCCTTGACGCGCAGTGCGCTCGACGGGCATGTGGTGGGTGAGCGTCTGGTGGTCGCGCCCATCGAGTCGCCTGCGGTGATGATCAACCTGTGCCTGGCGCAGTCAGCCAAACGCAAAGCCACGCCTTTGCTGCGCTGCACCGCAGCCGTCTTGCAGGCGTTGACCACCGAGGTCTGCGCACAGGCCCCGTCCATGGCGCCAAGCGAGGGCTCCGGCAGCGACAGCGGCATGTCATCGTAATTTTGTGTAGCAATGGGCTGGTCGCGTGGGGGCGGGGCGGCAGCGCTCCTTACAATGCCTGAGCCCTGTGCATAGGCCGCATTTCCGTGGGCCGGGGCGGCCTGCCGGTCGCTTTGCTGCCACACTCCGCTCGGGTTCTGTGTTGGCACCTCTACAATGCAGTGCAACTGGTTCAATGACATGAAGATACTGCTTTGTAACGATGATGGTTATCAGGCGCCCGGCATCGTGGCGTTGCATGACGCATTGCAGGCGGTAGCCGATGTCGAGGTGGTGGCACCAGAACACAACAACAGTGCCAAATCGAATGCGCTGACCTTGCATTCCCCGCTGTACGTGCAGCGCGCTGCCAATGGCTTTCGCTATGTCAATGGCACACCGGCTGACTGCGTGCATATCGCGCTGACGGGTCTATTGGGTTATCGGCCCGATTTGGTTATCTCCGGCATCAATAACGGCGCCAATATGGGCGATGACACCATCTATTCCGGTACCGTCGGCGCGGCGATGGAGGGCTATCTGTTCGGTATCCCAGCGATGGCCTTCTCGCAGATCGACAAGGGCTGGGGCGAGCTGGAATCGGCCGCCAAAAAGGCCTGTGAGTTGGTGCAGCAGTTCGAAGCGGCCAAGCTGGTGACCCTCAAGCCCTGGCTGCTCAATATCAATATTCCCAACCTGCCGTTTGACGAGATCAAGCCGCTCAAGCTGTGCCGTCTGGGGCGCAGGCATTCGGCCGAGAAGGTGATCACCCAGACCAGTCCCCGGGGCGAGACCATGTACTGGATCGGCAATGCCGGCCTCGCGCTCGATGACGCCGAGGGCACCGACTTCCATGCGGCGGCGTCCGGCCATATGGCGATCACCCCGCTCAAGGTGGATTTGACCGACCATGACAGCCTCGCTTACTGGGCGCAGACGGCGGCGAGCCTGCGCAGCAAGGACCTGGAGGTGCCAGGGTGACCTTGCGCAAGCCCGGCTTTCCTGCCCGCGGTGCCATGCCTGTGAGCACCAAACCACAGGCCAGCAGCGTGCATCGGCAATGGGCCCGGCTGCCTGCGGAGCTGTCGCCCGTGCCCATGGCGGTGCGCGAGTCGCTGGGCCCTGAGAGCGTAGATTTCACCTCGGCGCGCTGGCGCATGGTCCAGCGCCTGGCTGCCTCGGGCGTGGAGCACACCCGGGTGCTCAAAGTGATGAATTCCGTGCTGCGCCACCAATTTGTTGACAGTGCACTGGCGGTTCAGGCCTATGAGGACACCAGTTTGCCTATAGGATTGGGGCAGACCATCTCCAAACCCAGCGTGGTGGCGCGGATGTGCGAGCTGCTGCTGCAATCGCCTGCGGGGAAAATGGGCCTGGGCCGTATATTGGAGATTGGCACGGGCTGCGGCTACCAGGCCGCGGTTCTGAGCCTGATGGCCAAAGAGGTGTATACCATTGAGCGGCTGCGTGCGTTGCATGAAAAGGCGCGGGTCAACCTGCGTCCCTTGCGGCTGGCCAATGTGCACCTGATCCTGGGCGATGGCATGCTGGGCTTTGAAAAGGGCGCGCCTTACGCCGGGATCATCGCCGCAGCCGGCGGGGATTCGGTTCCTCAGGCATGGTGTGACCAGCTGGCAGAAGGCGGCCGGCTCGTGGCACCGGTGATGGGGCCGGGCCAACAACAGGTTTTGCTCGTGGTGGACCGCAGTGCTGATGGATTTCAGCGCACGGTTCTGGAGCATGTTCATTTCGTACCCCTAAAATCGGGGCTTGGTTAAGAAGGATAGGTATGTTGGATTCACGTGGTGTTTTGACCTGGGGTGCCAGTGTGGTAGCGGCCATGGTGCTGGCGGGTTGTGGTAGCACATCGCTCAACCAGGCGCCCGTGGAAGATCGGGGTTCATCGGCAGGTCGCACGCCTTCGTCGACCGCCTCTGCGCCAGCACGCATTGATCCGGCCACCTTGCCTGGCGCAGAAAACGCCGGCAAGCCCGGCTACTACACCGTCAAGCCCGGTGAGACCTTGATGCGCATTGCGGCTGACAACGGCCAGAACTGGCGCGACATTGCCCGCTGGAGCAATCTGGACAATCCCAACGTCATTGAAGTCGGCCAGGTGCTGCGTGTGGTGCCACCGGTGACGGCCGCTGCCAGTGCTGCCCCGGCAGCGACTGCGCCGGCTGTGACCGGTGCGAACACGCCAGCGGCGACGCCCGGACCCGCCCCAGCGCCTGCTGCCGCAGCTTCTGCACCGGCTGCCTCTGATGGCAATCTGGGCTTTATCTGGCCGGCGTCGGGTGCTGTCATTCAAGGCTTTGACGATGCGCGTAACAAGGGTGTGGATATTGGTGGCAAAGCCGGCGATCCGGTCGTAGCAGCCGCCGACGGCCGGGTGATCTACTCGGGTGCAGGCCTGCGCGGCTACGGCAACCTGATTCTGGTCAAGCACAACAACACCTACCTGACCGCTTACGCCCACAACCAGACCTTGCTGGTCAAGGACGACCAGGTGGTCAAGAAGGGTCAGAAGATTGCCGAGATGGGCAGCTCCGACGCCGACCGCGTCAAGCTACACTTTGAGGTGCGCCGCCAGGGCAAGCCGGTCGATCCATCGCGCTACCTGCCTTCCCGCTGATGCCGGGCACTTCTTCGAAGCCGACATCGCCGCCCGCCGACGATGTCGGCTTTTCCCATTTGGACGATGCCCCTTTGTCCTCGCCTGAAGGCGATGAGGAGTCGGCGGAGGTCGAGTCGCAGGCCTGGGAAAGCCGCACGGTCGTGGCCGGGGTGGCTGAGCATGGCATGCGCCTGGACAAGGCGCTGGCGCAGTGGGTGCCGGAGTTCTCGCGCAGCTACCTGCAGGCCTTGCTGCTGCAAGGCGCGGTGCTGGTCAATGGCAAGTCCGGCCTCAAGCCCAGCGCCAAGGTCAAGGCCGGTGACCAGGCGGTGGTCGAGCTGCGTCCTACGCAGCAAAGCCAGGCCTTTTTGCCGCAGGATATTGCGCTCGATGTGGTCTACCAGGACGAGCACCTGCTCATCATCAACAAGCCCGCCGGCATGGTGGTGCACCCCGCGCCAGGCAATTGGAGCGGCACCTTGCTCAATGCGTTGCTGGCCTATGACGCCAAGGCGGCCCAGCTGCCGCGCGCGGGCATTGTGCACCGGCTGGACAAGGACACCAGCGGCCTGATGGTCGTGGCGCGTGAGCGCCAGACCATGGATGCGCTGGTCAAGCTGATTGCCGCGCGCGATGTGCGCCGCAATTACCTGGCGCTGGGCCACAAGCCCTGGCAGGGCGCAGCGCAGACCTCGGTCAGCCTGCCCATTGGCCGTGATCCGCGCAACCGGCTGCGCATGGCGGCGGTCGATCTGGCCCAGCACCCGGGTAAACCGGCGCGCACCGATATCCGCCTGCTGGTCAATGGCGAGCAGGGCTGCGCAGTGTTCTGCAGCCTGCATACCGGGCGCACGCACCAGATCCGCGTGCACATGGCCTCGCTCCAGCACCCGCTGCTGGCCGACACGCTCTACGGCGGCACACCGGCTGCCGGCATGGAGCGCCAGGCCTTGCATGCGCTGCGGCTGGCTTTTGTGCATCCGGTCACGGGACAGAGCATGTCCTGGTTCGCGCTGCCGCCTGCCGATATCACCTCGGCGATGGAAAATTGGGATCTTCGGTATAATTTGGCCCAATTGGCCTAAGCGCCACCCATGCAGTTCTGGTTTTTGACCAGCGCAAACATCTGGTTTGCGCACTGCAACGGTGGCGCCCAGTGCCGACGGCTATGGGCGTTTATGCCTGCGCCGTGATCTTGGCCATGCAAACGCGGCCCTCTTGATACGCATTCCTTTGTCTCAACACGCAGCCCGCGCGCTGGCGTGCCAACAGGGATTTATCGCATGCATACTTTGGAAGCAAAACGGGTGCTGGAGACTGCGCTGATCTGCGCGCCCCAGCCCATCACCGTGCGTGAGCTGCGGGGATTGTTTGCCGATGATTTGGGAACGGATACGCTCAAGGTGCTGCTGCAGGAGCTGCAGCTCGATTGGTCCCATCGCGGTGTGGAGTTGGTGCAGGTGGCATCGGGCTGGCGCTTTCAGAGCCGGCCGGAGATGCGCGAGTACCTGGACCGTTTGCACCCCGAGAAGCCGCCCAAGTACTCGCGTGCAACCTTGGAGACCTTGGCCATCATTGCCTACCGGCAGCCGGTCACCCGTGGCGATATCGAAGATATCCGGGGGGTGACCGTCAACAGCTTGATCATCAAGCAGTTGGAGGACCGGGGCTGGGTGGAGGTGATTGGCTACCGGGAGACCATCGGGCGGCCTGCGCTGCTGGCGACCACCCGGCAGTTTTTGGACGACCTGGGTCTGCAGTCGCTGGACCAGTTGCCCGAGTTGGACAGCAGCAACCAGCCGCAGACGATGTTTGACAGCCTGCCGCTGGAGGCTGCGCCGGACGAAGCTGTGCCGCAGGATGCCGGGCTGCCGGACGCCGAGGCTTTTGAGTTGGTGGGCGAGTCGATGCCGATGGTAGCGCCCGCGGACGAGGTGGATGCTTTGGAAGAGTTGCAGGACGCGCAGGATTTACAAGACGCGCAGGATGTGCAGACCTCACCCTTAGGTGAGGCTGCCGGTGATGAAGATACTGCCGCCCATCAGGCGGCTGAGGCCCAGGCGGCAAGTGGCGAGGCAGATGCCCCCGCCGCAGCGGCCGCAGAAATAGATGCGGATCCTTTGGACCGTGATGACGATGCACATAATTCCGCACCAGGCGGGGTAGAAAAGCAAAAAAATGATG
This sequence comes from Comamonas sp. JNW, assembly GCF_003105075.1. Classification (NCBI taxonomy): domain Bacteria; kingdom Pseudomonadati; phylum Pseudomonadota; class Betaproteobacteria; order Burkholderiales; family Comamonadaceae; genus Comamonas; species Comamonas sp. JNW. The sequence goes on from NZ_QETI01000003.1 coordinate 426,841, forward strand.
AGTGATACCAGCGATATGAATGCGCCCCAGGACGGAGATAAGGCCTTGCAAGAAGGCGCTGCCCCGTCCGGCAAGCGCCGCGCCCCGCGCAAGCGTGCCGTGCCTGCGCAAGCTGCAGCGGCTGACGAATTCCAGGCGGCGCGCGCTGACGCCGGCGAGGCTGATGGCGACGCTGCTGCCCAGCCCGCCGGTGAGCCGCGTGCGCGCCGTGATGGCGAGCCGCGCGTGAGCCGTTACCCGGCCCGTGCCCGCCGTTTCCGCGAGCGTGATGGACAGCCGCGTGATGCGCAGGGCGCGCAAGGCGATGCGCCGCCCGTCCGGGGCCGTGGTCCTGCGGGCCGCCCGCAGCGCGATGCCGAGTCGGAAGGCTATGCCTTCGAAGATGTGGTGGCCGGCGCGCTGGAAGCGGCGGAAGACTCGGATACCCCCGCACCGGTCAAGCGCGTGCTCCAGCCCCATGTGGAAGCGCCCAAGCTGCACAAGCTGCTGGCCCAGGCGGGCCTGGGTTCGCGCCTGGAGATGGAGCGCCTGGTTCTGGAAGGCCGCATCTCCGTCAACAACGAGCCGGCCCACGTCGGTCAGCGCATTTTGCACAGCGACAAGATCCGTGTGAATGGCAAGCTGATCACCTTCCGCATCGAGCAGCCGCCAGCGCGCGTGCTCGCCTACCACAAGCCGGTGGGTGAGGTGGTGACGCATGACGACCCGCAAAACCGCCCCACGGTGTTCCGCAAGCTGCCGCGCGTCTCGCACGGCAAGTGGCAGTCCATTGGCCGTCTCGATCTGAACACCGAAGGCCTGCTGCTGTTCACCAATTCCGGTGAACTGGCCAATAACCTGATGCACCCGCGCTTTGGCCTCGAGCGTGAGTACGCGGTGCGCGTGCTGGGCGCCCTGACCAATGAAGAAAAGGCCTTGCTGCTCGCTGGCGTGAACCTGGAAGACGGCGTGGCGAGCTTTGGCTCCATCGACGACGGCGGAGGCGAAGGCGCCAACTGCTGGTACCGCGTCACCATCTCCGAAGGCCGTAACCGTGAAGTGCGCCGTATGTTCGAGTCGGTGGGTCACGCGGTCAGCCGCCTGATCCGTATCCGCTACGGCGCGATGGTGCTGCCGCGCGGCCTGCGCCGGGGCTCCTGGGTCGAGCTCGACCAGCGCGATATCCAGGCGCTGACCGTGGCGGCCGGTGGCGTGGTGGAGCGCAAACCCCGCGAGCAAAATGCCGCGGGCCGGGGCGGCCGCAGCGACAACCGTCCCCAGCACAACGGCCCGCGCCCATCGGTGGGCCCTGCCAAGAACACCCGGGGCGGCGGCTTGCGCAAGGCGCCCGAGAAGCGCAGTACCCAACCCGATCCGATGAAGACCTCGCTGGGCTACATCGGTCATGACAGCCTGACGCGTCAGCGCCAGGGCCAGCGCAAGAGCGGTGGCGGATTCAAGCGCGGTGGAAGGTCGTAGTCACGCCGCTGACTTCCCGGACACCGTACAATCAAAGGTTTGCTTTTAGAGCAAAAAATCCATCAACAGGAAATTTATTATGGCAATCGAACGTACCCTCTCGATCATCAAGCCCGATGCAGTGGCTAAGAATGTTATCGGTCAAATCTACGCCCGCTTTGAAGCTGCTGGCCTGAAGATCGTGGCCGCCAAGCTGGTGCAACTGTCGCGTCAAGACGCTGAGCAGTTCTACGCTGTGCACGCTGCCCGTCCTTTCTTCAAGGATCTGGTGGACTTCATGATCTCCGGCCCTGTGATGATCCAGGCTCTGGAAGGCGAAAACGCCATCCTGAAGAACCGTGAGCTGATGGGCGCTACCGACCCCAAGAAGGCTGACAAGGGCACGATCCGCGCTGACTTCGCTGACAGCATCGACGCCAACGCCGTGCACGGCTCTGACGCCGCTGAGACCGCCGCTGTGGAAGTGGCGTTCTTCTTCCCCGGCATGAACGTCTATTCCCGTTAATTGACATGTACGCGGCCGCAAGGCCGCGTGGCATAGGTAAGTGGCCCGAGCGTATATCCATGACCACCAATTTGCTTGATTTTGATTTGGCTGGTTTGACCGCCTTTTGCGAAGGGCTGGGAGAGAAGCGCTTCCGGGCCACGCAGCTTTTTCGCTGGATCCACCAGCGCGGTGCAGCCGATTTCGACCAGATGACCGATCTGGCCAAGTCCCTGCGCGAAAAACTCAAGGGCACGGCCCATGTCACGGCGCTGCCCGTGATCACCGAGCATGTGTCCGCCGACGGAACGGTCAAGTGGCTGTTCGACGTGGGTGATGGCAATGCCGTCGAATCCGTATTCATTCCCGAAGATGACCGTGGCACCTTGTGCGTCTCTTCGCAGGCCGGTTGCGCGGTGGGATGCCGCTTTTGCTCGACAGGGCACCAGGGCTTCAGCCGCAACCTGACCACCGGCGAAATCATGGCGCAGCTGTGGTTTGCCGAACATGCGCTGCGCAAGCGCCTGGGGCGCGATGAGCGCATCATCTCCAACGTGGTGATGATGGGCATGGGCGAGCCCCTGCAAAATTACACGGCCCTGGTGCCCGCGCTGCGCACCATGCTCGATGACCATGGCTATGGTCTGTCGCGCCGCCGCGTCACCGTCTCCACCTCGGGCGTCGTGCCGATGATGGACCGCCTGGCGCAGGACTGCGCGGTGGCGCTGGCCGTGTCGCTGCACGCTCCCAACGATCCGCTGCGCAATGGTCTGGTGCCGCTGAACAAGAAATACCCGCTTGACGAGCTGATGCAGTCCTGCCGTCGCTACCTGGAGTTTGCGCCGCGTGACTTCATCACCTTTGAGTACTGCATGCTCGACGGCGTCAACGACCAACCCGAGCATGCCCAGCAATTGATAGCACTGGTGCGAGAGTATGCGGGCAACGGCGGGGCATGGTGCAAATTCAATTTGATTCCATTCAACCCTTTTCCAGCCTCGGGTCTGTTACGATCACCTGCCAGTCGGGTGACGGAATTTGCCAAGATGCTCTCGGATGCGGGCGTTGTGACCACCGTGCGCAAGACCCGGGGTGACGACATCGATGCGGCCTGCGGCCAGCTCGCTGGCGATGTGAAGGACCGTACCAAAGCGGCAGAACGCATGGCCAAGAACCGGGTCATACCGCTGGCGCAAGTCTAGAAATAGTCCAAACAGTTTGAGGAGGGTGTGCATGCAAGAGGCTGTGACAAAAGGGCAACCGAGGGTACATCGCCTCACGGCTGCCGCCTTGCTGGGTTTGGCCCTGGTAGGCGGTTTGTCGGGCTGTGGTACCAGCAGCAGTACGGCCCGTGAGGATGCCGCCTATGTCACCCAATCCGATGAGACCGAAATCCATCGGCGCGCGCGCATCCGCCTTGAGCTGGCCGCCAACTATTTCCAGTCTGGCAAGACCACGATCGCGCTCGACGAGATCAAGCAAGTGCTGGCGCTCGACCCCAACAGCGGTGATGCCTACAACATGCGTGGCCTCATCTACATGCAGCTGGGCGAGCCCGATATTGCCGGCGAGAGCTTTACCAAGGCCCAGTCGCTCAAGCCCACCGATGGCGACATCATGCACAACCACGGCTGGTTGCTCTGCCAGGAGAAAAAATACGAGGCGGCTGACCGCTATTTCAACCAGGCCCTGGCGCAGCGCCAGTATTTTCAGCAAGCCAAGACCTTGATGGCGCAGGGCCTGTGCCATGAAGCGGCCGGCAAGCCTGCCGAGGCCGAGGCCAGCTTGCTCAAGGCCTATGACTACGACGCGGGCAACCCCATCGTCAGCTTCAACCTCGCCAAGCTGCTGAACCAGCGCGGCGATGCACGCCGCGCGCAGTTCTATATCCGGCGCCTGAACAACGGCGAGCTGGCCAATGCCGGCTCCCTGTTCCTCGGTATCCAAATTGAAAAAGCCCTGGGCGATGGAGCGAGCGCGCGTGCGCTCGCTGCCCAATTGCAAAAGCGTTTCCCCGACTCCAAAGAGGCGGCACGTATTGCTGGTGGAGGCGTGCTGTGATCGAGTCTGATATCCAACAAGCAACGAACGCCAGCGATGCGTCCCCAGGCGGCGTGATGAGCGCTGGCGAGATGCTGCGCCAGGCGCGCGAGGAGCTGGGCTACCACCTGCCGGCCGTGGCCGCGCACCTGAAGGTGTCGGTGCACAAGCTCGAAGCGCTGGAAGCGGGCAATTGGAGCGCCTTCCCGGACGTGGTCTTTGTGCGCGCACTGGCCTCCGCCGTGTGCCGTGTCCTCAAGATCGATCCGGCGCCCGTGCTGGCACAGTTGCCCAAGCCGCCTGGCAAGGACCTGAGCTCTGGCGTGGAAAGTGTCAAGACCCGCGTGGCCGTGGGCCCGGCGCAGAGCAAGAAAAACGATTTTCCCAGCAGCAAGCCTTTTCCCTGGATGGGCGTGGTCGTGCTGCTGATCGTAGCGACCGTTGGCGTGCTGTTTTATCCGCAGCTGGCAGATCACTGGAAGAGCCAAGCCGCCGCGTCTGCGCCGGCGCCGGCACGCTCGAACAATGTCGCCGGTGTGGCTGACCAGCCCGAGCCGGTGGCACTGGGTGGCAGCTCGACCGACCCCGTGCCCGAGGCACCGGCCAATGGCGCAACTGACGCCGGTGGCAGCGCTGCGCTGGCTGGCCAGTCCAGCCCGGCCGCTGCGGCCCCTGCGGCTGCTGCTCCTACAGAGGGCGCGCCGTTGTTGCATTTCAAGGCCAGCCAGGACAGCTGGGTGCAGGTCAAGGAAGCCAGCGGCAAGGTGGTGTTTGAAAAGACCATCCGCGCTGGCACGAGTGAAGATATCGCGGCCACGCCGCCGCTCAAGCTCATCGTGGGCAATGCGGTGGGGGTGGAGATGCAGCTGCGCGGGTCGGTTTTTGATCTGAAAAAAGTGACCAAGGGCAGCACCGCCCGTTTTGAGGTGAATTAAGTGCAAGAAGAGAACATCCTGTTGCCCGTGCCCATGGTGGCACCGGCCGCGCGCAAAAGCCGCCAGGCCCGTGTGGTCTGGGGTGACCGTGTGGTGACGGTCGGGGGCGATGCGCCGGTGCGCATACAGTCGATGACGAATACCGATACCGTGGATGTGATCGAGACGGCCATCCAGGTCAAGGAGCTGGCGCAGGCGGGCTCGGAGATGGTGCGCATCACCGTCAACACACCCGAGGCCGCAGCAGCGGTGCCCTATGTGCGCGAGCAGCTCGACCGCATGGGCGAGAACGTGCCGCTGGTGGGCGACTTCCACTACAACGGCCACCGCCTGCTGACCGAGTTCCCTGACTGCGCCAAGGCGCTGTCCAAGTACCGCATCAACCCGGGCAACGTGGGCAAGGGCGACAAGAAGGACAAGCAGTTTGGCCAGATGATCGAGGCGGCCATGCAGTATGACAAGGCCGTGCGCATTGGCGTGAACTGGGGCAGCCTGGACCAGGAGTTGCTCGCCGAGCTGATGGACGAGAACAGCCGCCGCGCGGTTCCCTGGGATGGGCGCCAGGTGATGTACGAGGCGCTGATCACCTCGGCCATATCCTCTGCGCAGCGTGCCCAGGAGATGGGCCTGAATGGCGACCAGATCATTCTGTCCTGCAAGGTCAGTGGCGTGCAGGATCTGGTGGCGGTCTACCGCGGCCTGTCTGCGCGCTGCGACTATGCACTGCACCTGGGGCTGACCGAGGCGGGCATGGGCACCAAGGGCACGGTGGCCTCGGCCGCTGCGCTGTCGATCCTGCTGCAGGACGGCATTGGCGACACCATCCGCGTGTCGCTGACCCCGCAGCCGGGTGAAGCGCGCACGCAAGAGGTGGTGGTGGCCAGCGAGATTCTGCAAGCCATGGGCATGCGCAGCTTTGTGCCTAGTGTCACCGCCTGCCCGGGGTGTGGCCGTACCACCAGCACCACCTTCCAGGAGCTGGCGCGCGACATCGACCAGCACCTGCGCTCGCAAATGCCGGTCTGGCGTGTGAAGTACCCCGGTGTCGAGAAGATGAAGGTGGCCGTGATGGGCTGCATCGTCAATGGCCCCGGCGAGAGCAAGCATGCCGATATCGGCATCAGCCTGCCGGGCAATGGCGAGTCGCCTGCTGCCCCCGTCTTTATCGATGGCGAAAAGGCCCTGACCCTGCGCGGTGACCGCATTGCGCAGGAGTTCCACGAGATCGTGCAGGCCTACGTGGAGCGCCGCTACGGTGCCGCCAAGGTAGATAATTGAGAGTTGCACTTGCTGGCCTGGCAAGTGTTTGCAAGCAGACTGAACAGAGAGATTGAAGCCCATGGGCATGAATGAAAAGCTGGCCGCCATCAAAGGCATGAACGATATCCTGCCGCCCGATTCGGCCATGTGGGAATGGTTTGAAGGCAAGGTGCGCGATGTGATGGGGCGTTTTGCCTACCGCAATATCCGCACGCCGCTGGCCGAGCATACGGCGCTGTTTGTGCGTGGCCTGGGTGAGGTGACCGATATCGTCGAGAAGGAAATGTATTCCTTCGAAGACCGGGCCGACAAGCACGGCCAGGCCGAGCATCTGACCTTGCGCCCCGAAGGCACGGCTGGTGTGGTGCGTGCCGTGGTCGAGAACAACCTGCTCTATGACGGCGGCAAGCGCCTGTTCTACATCGGCGCGATGTTCCGCCGCGAAAAGCCCCAGCGCGGCCGCTACCGCCAGTTCCACCAGGTGGGTGTCGAAGCCATGGGCTTTGGCGGCGCTGAGCTCGATGCCGAGGTGATCCTGCTGGCCGCGCAGCTGTGGAAGGACCTGGGCATTGAAGGCGTGCGCCTGGAGCTCAACAGCCTGGGCCAGCCCGAGGAGCGCCGCGCGCACCGTGAGGCGCTGGTGGCCTATTTCGAGCAGCACACCGAAGTGATGGACGACGAGGGCAAGCGCCGCATGTACAGCAACCCACTGCGCGTGCTCGACACCAAGAACCCAGCGATGCAGGCGATGGTCAATGCCGCGCCCCAGCTGCTCGATTTTCTGGGCGAAGACTCCAAGGCCCACCTCAAGGCCGTGCAGGACATCCTCGATGCCAACGGCGTGGCCTGGTCGGTCAACCCGCGCCTGGTGCGCGGCATGGACTACTACAACCTGACGGTGTTCGAGTTCATCACCGACAAGCTCGGCTCGCAAGGCACGATCTGCGGCGGCGGCCGCTATGACTACCTGATCGAGCAGATTGGCGGCAAGCCCGCGCCAGCCGTGGGCTGGGGTATGGGCATCGAGCGCGTGCTCGAGCTGATCAAGGAGCTGAATATCCAGTGGGATCGCCCGTCTATTGACGCCTACGCTATCCTGCCGGACGCAGCCCTGCTGCCGCAGGCCATGCGCGTGATCCAGACCCTGCGACAAGCCGGTGTGCGGGTGCAGATGCATGGCTCGGCGGTGGCAGGGAGCCTGGGCAGCATGAAGTCGCAGTTCAAGAAGGCCGATGCCAGCGGCGCCGCTTGCGCGCTGATTTTTGGCAGCGGCGAGATGCAGCGCGGCATGGTGACCGTCAAGCAGCTGCGCGATGGCGAGGGCGCCCAAGCTGAACGCGCTATCGACGCCGTGGCCGATTGGGCAGCGCAACTGCGCGCATAAGCGCAGTCGCAGCGGCAAGCTTTTTTTTGATTCAACTCCATTAGAACAATATGGCAACGCATTTAGATCTGGAAGAACAGGAACAGATAGACCAGCTCAAGCACTTCTGGAACAAGTGGGGCACCTTGATCACCACGGTACTGGTGATTGTGCTGGGTGGCTTTGCCGCCTGGAATGGCTACCAGTACTGGCAAAACCGCCAGGCATCGCAAGCGAGCGCACTGTCGTCGGCGGTCGAATCGGCCGTCAACTCGGGTGACAAGACCCGTATCGACCAGGCCTTTGGCGATCTGCGCAGCAACTACGGCAGCACTGTGCAGGCGGCGCATGCCGGTCTGCTGGTGGCCAAGGCGGCGGGTGACAAGGGCCAGATGGACGATGCCAAGGCAGCGCTCACCTGGGTGGCAGACAATGCATCGGACGAAGGCCTCAAGGCCACCGCCCGCGTGCGTTTGGCAGCGGTGCTGCTCAACAGCCAGGCCTATGACGAGGCGCTCAAGGTGCTGGGCACCAAGATGCCGACCGAGTTCGATGCCGTGGTGGCAGACCACAAGGGCGATGTCTACCTGGCCAAGGGCGACAAGGCGCAAGCCATCGAGTCCTACAAGGCGGCCTTGCAAAAGACCGAACCGGGCGTGGAATACCGCAACGTGATCTCCGTCAAGCTCAATGCGCTGGGCGAAGATCTGAAGTGATGGATGGCAGAAGGCAGTGCGCATGAAACAACAACAGGCATATGCTGCAGCAGCTGCTGCAGCCAAGGTTTTGACGGTATCGGCAGTGGCGCTGGCCATTGCGGGCTGCTCTTTGTTCTCGTCGGACAAGCGCAAGCCCACTGAGCTGGAGCCCAATGTCGCACTGCTGTCCGTGCAGCAGGTCTGGACGCAGCGGATTGGCAAGAGCAATCCCACCTTGGTGATGAATGTCAGCGGCAAGGTGGTGACCCTGGCTTCGGCCGACGGCCAGGTGGCTGCGATCAATGCCGACACGGGTGCCGATCTCTGGCGCGTCAACGTGGGCCAGAAGCTCTCGGCGGGCGTGGGCAGTGATGGCAAATGGGCCGCTGTGGTGACCGAAGACGGCAACCTGGTGGCGCTGACCCAGGGCAAGGAAATGTGGCGCAAGCGCCTGCCAGCGCGTGTCTATACCGCGCCGCTGGTGGCGGGCGAGCGCATCTTTGTGCAAAGTGCGGACCGTTCGGTGCAGGCCTTTGATGCGGCCTCAGGCCAGGCACTTTGGAGCCAGGCCAAGACCAGCGAAGCGCTGGTGCTGCGCCAAAGCGGTGTGCTGACCGCCTACCAGGACACCCTGGTCGCTGGCGTCTCGGGCCGCTTTGTCGGTATCGACCCCAACACTGGCGCACTGCGCTGGGAAGTGCCGATTGCCAGCCCCCGTGGCACCAATGACGTTGAGCGTCTGGTGGAGCTGGTGGGTGGCGTCTCGCGCCAAGGCTCGGTGCTGTGCACGCGTGCCTACCAGATGGCCGTGGGCTGTATTGATGCCGCTACCGCGCAGCTGAGCTGGACCGTGCGTGCCGACGGTATCAATGGCATCTCGGGTGATGCCGAGGTGGTGGCCGGTGCCGATGGCAATGGCGTGATCACAGCCTGGGCGCATGAGGGCGGCAGCGTGGTGTGGACGAGCAATCGCCTGCGCTACCGCAAGCTGAGCCAGCCGCTGGTGCTGGGCCGCTCTGTGATTTTTGGTGATAGTTCGGGCACGGTGCATATGCTGTCCAAGAAAGACGGCTCGCCGCTCAACCGCTTCTCTACCAACAGCTCCGGTATCTCCGTGGCGCCGGTAGTGGCGGGCAACACCATGGTGGTGCAGACGAATGACGGCGCGGTGTATGGCTTTCGGCCCGAGTAAGAAAAGAAAAAGTAGTCAGGAATGAAGCCAGTTATTGCTTTGGTGGGGCGCCCCAATGTGGGCAAATCCACCTTGTTCAACCGCATGACAAAGTCGCGCGACGCCATCGTTGCCGACTTTGCCGGGTTGACGCGTGATCGCCATTACGGCCAAGGCCGTCAGGGCAAGCACGAATACATCGTGATCGATACCGGTGGTTTCGAGCCCGATGCGACCAGTGGCATTTTCAAGGAAATGGCCAAGCAGACCCGCCAGGCCGTGGCCGAGGCGGATGTGGTGCTGTTCGTGGTCGATGTGCGCCTGGGCCTGTCGGCCCAGGACCATGAGATTGCCGGCTACCTGCGCCGCCTGGGCAAGCCTGCCATGCTGGTGGGCAACAAGGCCGAAGGCATGAAGGACGGCGGCCAGTTGGCCGAGTTCTATGAGCTCGGTCTGGGTGAGGTGTTCCCGGTCTCGGCCGCGCACGGTCAGGGCATCCGCACCATGATCGACATGGCGCTGGAGAAATTGCCTTGGCTCAGCCAGGACGAGGATGCAGAGCCCGAAGAAGATGAGAGCGTCATCAAGCTGGCCGTGGCAGGGCGCCCGAATGTGGGCAAGTCCACCTTGATCAATACCTGGCTGGGTGAAGAGCGCCTGGTGGCCTTTGACATGGCCGGTACCACGCGCGATGCGATTGCGGTGCCGTTCGAGAAGAGTGGCCAAAAGTTCCAGCTGATCGACACCGCGGGTCTGCGCCGCAAGGGCCGCGTGTTCGAGGCGATCGAGAAGTTCTCGGTGGTCAAGACCTTGCAGGCCATTGAAGGCGCCAACGTGGTGCTGCTGCTGCTCGATGCCACGCAAGGCGTGACCGACCAGGACGCCCACATCGCCGGCTACATTCTGGAGAGCGGTCGCGCCGTGGTGCTGGCCGTCAACAAGTGGGATGCGCTCGATGATTACGGCCGCCAGATGCTGGAGCGCTCAATCGAGCTGCGCCTGTCCTTCTTGAAGTTTGCACCGCTGCACTTCATCTCGGCCAAGAAGCGCCAGGGCCTGGGCCCGCTGTGGACCTCGATGACCCAGGCGCACAAGTCGGCCCTGTGCAAGATGCCGACGCCCGTGCTCACGCGCGTGCTGCTGGAGTCGGTGCAGTACCAGACCCCCAAGAAGATCGGGCCTTACCGCCCCAAGCTGCGCTATGCGCACCAAGGTGGCATGAACCCGCCGGTGATCGTGATCCACGGCAATTCGCTCGAACACATCACCGATGCGTACAAGCGATTCCTGGAAGGGCGTTTCCGCAAGGAATTTAATTTGATCGGCACCCCCTTGCGGATTGAATTCAAGACCTCACATAACCCTTACGCTGACAAAGATTGATAGCGTACAAGTGAGATGAGGTCTGATCCACAGACCCATCACATGGAAAAAACCATTTATCGTTCAGTTAGGATGCCACTGTGGTAAGGTGGCGTTTTACAACAACACTGTCCGAACACGGAGAATATCGTGAGCAACAAAGGCCAACTTCTGCAAGATCCCTTCCTCAACGCTCTGCGCCGCGAGCATGTGCCAGTGTCCATCTATTTGGTCAACGGCATCAAGCTCCAAGGCCAGATCGAATCTTTTGACCAGTACGTTGTGCTGCTGCGCAACACCGTCACCCAGATGGTGTACAAGCATGCGATCTCGACCATTGTCCCCGGTCGTGCCGTGAACTTCTCGGCACCTGACTCGCAAGACAACGAAGCTTCAGCCTAACGCTTTTGATAGCACAACACTCGCGCAACTCGCGGGTGAGCAGCTCTACATCATTGAGTAATCAACAAAATTCCAACGACAAAAAATCCACCCCGGTCATGCTGGTCGGGGTGGATTTTGGTTTTCCGCACTTCGATTCCGAGCTCGAAGAGCTGGGACTGCTGGCCCAAACGGCTGGCCTGAACCCGGTCGCGCGCCTGGTGTGCAAGCGCAAGGTGCCCGACGCGGCGCTGTTTGTGGGCAGCGGCAAGGCCGATGAGATCCGCCTGGTGGCGCAGACCCATGGTGCCACCGAGATCCTGTTTGACCAGGCGCTCAGCCCGGCCCAGCAGCGCAATCTGGAGCGCCATTTGCAGATGCCGGTCAATGACCGGACCTTGCTGATCCTCGAGATCTTCGCGCAGCGCGCACGCAGCCATGAAGGCAAGCTCCAGGTCGAACTGGCCAAGCTGCAGTACCTCAGCACGCGCCTGGTGCGCCGCTGGTCGCACTTGGAGCGCCAGCGCGGCGGTATCGGCACGCGTGGCGGCCCGGGTGAGACGCAGATCGAGCTGGACAAGCGCATGATCAACGATGCGATCAAGCGCACCAAGGACCGGCTGCTCAAGGTCAAGAAGCAGCGCGCCACGCAGCGCCGCCAGCGCCAGCGCAACGACACTTTCAATGTCTCGTTGGTGGGTTACACCAATGCCGGCAAATCGACCTTCTTCAACGCCGTGGTCAAGGCCCGCGCCTACGCTGCTGACCAGCTGTTTGCGACCTTGGACACGACGACGCGGCAGATGTATTTGGAGTCGGCACAGCGCTCCATCTCCATCTCCGATACGGTCGGTTTTATTCGTGACCTGCCCCACGGGCTGGTCAATGCTTTTGAGGCAACACTACAAGAAGCGGTCGATGCAGATCTGCTGCTGCATGTGGTCGATGCCTCCAACCCTGCCCACCCGGAACAAATACAACAAGTCCAAAAGGTTCTTCGGGAAATTGGGGCAGAAAACGTGCCGCAGGTTCTGGTATTCAATAAACTGGATGCCATTGAGCCAGACCGGCGGCCACCAGCGCTTGCAGACAGCTATGAGCTCGATGGGGTGCAGGTTCCACGATTCTTTGTCAGCGCAGCCAAGGGGCAGGGGCTCGAGGCCGTGCGCGAGCACCTGGCCCAGGCCCTGGTCGCTCGCCAGGCAGCGCTCGATGCGGGCGATGCTTGGGAGATAGCCCCAGACGCTGATGACGAATTGCTGGGAAATGCCTCCTAGGGCTGCCACAATGGCTGCTTGCATGCGCTTGTAACGCTGATTCATAGAGACATCGCTAATGAAACTTCATTCACGTTTTCCGCGCCTGGCCTTGCTGCCGCAGGGCCTGCGCGGAATGTTTAACCTGAACGATCCTCGCTGGGGGCGGGGTGACGATGGCAAGGACGACAGCAGCAATGCAGGTCAAGAGCCATCTCGCCCGCCTTACAACCCGCCCGAGCAGAACAACCGGCCCAACCCGCAGCGCCCTGGCACCAACGGTGCCCCGGATCTGGACGAGCTGTGGCAGGACCTGAACAAAAAGCTCGGTGGTTTGTTCGGTGGCGGCAAAGGCGGTGGCACGGGCCGCGGCAGTGCAGGGCAGCCGCCCGAGTTCAAGGGCGCAGGCGTTGGCCTGGGCCTGATCGTCGGCGTTGCCGCACTGATCTGGCTGGGTACCGGCTTTTTCATCGTGCAAGAAGGCCAGCAAGCGGTCATCACGCAGTTCGGCAAGTACCACAAGACCGTCAATGCCGGTATCAACTGGCGCCTGCCGTATCCGATCCAGCGCCATGAGCTGGTCTATGTCTCGCAGATCCGCTCTGCCGATGTGGGCCGCGACAGCATCATCAAGACCACTGGTCTGCGCGAATCGGCGATGCTGACCGAAGACGAGAACATCGTCGAGATCAAGTTCGCCGTGCAGTACCGCCTGAGCGATGCGCGTGCCTGGCTGTTCGAGAGCAAGGCGCCAGCTGACACCGTCATCCAGGTGGCCGAAACCGCCGTGCGTGAGGTGGTGGGCAAGATGAAGATGGATGCGGCACTGGCCGAAGAGCGCGACCAGATTGCGCCCCGCGTGCGTGAGCTGATGCAGGTCATCCTGGATCGCTACAAGATCGGTGTCGAGGTCGTGGGCGTCAATCTGCAGCAAGGCGGCGTGCGCCCGCCAGAGCAGGTGCAGGCGGCATTTGATGACGTGCTCAAGGCCGGGCAGGAGCGTGAGCGCACCAAGAACCAGGCTGAGGCCTATGCCAACGATGTGGTGCCACGCGCCACCGGTACGGCGTCGCGCCTGATGGAAGAAGCTGCCGCTTACAAGGCCCGGATCGTGGCGCAGGCCCAGGGTGATGCCCAGCGCTTCTCGTCAATCTATACCGAGTACCAAAAGGCGCCGGTGGTCACGCGTGACCGTCTGTACCTGGAAACCATGCAACAGGTCTACAGCAATGTGACCAAGGTCGTGGTCGATTCCAAGCAAGGCTCCAACCTGCTGTACCTGCCGCTGGACAAGATCATGCAGCAGACCCAGGGCGGGGCTGCGGCAGGCGATGCTGCTGCCAGCTCGAACGCGTCCACGACCACCGCACCTGCGCCCGCACCGTCGGTGCCCGATGCCCGTGCCCGTGATACCAGCCGTACCCGTGACCGCGAGTCGCGCTAGGAGTGATTTGTGAATCGAATGGGATTTTTAGCTTCAACCGTCCTGGTGGTGCTGGCCTTGCTCAGCTCCACCGTGTTTGTCGTCGATCAGCGGCAGTTCGGCATCAAGTATGCGCTCGGCCAGATCAAGGAAGTCATCACGGAGCCGGGCTTGAACTTCAAGCTGCCGCCACCGCTGCAGAACGTGACCTACCTGGACAAGCGCCTGCTGACCTTGGACAGCACCGATACCGAATCGATGCTGACTGCCGAGAAGCAGCGCGTGGTGATCGACTGGTATGTGCGCTGGCGCATCACCGACCCTTCGGCCTATATCCGCAACGTGGGTACGACCGAAGGCCAGGGCGCGATCCAGCTCAACCGTGTGGTGCGCAATGCCTTCCAGGAAGAGGTCAACCGCCGTACCGTGCAGGACATGATCTCTGGCAAGCGCGAGCAGACCATGGCCGACGTCAAGCGCGAAGTGCTCGAAGCGGTCAAGGGCAGCAAGCCCTGGGGTATCGACATTGTGGACGTGCGCATCACGCGCGTTGATTATGTGGAGGCCATTACCGAATCGGTCTACAGCCGTATGGAAGCCGAGCGCAAGCGCGTGGCCAATGAGCTGCGCTCGACCGGTGGTGCCGTGGGTGAAAAGATCCGCGCCGATGCCGATCGCCAGCGTGAAGTGACGGTGGCCAATGCCTACCGTGACGCCCAGGCGCTCAAGGGTGAGGGTGACGCCGAAGCGGCCAAGGTCTATGCTGATGCCTTTGGCAAAGACCCGCAGTTCGCGCAGTTCTATCGCAGCCTGGAGGCCTACAAATCCAGCTTCAACAAGAAGTCGGACGTGATCGTGGTCGATCCATCGTCCTCGGATTTCTTCAAGGGCTATCGCTCGTCCGGCACCAAGTAAGCCTGGGTCAGCGCTCCCTGCCAGCCACTTTGCATTCGCAAAGTGGCTTTTTTCATTGGGGTTTCTTATAGCATCGCTAGGCGCTGGGCTCTGTAATGGCCGCAAAGGCGCAGTGCCGAGAGCAGGAAATGCGGATCGCCCGCTGTCATCCCTGTAGAATCACGTTTTTAACAGCCCTCCCAATTCCCCATGTCTGCTTGGATCCTTCCGGATCACATTGCCGATGTGCTGCCTTCTGAAGCGCGACACATCGAAGAGCTTCGGCGTGGCCTGCTCGACACGGCTTGTGCTTACGGCTACGAACTGGTGATGCCCCCACTGCTGGAGCATCTGGACTCGCTGCTCTCCGGCTCCGGTGAAGCGCTGGACCTGCTGACCTTCAAGCTGGTGGACCAGCTCTCCGGTCGCACCCTGGGCATCCGCCCTGACACCACCCAACAAGTCGCTCGCATCGATGCCCATTTGCTCAACCGCAAGGGTGTGGCGCGTCTGTGCTACTGCGGGCCGGTGCTGCATGCCAAGCCCGATCGCCCCCATGCGACCCGCGAGCCCTTGCAGTTTGGCGCTGAAATCTACGGCCATGCCGGGGTAGAGGCGGATGTGGAGGTGATCGCGCTGGCGACCGCGTCGCTGCGCGTAGCCCAGCTGCATGATTTCTCGGTGGACCTGGCCGATGTGCGCATTGTTCAGCGCCTGCTGGCGGGCTTGCTGGTGGATCTGCCGACCCTGCGCCGCGTGCATGCGGCGCTGGCGGTCAAGGATGCCTCCGAGCTCGCGTCGCTGACCCGCGATTTTCCGCCGGCCCAGCGCGATGGACTGCGTGCCTTGCTCAACCTGTATGGCGATGTGGAGGTACTGGCCGAGGCGGAAAAGGCCCTGGCAGCCATCCCGGGTGTTGCACCGATTCTGGCGGACCTGCGCCAACTGGCCAGCCGCATCGACAGCCCGGCTGTGACGTTTGACCTGGCCGATCTGCGCGGCTACTCCTACTATAGCGGCATGCGCTTTGCGATCTATGCGCAAGGCGTGACCGATGCGCTGGTGCGTGGCGGCCGCTATGACGAGGTGGGTGCTGCCTTTGGCCGCAGCCGTCCTGCCGTTGGTTTCAGTCTGGATATCAAGCAGCTGGTGCCGGTGGTCGAGCCGCGGCCCCTCAAGGCTGCCATTCGCGCGCCCTGGGTGGACCGCCACGATATGCGCGAGGTCATCGCCCGCCTGCGCCAGACCGGTGAGACCGTGGTCTGCGCCTTGCCCGGGCATGACGATGAAGTCGACGAATTCAATTGTGACCGCGAACTGGCCGAAGTCGATGGCCAGTGGATCGTGCGCAGCATTTAACCGTATTTTGTTCTTGGATGGGAAAAGACATGGCTATCTCCAAAGGTCGCAACGTTGTTGTGGTTGGCACTCAATGGGGTGACGAAGGCAAGGGTAAGTTGGTCGATTGGCTGACGGAGAGCGCACAAGGTGTGGTGCGCTTCCAGGGTGGCCACAATGCCGGCCACACCTTGGTCATCAACGGCGTGAAGACGGCACTGCATCTGATCCCCAGCGGCATCATGCGTCCCGGCGTCAAGTGCTACATTGGCAATGGTGTGGTGCTGTCCGTGGGCAAGTTGTTCGAAGAAATCGAAGGTCTGGAGAAGGCTGGCGTTCAGGTGCGTGATCGCCTGCGCGTATCCGAAGCCTGCCCGCTGATCCTGCCTTTCCACCAGGCATTGGATCTGGCGCGTGAAGCGGCCCGTGAACAAGGCGGCGTGCAAAAGATCGGCACCACCGGCAAGGGCATCGGCCCGGCTTATGAAGACAAGATTGCCCGCCGTGCACTGCGCGTGCAAGACCTCAAGCACCCCGAGCGTTTTGCCACCAAGCTGCGCGAGCTGCTGAGCCTGCACAACCACATCCTGGTGAGCGTGCTCGGTTCGCAGAAGTTCGACTTCGGCCCGCAACTCGCTCCGTACATGAAGAATGGCGAGATCCAGTTCGATGCCGTCTACAACGAAGCTATGCAACACGCCGAGCTGATCAAGCCGATGATTGCCGATGTCTCGTCCGAGCTGAACCAGGTGCATGCCGAAGGCGGCAACCTGCTGTTTGAAGGCGCGCAAGGCTCGCTGCTGGATGTGGACCATGGTACCTATCCTTATGTGACCTCGTCCAACTGCGTGGCTGGCAATGCGGCTGCCGGCGCTGGCGTGGGTCCAGGCCTGCTGCACTATGTGCTGGGTATCACCAAGGCATACTGCACCCGCGTTGGTGGTGGTCCCTTCCCGACCGAGCTGGAATGGCAAAAGGAAGGCACCCCCGGTTGGGTGATGAGCACCGTGGGCGCGGAAAAGGGCGTCACCACCGGCCGCTATCGCCGCTGCGGCTGGTTTGATGCGGCCTTGCTCAAGCGCTCGGCCCAGATCAACGGCCTGTCCGGTCTGTGCATCACCAAGCTGGATGTGCTCGACGGCATCGAAGAGCTGCAGCTGTGCGTGGGCTATGAGCTCGATGGCGAGCGCATCGACCTGCTGCCCCTGGGTGCAGACGACATCGAGCGCTGCAAGCCCATCTACGAAGCCATTCCCGGCTGGACCGACACCACCGTGGGTGTGACCGAATACGACAAGCTGCCCGTCAATGCGCGCCGATACCTGGACCGTATTGCCGAAGTCACCGGTGTGCCCATTGCCGTTGTCTCGACCAGCCCGGATCGCGACCATACGATCCTGATGCACAACCCTTACCAGGCCTAAGCCCTGGTTGCTACTTTTGATTGAGGAAACCCATGCTTACTGAAGACGGCAAGCACTTGTATGTCAGCTACGACGAGTACCATGGCCTGATTGAAAAACTGGCCATCAAGATTCACCAATCGGGCTGGGAGTTCGACACCATCTTGTGTCTGGCTCGCGGTGGTATGCGTCCTGGCGACATCCTGAGCCGTATTTTTGACAAGCCCCTGGCCATCATGTCGACCAGTTCGTACCGCGCCGAGGCCGGTACGCAGCAGGGTCACCTGGATATCGCGCGCTTCATCACCACCCCCAAGGGTGAGATCGCTGGCCGCGTGCTGCTGGTCGATGACCTCGCGGACTCGGGTCACACGCTCAATGCCGTGATCAACATGCTCAAGAACAACTACGCGCCCATCACGGAGCTGCGCAGTGCGGTGATCTGGACCAAGGGTGTTTCCACCTTCACGCCCGATTACTCGGTGGAGTTCCTGGCGACCAACCCCTGGATCCACCAGCCGTTCGAAGGCTACGACAGCTTGCGTCCAGAAAAGCTGCTGGAGAAGTGGAAGGTCTGACCGGCCGCTGCAGTTGAAAAAAATTGCAATTTCATGAAAAGCTGTCGGTAAACGCCTATACAATAGCGTCTATCGACAGCACGATGCCTTGCAAAGCTGCCAGACTCGAAAGAGGGCGGTTCGCAAGGTTTGCTTTTTTGAGGTGCTGACAAGGGGCTAGCGGAGACGCTGAAAACTTTGTCAAACAGTTCAAAAAGCTGTGCTACAATACAAGGCTTCGCTGATCGCGGCGAAGGGGATCTGAGGGTTGAGGCTCTTGGGTCAGGTCTTTAAAAATTAACAGCCGATAAG